>CAYUIQ010000115.1:0-26865 GCA_964444795.1 uncultured Planctomycetaceae bacterium
AGAAAGACGCGGTTCTGGGGGCTCGCTGCGCTCGACCACCAGCCACCCTCCACATAGGGCCCTTTTCACTCCCTACTTCTTCGGCGCGAACAACTGAAACTCCCAGATCGACGGGCCGTCGGTCGTTTCCAGCAGGTTCAGCCGCACGTGCTGGGCGGTCGTTGGGGAAAACTTCACCGAAAGACCCTCGCCGATCGTCGTCCCGTTGTGAAACGTTTCCCACTCGTCGCCCCGCTTGGCCTGCAACTCGAATTCCACCACCCGATCGTACGGCTCGCTGATCCACGCCCGATCGAACGTCTTCTCCTCGCCCAAGTCGACGTCCAGCCATGCCGACTTGGTGCCATAATCGCAACCCCAGCGGGTGTTCGGGTCGTCGTCGACCGCATGGCCGGGAGTGTATGTCTTGTCGTTCTGATAGAAATTCGAGGCGGTTGCCTTCTTACCATGGGCGAGCGAACCCGAGGAGACGGCGGCGACGGCCACTTCGGCGGCCGGCCCGTCGAGCCCCAGCACGACGATCGTGTCCAACTCCTGTCGATGCTCCTTCGGGACCGAGATGGTCACGCCCGTTTCGCTCTGGTCGACCGTGGCCGTTCCGCCGGTCAGCAGCGAGTGGGAGACAATCTTCTTGTCGATCGGCGGCAGGAGTATTTCGTCGCCGGACCATTTCAGAATATGGACGTAGATCGTGTTGTCCTTGCGCGTACTCAGGCAACCCTGTCCGAAGAACGGCCCGCCGCGGGTACCGTAAATACTCTCGCCGTATTGGCCGAGCCACTTGCCGATTTCCCGGAACCGCTCGATCTGGCGGGGTTCGATTTGCCCGTTGGGCATGGGACCCGTGTTCAGCGCCAGATTGCCGTTGCGGCCGGCACAGGTGACCAGCACGTCGATACACTGCTTGAGCGACTTGACCCGGTCGTTGGGTTTCCAGGACCATTGCGTACCCAGTGTCATGCACGTTTCCCAAGGTCGCTCGAGTTGGAACCCGCCCAACCGCTGCTCGGGCGTGTCGAAATCGCCCGGCAATCCGCAGCGGTTGTTGATGATCAAGTGGGGCTGGAGCGTACGCATCATGGTAAACAGCTTCACCGAATCCCAGTCTTCCGGCTTTCCGCCCAGATCGAACCAGAAGCCGTCGATGCGGCCGTAGTTGGTCAACAGCTCGCGAACCTGGCCGTGCAGATACTCGATATACCGGGCGTGGGTCTTCGCCCGATAGTCGGGATGATGCCAGTCGGGTTGCGAGTAGTAGATGATCAGTTTCAAGTCGGCCTCGTGACACGCATCGGCCACCTCTTTCATCACGTCGACCTTCCAGGCCGACTCCGCGCCCGTGCTCTTGAACTCGGTCAGCTTCGAGTCGTAGAGACAGAACCCGTCGTGATGTTTCACCAGGAAGATCATGTACTTCATCCCGGTATCCTTGGCCACCTGAACCCAGGCTTTCGCGTCGAACTTATCGGGCTGCCACTTCTTATACAGATTATCGTACACGTCGACCGGCGTGGGACCTTGCCCCTTGCGCACGAGGAACTCACCACCCCGCGGCGCTCCGCGCGACCAGCCGATCTCCAACCCGGTCAAGCTCACCGGCCCCCAGCAGTTGAACATGCCAAACCGCATGTCCTGCCAGTCTTCGACGACCTCGGGCAAGGCTTTGGTCAAGTCGGGCTCCTCGGCCGGAGCGGCGGACGTTACCGAAACGGCAATCACGAAACAGGCGATGCAAAGCAGATTTCTCATCATGGTCTCCCGGAAATGGTGTTGTTTGGTTGAGCGTCGCCACTTTGGCTTCTTCCCCACCGGCACGGGGCCGGTGGGGATAAGGCTCTTCCTCGGAACATACCTCGCCGAGGACACTCCGATTGTGACTACCGCCCAGGCCCGGGTCAACTGTCGGGGGTCCGCAACGGCATCCGCCGCCACACCAGCCGGAAGCCGGCCGCGCGGACAGCCCAGAGGGAACCGGCCAGCCAGGCGGTGGAAACGAGAAAGCAGGGAATGATGCCCTCGCGGATTGCATCGGGGTTGTCGATCACCACCGCGACTACCGTGATCGCCGTCCCCTGGATGACAAAAAGTGTCGCAACGCGTGCCCCCAGCCGAGCCGCCCACAAGGAAACGCAGAGCGCGCCCAAGGCGACGGAACTCGCGGCAAACCACACGAGCAGAATGGCGGACAGCGAACGCCACACCGCGAACTCAGCGAAGAACTCGCGCGGGATATAGGCACAGACGCCCATCACCACGGCCGTCGCCGTGGTCCACTCGAAGAGCAGTCGCAAGGAGAACTGCAGCCGGCGAGGTACCAGACGCGCTGGCTCGTCGGGGCAGTTTACCAGTCCCAGCCCCAGCAGCCGCAGAAGCAGCAACGTCAGGCCAGTAGCGACAGTCCCCAGCAACAGCATCATCAACAGGGACCATATCGGCAACGCTTCGTACGATTGCGGCGGACTTGGTCCGATCAGGAGTCCCAGTGCGAGGCCCAAGCCCAGCAGACGCCACGGCGCCGGCCTGCCTCCCAGACTCGCCCAGGTCGCCAAAAGGGTGCTTTGGGTGAGAATTGTGGACACCCCCATGATCGCGGCGAGAGCGCCGCCGCGACTTGCCAACACCACAACCAAGCAGAAAACGCTGGCAAGGACGTTCAGGGCAACCATCGCGGCGATGGGATTCTCCGGTCGGCTCATGTCCAGATCCTACCCGTTCCCGGAATGAATTCCAAGCCGAAGAACGCTCCGCAACATTGCCCGAGCAGGGGACGCTACGGTATCATGGAAACGCGACCCCGTCCCCCTTGCTACCGAAGGATCGTTTCCATGTCGAAGATCATCGTCACCGTGGCTGCCACGTTGTTGCTTGCGCCGCTGCTGCATGCGGCCGACACGGGCAACCGGCTGACCTATCTCGACGATCCGCACAATCCCTATTGGGTGAATCGCGACACGGCCAAGTTGACCACGCCGCAGTGGGTCGGCCAGGAGGGCGTCGAGGCGGTTGTCGTGCTGGCCATCGACGACCTTCGCGATACGGCCAAGTACGAATCGTTCCTGCGGCCGATCTTCGAGCGATTGAAGAAGATCGACGACCGCGCGCCGGTCAGCATCATGACCAACGAGGTCAATCCCGACGATCCGATCCTGAAGCGGTGGTTTGCCGAAGGCGTGAATCTGGAAGCCCACACGGTGGCCCATCCGTGCCCCTGTCTGCAAACCGGCGGGCTGGCCAAGGCGAAGGCGACGTACGACGAGTCGATCGACGCCCTTGCGTCGGTCCCCGGTGCCCGGCCGGTCGCGTATCGGATGCCCTGTTGCGATTCGATGAACTCGGTCAGCCCGCGGTTCTTCGCCGAGGTGTTCAACAAGACCACGCCCCGAGGAAATTTCCTTTCGATCGATTCGTCGGTGTTCATGTTGCTGACGTCCAACGACCCGGAGTTGCCGCCGGAGATCGGCCTGGACGAACAGCGGCGGCAGCGGTTCTTGAAATACGTGCCGGCCGATCGCAACTACTGCAACTGGGTCGAAGACTATCCCTACCCGTTCGTCGTCGGCCGGCTTTGCTGGCAGTTTCCCACCGTGATGCCCAGCGATTGGGACGCCCAGCATCTGCACGGCACCTGTAACCCGACGACGGTGCGCGATTTCAAGGTGGCGGTCGACGCGGCGGTTGTCAAGCGGGGCGCGTTCTCGATCTGCTTTCATCCCCACAACTGGATCCGCAACGATCAGATCGTCGAACTGATCGACCATGCCGCCAAGACGCACGGCGGGAAGGTGCTTTTCCTCAATTTCCGCGAAGTGCTGGACCGGGTCAACGAGAACCTGCTTGGCGGGCAACCACTCCGCGCGGCCGACGGCGGGGACAACGGCGTGCGGCTGCTGGATCTCGACAACGACGGCTTTCTCGACGTGGTGATCGGCAACGCGTCGGTCCGCCAAACCCGCCTTTGGTTGCCCGAGAAGCAGCGCTGGCAGGTTTCCGATTTCCCCGTGTCGTTGGTGCGCGACCAGCAAGCCACGGGCGTGCAATTTGGCGTTTTGCGAAGTACCGGTCGTGCCAGCATTATGGTACGCAACGAGAAGACCGCCGGCGTGTGGCACTTCAACGGGCAACGATGGGTGGCCGATCCTCAGGGGCTCGCCGGTTTGGAACTCGACGGGCCGGTGTTTACATGCCGCGATGGCCGCGACCAAGGACTTCGGCTTCGCGATCTGGACGGCGACGGAGTGTGCGAAGCGATCGTCGGCAATCCCCAGCAGCGGGGCGTGTTTCAATGGGCAGAAACCGACCGCCGCTGGAAGAAGCTGCCCTTTGCGCTGCCCGAGGGTGCCACGTTCGTCGATGCCCGGGGCCGCGATGCCGGACTCCGACTGGTCGACGTCGACGAAGATGGCCGGGCCGACGTCGTCTTCTCCAACGCCGAGCGATACGCGCTTTGTCTGTTCACCTCAATGACCGAAGGCTGGTCGCAACGGGTACTCGCCGGTCCGCGCGGCGACGCTGGCGCACTACCGATGATTGTTCGCGCCGACGGCACCGACAACGGGGCCTGGTTCAAGCAGCGGCGGATGTGGGTGCAAAACGAAGACACCGGCGCGACGCTGCCGCATCAGGTCGACGTCCGCCGGTTCACCGACCTGCTCGACGTGCGAAAAGACCCGCCGGCCCGCTCGCCGGAGAGTTCGCTGGGCGCGATGCAGCCGCGGCCCGGGTTTGCCGTCGAACTGGTGGCCGCCGAACCGCTGGTGGCCGACCCCGTCGACGTGGCCTGGGGGCCCGACGGCAAGATGTGGGTCGTGGAAATGGCCGACTATCCCTTGGGGCTCGACGACAAGGGCCAAATCGGCGGCCGCGTGCGCTGGCTGGAAGATACCGACGGCGACGGCCGCTACGATCGATCGACCGTGTTTCTCGAACCGGTCCCCTATCCCACCAGCGTCATGCCCTGGCGCAACGGGGTTCTCGTCGCCGCCGCACCGGAAGTGTTTTATGCCGAAGACACCGACGGCGACGGCCGGGCCGATCGGCGGCGGACCATCTTCTCCGGGTTCGGTCAGGGGAATCAACAGCACCGGGTCAACCATCTCCGCTGGGGGCTCGACAACTGGGTCTACCTGGCCAACGGCGACAGCAACGGCGTGATCCGCTCGGAAAAGACGGGCCAGAAACTCGACATGAGCGGCCGCGATCTGCGTATGCGGCCCGACCAGGGGCTGCTCGACGTGCAAGCCGGCCGCACGCAACACGGCCGCAATCGCGACGACTGGGGCAACTGGTTCGGCTGCAACAACCCGAATCCCGGTTGGCATTACGTGCTGGCCGATCACTACCTTCGCCGCAATCCCCACTACGCGCCGCCCAGCGCGCGGCGCGATCTGATCGCGGCCCGAGATGTTTTTCCCATTGGCCGGGTCGTGACCCATTGTTTCTACGACCAGCCGACTCCGCTTGCGGGTCAGCCAGGGCGATGGACGTGTATTTGCAGCGCGATGATCTATCGCGACGAACTGTTCGGGCCTGATTTCAACGGTAACTTGTTCGTCAGCGACGCCGTCTACAACACGGTCCACCGGATGATCGTCGAGCCCGACGGTGTCTCGTTTCGCGGCCGGCGAGCCCAGGACGAACAGCATTCGGAGTTTCTCGCTTCGACCGATCCCTGGTTTCGCCCCACAACCTTGCGTACCGGACCGGACGGGGCGCTGTACGTGTGCGACATGTACCGCTTTGTCATCGAGCATCCCGAGTGGATCGACGATGCGTTGGAGAAGACGCTCGATTTGCGCAAGGGTCACGATCGGGGGCGAATCTATCGGGTGTTTCCCGTACACAATCGACCCCGGCCCATCCCGCGACTGGACAAGCTCGATACGGCCGGACTGGTCGCGGCTCTGGATAGCCCCAGCGGCTGGCAACGCGACATGGCCCAGCAAATGCTCCTCTGGCGGGCCGATCGCGCGGCCGTCGAATCGTTGGAGAAGACGGCGGCGAAGTCTGCCCGCCCGCTGGCCCGGCTTCATGCGTTATGCACGCTCGAAGGACTCGGGGCGTTGCGCGGGGAGGTTGTTGCCAAGGCGCTGGCCGACGAGCATCCCGGCGTGCGCCGCCATGCGATTCGGCTGAGCGAACCGTTGCTCGGCGCCCATGCCCAACTTGGCCCGGCGGCGCTGCGGTTGCTCGACGATCCCGACGCCCCGGTCCGTATGCAACTGGCCTACAGTTTGGGTCATTGGAACGACCCGCGGGCCGGTCGCGCATTGGGACAATTGGCCGTGCGCAATGTCGACGACCCGTATATCACCGCGGCCGTGATGAGTTCGGCTTCCGCGGCGCACCTCGGGCCGATGATCGCCGAAGTGCTGGGCGACACGGAACAGGCACACCGGCGGGTCGGACTGATCGGCACCCTGTTGAATCTGGCCGTGGCGATGAAGGACCAACGGGCGATCACCGCCGCGCTGGAAAAGGTCGCCGCCGAGCCGGCCGGGGGTTACGCCCGCTGGCAGTTCGTGGCCACGGCCCGATTGCTCGACGGGCTCGATGGCCGCCGTCTCTCGCTGACGCAGCTTGGCGGTGGTGCGAGCGACGAACTCCAAGCGGCACTGAAACGGACCGACGCCCTGCTGGCCGCCGCCGGCGAGTTGGTCGCCGACGATCGCGCGCCACTGGCCGACCGCGTGGCGGCCGTGGGTATTCTCGGGCGCCAAGGCAAGGGGTCGGCCGCCGATCTCGATACGCTCGTCGAACTGCTGGTGCCGCAAACACCGCTGGAATTGCAGCTTGCCGCCGTGGAAACGATGCGCCGGTTGCCCGCGGCCGACGTGCCCGAGTTGATGTTCGAAGCCTGGCCGGGGGTTGGGTCGAAGGTTCATGCGGCCATGCTCGACGTGCTGCTGGGCCGCCCCCATTGGACCGCGGCGCTGCTCGACGTGGCCGAAGCACGCGACGAGATGCGGCTGGCCGTCGACGTCACGCGCCGCGAGGCGTTGCGCCATCATCGCGACGAGGGCATTCGCGCCCGGGCCGAGAAACTCTTCGGCGCGGCCACCACCAAGGAGTCGATCGCCCGGGTGATCGAGACCTTCAAACCGGTCGAGACCATGGCCGGCGACGTCGAGCGAGGCAAGGCGGCTTTCACCGACGCGACCTGCGCCGACTGCCACAAGCTGGCCGACGTGGGAACCGACGTGGGGCCCGATCTTCGCACCCTGGTCGACAAGTCGGCCGCCGCGCTGCTCGTGGCCACCTTCGATCCCAACCGGGCGGTGGAAGACCGGTTCATCGAGTACACGGCCATCACCGCCGACGGCCTGACCCTCTCGGGCATGATTACCGAGGAGACCAGCAGCAGCGTCACGCTGGTCGACAGCAAGGGCAAGGCCCACGTCGTGTTGCGGCGCGATCTGGACGAGCTGGTCAGCAACGCCCGCTCGCACATGCCCGAGGGCTTGGAGGGCAAGATCACACACCGCCAGATGGCCGATCTGGTGGCCTTCATCGGCGGCACGGGTCCGCCGCGTAAGGAATTTCCCGGCAACCGGCCCGAGTTGATTCGTCCCGGCGCCGACGGCACGCTGCAACTTGCCGCCACGGCGGCGGAGATTTACGGTCCGTCGATCGTCTTCGAGCCCAAGTACCGGAACCTCGGCTACTGGAGCCGCCCCGAAGCTTATGCCGTTTGGTCGATCGAGGTCGCCGCATCGGCGACGTACGCGGTGGAACTCGACGGTGCATCGCCCTACCAATCGGGTCGCAACCGGTTCCTGCTCCAAGCGTCGGGCATTTCGCTCACCGGCGATGTCCCCGGCACGGGCTCGTGGGACGTTTACACGCAACAGCCCATCGGCCAAATCACCCTGCCTTCCGGCACCCACCGCCTGATTTTCCGCAGCGCCGGACCTATCTGGCAAAACATGCTCGATCTTCGCACGCTGCGACTGAAGCCGGTCACCGCGGACCGGTGAGCCTTGCGTCTCCCCTCGCCCTGGAGGGCATTGGTGTCTACACATTTATGAGCTGTCGAGGAAGGGCAGCGCGTGGGCGGCCAGCGCTTTGATTGTCCGTGGATCGTAGTCGGTATGTTCGAGCGGATCGCTGACCTCGACGGCATGGCCGTGGCGTACGGTAGATTGTACGTAGCGCCGAGCGATGGTAGTATTGTTTGCCTGAGGCAGCAGCAGGCCCAATGATTCAAGAGCCCATATCAACAAGCCAGAGGGATTGAACCGTGACCATACGCCAAACCGATCAGACGAAGTTTTTGGGAGTCCTGGCCACGATCGGCTCGCTGGCGATGACGGTTTCCGCCGCGCAGGCCGAGGATGTTGGGAGCAAGGACGCTCACCCGAACGTCATTCTGATCATGGCCGACGACGTGGGTTACGAGTGTTTTGGCTGTTACGGCAGCCGCCAATATCGGACACCCAACATCGATCGGCTTGCCCGGGCTGGGATGCGATTCAATCATTGCTACGCGCAGCCGCTTTGTACGCCGAGCCGGGTGAAGATCATGACCGGTTTGTCCAACGTCAGAAACTACTCGGCCTTTTCGATCCTCCGGCGCGATCAACGCACCATCGGCCAGTTCTTCCAGAGTGCCGGGTACAAGACCATGGTTGCCGGCAAATGGCAGTTGCTGGGCGCGGAACATTACCCCCCCCGCTTTCGGGAAAAGGGAACCGGGCCGCGCGACGCCGGATTCGACCACGCGTGCCTCTGGCAGGTCGATCGGCTCGGGTCCCGATTCTGGAACCCGCTGCTTTACATCGACGGCGAGAATCGCCAGTTTGGCCCGGACGAGTACGGGCCGGATATCGTCACCGATCACATCACCGACTTCATGGCCGCCAGTCGAGACAAGCCGTTCTTCGTCTATTATCCGATGATCCTGGTCCACAGCCCGTTCTTGCCGACGCCGGGTAGCAAGTCGCGCCAGAGCAAGGACCGGCAGCGAAACTTCGAGGACATGGTCGGCCATATGGACACGATCGTCGGCCGCATCGTGGAGAAGACCGAGGAGTTGAAGATTGCCGACCGAACGCTCATCCTCTTCACCGGCGACAACGGCACCCATGGAACGATTCGTTCGACGCTCGGAGATCGTGTTGTGCAAGGCGGCAAAGGCAAGACGACCGACGCCGGTACGCGCGTGCCGCTGGTCGTTCGCTGGCCGGGTGTTGTGCCCGAGGGCCGGGTGAGCAACGATCTGGTCGACTTCTCGGACTTCCTGCCCACGCTGCTCGAAGCGGCCGGCGCCGCCGTGCCCGAGGGTTTGGACGGCCGGAGTTTCCTGCCGCAACTGCGTGGCGAAGCCGGCAGCCCGCGCGAGTGGATCTACTGCTACTACTGCCCTCGTCCCGAGCGCACGCCGCCGGCTCGGTTCGTTCGCGACCAGCGGTGGAAGCTCTACGGCGACGGCCGGTTCTTCGATATCGCCGCCGATCCACTGGAGAAGGAGCCCTTGGAGAAAGTGGATCGTGACACGGCGGCCGGCGCCGCTCGACGCAAACTCCAAGCCGCGCTGCAATCCATGCCGGCAAAGGGGCAATCGCTGCTGGAGTTTCCGATATCGGGGGCAAAGAGGTAGCCATGAAAAGGAACCGGCGGGCATTCATTACACTGGTCGGACCGGGTTTGATGCTGGCCGCGACCGGTGTCGGGGCGGGCGACCTCGCCGGCGGGGCCTTTGCCGGGATGAAGCTCGGTACGGCCGTGCTCTGGGCCGTCGTGCTGGGCGCTGCGTTCAAGTTCGTGATCACCGAGGGTCTGGCACGATGGCAACTGGCCACCGACACCACGCTGCTCGAAGGGGCCGTTCTGCGACTCGGCCGGCCCGTCCAGTGGCTCTTTCTCGTCTATCTGCTCGCCTGGACGTTTGGCGTCGGCGCTTCGCTGATCAGCGCCTGCGGCGTGGCGGCGCATGCGCTGTTTCCGGTGTTCGCCGATCCCGTGCATGGCAAGATCTTTTGGGGTGTGCTGCACTCGTTGGTCGGGCTGGTGATGGTGCTCGTCGGCTCGTTCCGCTTCTTTGAGAGAATGCTGGGAGCGATGGTGGCGATCATGGTCGCGGTGGTGCTCGTGACCGCCGTGATGCTTGCCCCCGACTACCGCGAGGTGGCCAGGGGACTTTGCGTGCCCCGGGTGCCGGATAAGCCCGAGGCGATCGCCTGGACGCTGGCCTTGATGGGCGGAGTGGGCGGCACGCTCACCGTGTTGTGCTACGGCTACTGGATTCGCGAAGAAAACCGCACCGGTGGCAAGGACTTGACGCTCTGCCGCGTCGATTTGGGTGTGTCGTACGCCGTCATGGCCCTGTTCGGTATCGCCATGGTGATTATTGCCTCCGGCATGGAACTCAGCGGCAGGGGCGCCACGCTCGTGGTGGATCTTGCCAACCGTCTGGAGTTGGGGACAACCGTGCGGCTTTTGTTTCTCGGCGGCGCCTGGGCGGCCATGTTCAGCAGCCTGGTGGGCGTATGGCAGGCGGTCCCCTACCTGTTCGCCGATTTCTGGCAACTGTTTCGCGCCCGCGGCCGCGTCGACCCCGAGGATTTCCACCCCCGGATCGTCCACCGCAAAGGCTGGGCCTACCGCGGCTACCTCTTGGTGATCGCGATTGTGCCACTGGCCGGGCTGGGATACGACTTCGAGCTGGTGCAGAAGGTCAACTCCGTGTTCGGCGCCCTGGTCATGCCCATGATTGCGGCCGTACTCCTGATCCTCAACGGCCGGACGGCCTGGGTCGGGCGAGAATTTCGCAACCGCCCACACACGGCGGCGATCCTGGTGGCCATTCTGCTCTTCTTCGCCTGGGTCGGCGGACCGAGACTCGTCGCAGTCTTTGCCGGCTGACCCCTGGATACTTCCGATATGGCATCCTTCACTTCCCCAGGGAGAGCAGATTGGCGAGCGGCGTCCGGACGCGGGATGCGGTAATATGGGAGGTCTTGGGTGTATGGGTTCCCGGTTCGCAGGGAATGGCTGTTCTCGGTAGAATGAAAATCTGTTATCATGTGATATTGAACATGCGTACACAAAATAAGATATGGACACCCTGACGCCCGCCCAGCGCAGCGAGCAAATGAGCCGGGTTCGGTCGAAAGACACGAAGCCCGAGTTGGCGGTTCGTCGGCTAGTCCACTCACTGGGATATCGGTATAGGTTGCACGGAAAGAAGCTGCCGGGAAATCCGGACCTAGTGTTCGCCAGCCGACAAAAGGTTATCTTCGTTCATGGCTGTTTCTGGCACCGCCACCCGCGTTGCAGGAACACTCGCCTGCCCAAGTCAAGACTCGATTTCTGGAAACCGAAGCTAGAAGCAAACCGAAAACGCGACTTACGAAACCAACGTAAGTTACGTCAGCTTGGCTGGCGGTATCTTGTTGTCTGGGAGTGTGCGACCAGCGACGTGGACCGGCTTTCGGAGAAGATTGTAGCCTTTTTGGAGGAGTGATAGCCATGAGATCCGTCGAACTATTCGCGGGGGCTGGTGGTTCAGCGATAGGTTCTGCCCTTGCCGGTTTTCAACATGAGGCAGTCTTGGAGTGGAATAGGAATTGCGTTGCGACAATTCAAGAGAACCAAAGGCTTGGCGTCAAGCCGGTGGCGGATTGGCCAGAGGTTGAGCCGGTCGACGTGAAGGAGTTTGACTTTCGGCCATACCGCGGCGTTGATCTGGTTGCGGGCGGTCCCCCTTGTCAACCATTCTCGATTGGCGGAAAGCACGGAGGGTACAGGGATGACAGAAACCTCTTTCCAGAAATGGTCAGGGCGGTAGGAGAGATTGAGCCGAAGGTAGTCATGGTTGAAAATGTTTTTGGGTTGCTCCGCCCGGCGTTTGCCGATTTCTTTGAGTATGTGCTATTGCATCTCCAATATCCGCTCCACAAACGCAAGAACGATGAGAAGTGGGAGGAGCACTTGACACGGCTTGAGAAACACCACGCGAGGAGAAAACGCCCTGACTACAAAGTGTTCTTCCGTAAGCTAAATGCAGCCGATTACGGAATTCCCCAGAAGCGTTTTCGTGTCTTCATCGTTGCATTTCGATACGACGTTTTCACGGACTGGTCATTCCCCGAACCAACCCACGACGAAGACAACCTTCTGCACAGCCAGTGGGTGACGGGTGAGTATTGGGATGAACATGAAGTCGCCAAACGTTCAAGACCGACAATGCCGACACGTATCACGAAGCGAGTCGAACGGCTGAGGGACCGACGCTTGTTTCCACTCGATGGTCAGCGTTGGCGTACCGTCCGCGATGCAATAGCCGACTTGCCGGATGCTCGCAAACCAAGGCTTGCCGCCCGGGTGACCAATCACCGGCTTAACCCTGGGGCACGAGTTTACAAGGGCCATACTGGAAGCCCGTTGGACGAACCGGCGAAGGCATTGAAGGCGGGTGACCACGGCGTTCCCGGTGGTGAAAACATGCTCGCTTATGCCAGCGGCGAAGTGCGGTACTTCACGGTACGAGAGGCCGCGAGAATCCAGACGTTTCCCGATAGTTTCGTCTTTAAGGGCGCGTGGACCGAGGCAATGCGGCAACTCGGAAACGCCGTTCCCGTTACGCTCGCCAACGCAGTCGCGGGCAGTATTAAGAGACACTTGCGGGGGAGCAACACATAATGGCCAAGAAAGCCCGGAGACGGCGAGAACTTTCCGTGGAAGTTCCGTTTAATCCGTTGGATAAAGCGAATCTGGGGGAAAGCGTTGCGGACGCTATGCTGAGGAACGCGCCCGCGCGATTGCCGCTGGAGGAGAGTTTCATAGCGGCGGGCATATACGCTCTCTATTACGTCGGCGGATTCCCGCTCTACGCAAACATAACCAAGCACAACATGAACAATCAGTTTAAGTGGCCCATTTACGTTGGCAAGGCAGTGCCACCCGGTTCTAGGAAGGGAGGCTTTGGCCTTGGCGAAAACCCTGGAACGGTTCTCAAGAGTCGTATCCGAGAACATGAGCGCTCGATTGAACAAAGTAAGAATCTGGGGATAGAACACTTCTACTGCCGCTATCTGGCCGTGGAAGATATTTGGATTCCACTTGGCGAGTCACTGCTGATTGAGCAAACGTCTCCGCTTTGGAACAAGGCCTTGGACGGCTTTGGGATACACAAGCCTGGTGAAGGACGTGGTGAACAGGCTTTGTCGCTCTGGGATACGATCCACCCTGGAAGGAAACTGGCGGAGGGCTTGCCACCGAACAAGGTTCCAAAGACCGAAATCGTCGATGCGGTTGAACAATCTATCGCCAGCCATCCGTTGAATTCGCGGGAAAGCAGCGAGCAGTAGCCGTCGGATGACCCGCTTAGTTGCCGTTCACCCTCGTCTGGCTTCGCGCCAGCATCTTCTCCAGACGGGCTTTCATCTCGATTGCCTTTTCGGGGTGCTGGAGAATGACGTTTCGGGCTTGCGCGGGGTCGGATCGCAGATCGTAGAGCTGCGCCGAGGGAGCGTCGGGGCGGAGACGGTTGCCCAGGACATCGCTGTTGACCTGGTTCGTCAGCGCGTGCGCGGCCGGCCCGCCTAAACCGTGCTCGCCGATTCGCCGGCCGCCGAACCCGCCGGCGCCGGCCGCCGAGATGTAGACAAAATCGCCGCTGCGCAGGGCAAGATGTCGCTTGCTGCGTGGGGAAATGACCAGGTGGTCGCGGATCGGTTCGTCCGGCTCGCCGACCAGCGCGGCGAGCATGTTGACGCTGTCCGGACCCTCTCCTTCCCGTAGCGGACGGCCGATCACCGCCGCCAGCGTTGCCAGCATGTCGACGTTGCAGATCAGTTGATCGGACTTCGAGCCGGCGGGGATCTTGCCGGGCCAGCGAACGATCCACGGAATGCGATGACCGCCTTCCCACGCGTCGAATTTGAACCCCAGCAAATCGCCGTTGAGCCGGTGCCCGCGCTTCCAAGCGGCCTGGCCACCCTGATTGAGCATCCCGCCGTTGTCGCTGGTGAAAATCACCAGCGTGTCGTCGGCAAGCTGTAATTCATCGAGCGCGGCCATGATCTCCTCGACAATCCAATCCAACTCGTGGATGAAGTCTCCGTATCGGCCGCACTGGCTGGTTCCTTTGAACCGCGGTGCGGGCGTGAACGGGTGGTGGATATTCGTCGTGGCCAGGTAGAGAAAGAACGGCTTGTCGCGAGGTTGCTTCATCCACGCGACGGCCTTTTCCTTGATTGTGGTGCCGACCGTCTCGTCATCGTACATCGCATGCGCCTTCTTCCCGCCGCCAATCACGGATAGCCCAAACTTCTCGGGAAAGACCTTGGTGGGCGCGGCCGTGCTGTACTTCAGCGGGTCGGCCGGATCGAGCCCGACGACCTGATGATCTTCGACGTAGACAAAGGGCGGATGGCTGTTGACCACCGGCACGCCGAAATAATGGTCAAACCCCAATTCCAGCGGGCCGGGCCGCAGCGGTTTGTTCCAATCGGTATTACTCTGGCTGCCAAACCCGAGATGCCATTTGCCGAAGCAGGCCGTGTCGTAGCCGGCTTCTTTGAACAGGCGCCCGATCGTCAGCCGCCCGGTGTCGATGACCAAGGGGCTGCGGAGCATCACCGGACCCCAGAGATTGTCCTTGCGGCTCGGATACCGCCCGGTCAGCAGCGCGTAACGCGACGGAGTGCAGACGGCCGATGCCGAGTGGGCGTCGGTAAACATGCGGCCCTGCCTCGCCAAACGATCAATCGCGGGGGTCTCTACCCGGGTGGCTCCATAGCAACTCAAATCACCGTACCCCAGGTCGTCGGCAAAAATCAGCACGACGTTGGGCTTCTCGCCGGCCGAGCCGATGGACGGGACCGACATCGCAAGAAGCACGTTTGCGGCCAGAGCGGCGAACAAGTGTCTTGAAACCGTATTCATTGTTTCTCCAGTTCACGTTAGCGGTTGGAAGATCGCATCGGCGGCCTGCTGGACAAAAGGAGAGGAACGATGATTCGCATGAACGTTTGCTTGAGGGCCGGGAGAATCCGTTTTACCGACACCCGCCGGCTCAGTAGCCGTTCCACGCCGCCAGCGCGAGCGCCGCGGCGGTTGCGAACATCACTCCGCCACATATGGCGAACACGCCGAACAGAAATTTCCCCAGCTTCGCCAAGGCCGAGTCGCCCTCGAACATCTCCGAGTCGCGAACGTCGATGAGCGTGCGCTCTCCGGTCTCCACGTTGACGCGGTACGTCTCGGTTTGATACCCCCCGGACAGCAGCAACGACCCCACAACGACGATGCCGGTAACCGCCCCCACGGATCCGACAAACTCGGCATCGACCTGGAACCCCAGAAAGACCACAAACGCCCACACTCCCACCCACGCCAGCAACGCCGGGATGCGGAGGATAACTCCCAACTTCTCCCCCAGGGCCGCCAGCAAGAGCCACACGACGCCCGAAACGATCCCTAGGACCACGGTCAGCCATTGCGGCATGAAACGCCGCTCCAGCACCATCCGGGCGATCTCCAGGGCGTCCTTGTCCTTCTGCGTCTCCGGTGGGTCCTTGCCGATCCGCTCGATCCGTGCCTCGGCCAACTCCATCGGGCTTTTCGGGAAAAACGACAGCGAGCCCTTGAGGTTGACCGCCGCCCCGGCCTCCAGGAGAATCCGGACCATGTCCACGCGGTCAGCCTGAATCGCCAGGTGCAGCGGCGTATGGCCGTCGGTGTCCCTGGCGTTGACGTCCGCGCCCTCCTCAAGCAAGATCCGTGCGAACCGTGTTGCCCCGCCCTCGGCCGCGGCATGGAGGAGCGTCCGGTCATCTTCGGTCTCCCCAGCGCAATAGCGGAAGGCCAGGTCGACCGTCGCCCCCGACTCGACCAGCAGGACCAGCATCTCGTCGGGGGACTCTCTGCGTACAGCCCATTCCAGCGGGGTCCGCCCGTTCCACTCCGAATGGACGTCCGCTCCGTGGCGGATCAGCGCGGCAGCGCCGCGGGCTTCGCCCACGTATGCGGCCTGGTGCAACGGCTGAGAACCGTTGTCGGTGACGGTGTCTACCCGGGCGCCGTGCCGCACTAGCAGGTCGATCACCCGCGGATCGCTTGCCCGGCGGCTCGCCAAATGAAGGGGGGTGACGCCCGTGGGGGTCCGTGCTTTCACATCGGCGCCGTGCTCGATGAGCAGGGCGATGGTCTCCAGGTCTGCGTCAATCCCGCAGACCACGTGAAGGGGCGTCTGACCGGAGTCGTTGGTCGCGTCGACCGACGCGCCGGCCTCCAATAGAGCCCGGGTGCTGTCGGTACGACCCCGGGAGAGCGCACTGTGCAGGGGCGTGTTGCCCCGTTCGCCCTTGGCGTTCGGATCGGCGCCGGCGGCGAGCAGTTCGCGAACCTTCTCGATCCCCGTCGGCCATGTGGCGGCCTTGTGCAGCGGGGTGTCGTACCCCGGAAGCGTTGGGCTTACATATTCCGGCTTCGTGGTTTGCGCGGCTGGCGCGCCATCGTGACCCGTGTTCAGGGCTGTCAGTAAGGCTACGGACAGGAGACAGACGGAGTGTTTGGAGGGCATCGTGCTCGTTCCGACTGGAAGTGGAGGAATCTCAAGAAGCCTACGACTCTCAAGGCCCGTCGCCATCGATTCTAACTACGTCGAGGGATCGCACAAGAGTTGTGGCCGACTCGCCTCCTTGTATGGAATAGCACGCATTTCCACGTACCCACACCTCGTTAATGCGATTTCCCACCCGTCGGAAACGGTTGGAGTCTGACGATTACACTGACCGATACGATAATAACGGCTATGCAGTAAGGGTAATATACGCAGCTTAAGGGCTCTGCGCAATGAAGTCGAGCAGTTTGTCGCTGGGGATCGTGCTCTGGGGGCTCGTGCTGCCCGTGGCGATTGGGCAGGAGCCGGAATCGGCGGCCAGCAACGACGCGACGCCCGCCCTCGGGGAAACAACGCTTCCCGAGCTTGTGGTTCGGCCGGACCCGACGCCACCCGCGGCGCAACCGGCGAGTCAGCCGTTTCGGCTTCCGCGAAGCTACCCGGACCTGAGAGATCAACTGATTGATCCAGACGGCCTCAACCAGCGTTCGGTGTTCGACGCGCCGGAGCTGGTCACCGTGATCGATCGCGCCCGGCTGGCAGAAAAGGCGCCCGCGACAACGCCGCAAGCATTGGAGGAAGAGGTCGGTGTGCTCGTGCAGCGGACCAACCTGGGCGGCGGGTCGGTGTTTGTGCGCGGGCTGACGGGCAACCAGGTGCTGATCCTGGTCGACGGGATCCGGCTGAACAACTCGACCTTCCGTTTCGGCCCCAACCAGTACCTCAATTCGATCGATCCCGGGCAGATCGAGCGGATCGAAGTGTTTCGCGGTCCACAGTCGGTACTCTACGGGTCGGATGCCATCGGCGGAGTGATCAACGTCGTCACGCGGAAGGCCGAGGGGATCGGTTGCTGTCCGGGAATCGGCGGTTCGTTCCTGCAACGGTTCGCCAGTTCCGATACCAGCTTATACAGCCGGTTGAACATCGAGGCGACCTCGGGCGACTGGGGCATCTTTGCCGGGGGAAGTTATCTCGACCGCAACGACCTGGATCCCGGCGGAAGCGTGCCGCGCCAGGATTTCACGGGCTACGAACAGGCGGCCGGCGATTTCCGCTTCGACCGGATGCTCGACGACCACAATATGTTTACCGCCGGGATTTCGCATCTGGTGCAACACGACGTGCCGCGAACCGACAAGTTCGTCAATTCCAACGAGGCCTTTTTCTTCGAGCCGCAGCAACGCGACCTGTACTACCTGCGTTGGCAGGGGCTCGATCTGGGCGGTATTCTCGACGCCTATCGCGTGACCGCCTCGTTCGGTCGGCAGCAAGAAGGACGTCTGCGGCAGAAGTTCGGCAGCACGACGCTGAAGCGATTCCTCGACGACGTGCGGACGACCGGCGTCAACATCGTCTTGGTTACCGATCTGGACTACTGGGGACGCCTCTCCTACGGGGTCGACTGGTTTCACGACGAGGTCGATAGCCGCCGCACGGATACCGACACGGCGACGGGCAACACGACCGCCGGCCGGGGGAGTTTTCCCGACGACAGCTACTATGGCCGCATTGGGGCATACCTCCAAGACGACGTGCAAGTGACCGAGCGGTTCCGGGCGACCGCCGGAGTACGTTACACGAGCATCAACGCCGGCTCGACGCCGCTGGTCGGCATTGCGGAAACGCCCACCCCCATTTCGCCCAACTTTCAGGATTGGACCGGTAGCGTCGCTCTGGTGTATGAAGTCGATCCGAACGTGAATCTGGTGGGATCAGTCTCCGAGGGGTTCCGCGCGCCGGGACTGGACGACCTGACGGCCCTTCGAGCCACCAACCAGGGGGTCGATGTCCCCAGCCCCGATCTGGGGCCCGAGACGAGTTGGAACTATGAGGCGGGCGTGAAGTTCAACTACCCCCGATTGCGGGGCCAGCTTTTCGGCTTCTGGACCCACCTGGACGACCTGATCGTACGTGTCCCGGCCGGATTCCAGATCGACGGTACCGACGCCTTCGTCAAGGAAAATAGCGGCAAGGCACGGGTCGATGGAGTCGAGGCGGCCGGGGAATACTTGCTCACGGATCGGTGGAGTCTCTATGGGAACTACATGTACATCCACGGCTGGAGTGCCACACTGGACGAGCCGATGAGCCGTATTCCCCCGGCACAGGGGCTGGTTGGGTTGCGGTGGCGCGACGCGTGCGGAGATCGTTGGTTCGAGGTTTTCGAGTACCTCGTCGCCCGGCAGTCGAGGCTCAGCGCCCGCGACGCGGATGACCCCCGCATACCCCTCGGAGGTACTCCCGGTTATCAGACGCTCAACTTGCGGGCCGGTACTCTGGTGGGTAATAATGGGAAGGTCAGCGTTATGTTGGAGAACATTCTCGATCAGCACTACCGTGTACACGGCTCGGGAATCGACGCCCCGGGAATCACGGCGCACCTGGGCTACGAACTGTTTTATTAGTCGTCCGGCAGCCCGCCGACAGCACCCGCCCCCATGATGAATCCACTGATTAGCAAGCTGCTGTCGCTGCGGGCGACCGAAACTTCGGTGGCCTATGGGATTTCGATTGCCGTCCATGCGGCCTGTGCGGTGGCGGCTTGGCTGACCATCTTGGCCGTGGTGGGAGGACCGGATCATCCCGGTATGCCGGGCACCTCGGCGTCGCCGGTCGAGTTGCACGCGCAATGGTCCCAACCGGAACCCGAGCCGGAACCCGAGCCCGTCATCCTGCCGCCGTTGGAGACCCACGTCCTCATCAAACCGGAAACGGCACAGGTTGGCCGGCGGACCTTCGTGCCCACCAGCGCGGACATCAGCCGGCCGACGCCTGCGGACGAGGACGCCCTGAGACGGATGCTCCGGTTGCCGTCACCGAACCGAGTTGCCCGGGGTTCCGTTCCCTCAGGGAGGACCGATTCTGGGCTCGACGCGCCGTCACCGCGGACCGCCCGTCGGCGGATGACCCAACCCCAACCCGTCGCCATCTCCTCCGACGGGGCAATCGCCGCGCCGCGACACGCGCCGGCCAGACTGCGGGACAACCGTCCGCCGGCTTATCCACCGCGGGCTGCCAGGGACCGGCTCGAAGGCACGGTGCGCCTGCGGATCCATTTGGATCGCGAAGGCCGTGTCGGCCAGGTGGAAGTCGTCTCCTCCAGCGGTTATCCGATTCTCGACGCTTCGGCGGTCCGGGCGGTCGGTTCGTGGCGATTCGATCCGGCCACGACCGATGGTCGCCCGGTCGGCAGCATCTTGCGGCTGCCCGTGCGGTTTACCCTGGATTAGTCGAACCATTCGTCGTCGGGGTCGAACTTGGGGTGGACGATAATCAGAACGGTCATCTGGCCGACCGCCCGATGTCGAACACCCGGGGGAATGACCGCGCACATCGCCGGGGTGATCGGCACGAGTTCTCCGTCAAGCTCGATCTGAGCCTCCGGGCCGCACTCGAGGACATAGTAGACCTCGGTCAGCCGGCGATGGTAATGCGCACGCGCCTCGGTGGAGATTTCGGTTCGGTGGATCGTGCCGGGAAAGGAAGCAACGTCGGCCAACGCTCGCCGCGACTTACCGCAGGGGCACGGGACCGGCGGAATGTCGTCGAAATCGACTATCGTCCAGCGAGCTGACCGATCGGGTTGTTTCATGACAACGGGCCGATTTGCGGGGTAATTGCCTGTCATGGCGATGCCGGAACCAGTTGTGAGCATACCCGAAGGACACGCCTGCAGCCATGGCGCCACGGCCCACAGGCAAGCGTTAGCAGCCCGTTGGAGAAGTAACATGGGTGCCTGGCGGTCGAGCGTAGCGAGCCCCCAGAACCGCGTTTTCTGGGGGCTCGCTGCGCTCGACCACCAGGCACCCTCCGCAAATTGCCCTTTTTCAACGGGCTGCTAGGTGACCGGGACGCGAAACGAGGAGCTTCAGAGCCTACGGGGCTCGGGAAGGTAGGTGAAACCTTGACGATAACCTAGTTAAGGCAAGGGGGTTTCGGGCAAGCTGGCCGGCAAAGTCTCTGTATCTTACCCTTCTCACTTGTTCGGAAATATTTACGTAACGAGAACGGTAAGCCTTTTGCAGGAAACCACTTCCGTACTCTCAAGGGTCCTTCCCGGCACAGCCGATACGGTAGATGCCCTTTAGGGAGAATGTGCGTGTCAAGGTAGGCACGCCGAAAGGGAGCGTCAGGCAACCGGCGGGAATGATCGAGTCACGGAGCGGCTCGACGGCCCTGACGCACATACACGGCGCGAACCGCGGGTATTGACCCACTTTCCTCGGCGCATCTCCGACGTTATGGAGGTCGGTTCTATCCCATGGGAGAACCCGCCGAGCATCGCGGCCGACGACGCATCATTGGTGTCGCAGTGGCCGTTTGGTGGGGAGCACGAGGAAAACGAACGACCCCGGTTCATTGCAAAGGAGACGTTGCTCGATGAAATGGAGGATGGTATTTGGAGCGCTGGCAATCAGCGCCTGCCTTTGCGGCCAGGGGTTCGGTTTTGAGCTCCTCGATCGGCTGCTAGGCCTGAATTGTCGCGGCTGCGGGACGTGTGGTACATGCACGGCCCCGGAATGCTGCGAAGTGGCAACCGAATGTTGCGCCCCCGAACCGGCTTGCTGCGAAGCGCCGGCCGCCTGCGAAGAAATCGCCGCTTGCGAGGAAGTCGCTGCCTGTGGCGGGTGTGACGAAGGCTGTGGAGATCCCTGCTGCGACCCGTGCGGCAAACGGCGCGACCTGTTCTCGGGTCTGCGTGGCTTGTTCGACGGACGCGGCGGCTGCAACGCCTGCGATAGCGGCTGCAACGCCTGCGAAGAAGTTGCCGCCTGCGAGCAAGCTTGTGCTCCCGAGCCCTGCGAAGAAGTGGCTTGCGAAGTCTGCGAGCCCGCTTGCGAAGCCTGTGAGCCCGCTTGCGAAGCCTGCGAGCCCGCGTGTGACGACGGTTGTGGCGGATGCGACCCCTGTGGCCGTTCGAAGCAGCCGATTCGTGACGCCCTGAAGGCCTTGGACATCCTCGGTCTGTTCAGTGACGATTGCTGCGGCGGTTGCGGTGGCTGCAACGCCTGCGAGCAGGTCGCCGATTGCGGTGGTTGCGGTGGCGGCGCCCCCATGGGCGACGTTCCTCCCGCGTTGCCGCCGGGTGAAGAGGCTCCCTTGCCGGCGCCTCCGACCGCCGATCAAGGCGCGTCGCTCTTTCCGCACAACAGCATCCATCAGGCCAGCCGTAGCATCGTCCGCTACTAAACTCGCCCGAGACGCTGTATGAGACAAAGCGAGCCTGTCAGGCCTCCTTGGCCGGACAGGTTCGCTTGTTTTTTGCGCCCCCCCATCTCGAATTGCGTCGAGAGCGTGTTTGGGATACATTGCGATGGTCACCCGTTGCTTCCGACGACCATCTTTCTGGCAACAACCTTCCGTCACTCCGGGGATTGCCCGATGCCACCAGACCCCACACCAGCCGACCCCGGAAACACCGCTTCCACGCCGCCCGCCGGCGAGAGTCTCTTCATCCGGGCTGCCCGGCGGGAACCGACCGAACGGGTGCCCATCTGGCTGATGCGCCAGGCCGGCCGCTACATGGCCGAGTATCGTGAAGTCCGCCGCAAGGTATCGTTTCTCCAGTTATGCAAGGACCCCGCGCTTTGCACCGAAGTGATGGTCACCGCCGTCGAGCGACTGGGGGTCGACGCGGCCATTATCTTCGCCGATCTGCTGCCGATCCTCGAGCCGATGGGATTCGATCTGGAGTATACCGAGGACTCCGGCCCGGTGATTCACAACCCGGTGCTCGACGGTAGCCACGTGGATCGAGTGGTTGAACTCCCCAGCGTTGAACCTCTGGACTTCGTCATCGAAACCGTTCGCCTGACGCGCGCCGCCCTGCCCGCGGAGATTCCCATCCTGGGCTTCGCCGGAGCCCCGTTTACCCTGGCCAGTTACGCCATCGAGGGTGGAGGCAACCGGAACTTCCTCCGCACCAAGTCGCTGATGCGCAACGACTCGGGAGCCTTCAACTCGCTGCTGAGCCGGCTTGCTCGGGCCGTGGCCCGATACCTCAACGCCCAGATCGAAGCCGGTGCCCAGGCCGTGCAATTGTTCGACAGTTGGGTCGGGTGCCTGGGGCCGGACGACTACCGCCGCTTCGTACTTCCCCACATGCGGGCCATCATCGAGGCGATCACGCCCGGCACCATCGTGATCAACTTTGCCACCGGCAATCCCGCGTTGCTGCCCGTGCTGGCCGAGGCGGGCGGAGACGTGATCGGCATCGACTGGCGGATCCGGCTCGATGACGCCTGGAAGACGGTCGGTTACGACAAGGCCGTCCAGGGCAATCTCGATCCAACGGTCCTGCTGACCGACCCCGGCGAGATCCGGCGCCGAGCCAAGGAAATCCTCGATCAGGCCGGTGGCCGGCCGGGGCATATTTTCAATCTCGGCCATGGGATCTTCCCGCAGACACCCGTGGAAAACGCCATCGCGCTGATCGACGCGGTGGGCCAAATGAGTGCGAAGTAGCCCCAGTGCAGTCCACGAGAGTTAACATCAAACCCCCCGCATTTCTTGCTGGCGATCTTCAACATACGGCTCGCATTTCCCCTTGCGGGGATCTATAATGCGGGCATCCGCGTGGGGGGCCCTGCAGCGGGAATGTGCTTGTTCAAAGCGCTTTCCCACGGCGGCCGATCTCGGCATCATGTCTTATGTTCTTATTCTGAAAGGAATTCGTATGCAATCGCGCACACGAGTTGGGTTCACGTTGGTCGAGTTGTTGGTGGTCATCGCGATTATCGGCATTCTCATCGGCCTGCTGCTGCCGGCCGTGCAGTCGGTTCGCGAGGCGGCCCGGCGGATCCAATGCAAGAACAATCTTCACCAGATGGGGCTGGCCTTTCTCAATCACGAGGAAGCCCACGGTCACATGCCCACCGGTGGCTGGGGCTGGAGGTGGGTCGGCGATCCCGATCGCGGGTTCGGGGAACGACAGCCGGGCGGATGGGGTTATAACATCCTACCGTTCATCGAGCAGGAAGCGCTACACAACATGGGCATGGGCAAGAGTGAGTCGGAAAAGCGACAGGCCGCGGCCGTTATGGTGGCCACGCCACTGACGGCGTATATTTGCCCGTCGCGGCGACGCGCGATCATGTACCCTCCCGATGTCAACGGCAACCGGTTTATCAACTGCGACACGCAGCAAGGCGCCGGCCGTAGCGACTACGCGGTCAACGCGGGCTCCAATAACCTGGGTGACTGGACAGGTCCCGGCAGCTACAGTGAACCCGACGCAAGTTGGCCGTGTTCTATGTCCAAAGGCATGAACGGTATCAGTTTCGTGTGCAGCGAGGTCACCATGGGCGAGATCAAGGACGGTTCGTCGAACACCTACATGGCCGGTGAACGCAACCAGAACCCCGACCACTACGCCACCGGCTCGGAAGACGACAACGACCAGAACCTCTACATCGGTCACGATCGCGACGTCGCCCGCTACGCCAATCAGAGCTTCTTGCCCAAACAGGACCGGGCGGGTGCCAGTGGCTATTGCTGGAATTTCGGCAGCGCACACGCCAACGGATACAACATGGTGATGTGTGACGGGTCGGTTCGATCGTTCAGCTATTCGATCGACGGGGAGATACATGCCCGGCTGGGCAACCGCATGGACATGCAGCCGGTCGACATGTCGTCGCTGTAAGCGTTTTCCGCTCACATACTTCCCCGGTTGAGGCAGTCGATCAACTGCCGCAGTGGTCCGTGATCGCGCCGGTTGAAGCGGAAGACCAGTCGCGGCAACTCGGCCAGATCGGGCTCGTCCTTCTCCGCCGGCAAGGCATCGCGCAGCTCGAACCGGCCTTCCTCGAGAATGCCGCCGAACCGCCCGTTGATCCCCTCAAGCAGTTCCTCGCTGGGCGATTCGAGCAATCGCAACACGAGCCGGTCGCGCACGTAGCGCATGCTGTGGTACACGCGAAAGAATCCCAGGATCTCGTCGACCGCCTCGTGGACGTCGTCGGTCCGCTTGTAGAGCGAGAGATCCTCGGCGGAAATCATCCCGCCGCCCAGAAGCTCGTCGCGGATGAAGCGGTCGAAGGCTGACCAGTAGGTGCCGCCCGGTGCGTCGAGAAACACGACGGGGACCATGTCGCGCTTGCCGGTTTGCAGGAGCGTGAGCACTTCCAGCCCTTCGTCCAGCGTGCCGAATCCGCCCGGCAACAGGCACACCGCGTGGCATTCCTTGACGAACATCAGCTTGCGGGTGAAGAAGTACTTCATGTGGACCAGCTTATGATCGCCGGCGATCACCGGATTGGCCGACTGCTCGAAGGGGAGCATGATGTTGAGGCCCATCGAGTGGTCGCGGCCGGCGCCCATGTGCCCCGCTTCCATGATCCCGCTGGCCGCGCCGGTCACCACCAGCCAACCCCGGTCGGCCATGAGGTGGCCGAACTGGACCGCCTGCGTGTAGGCCGGTTCACTGGGGGGTGTTCGGGCGGAGCCGAAGACGGTTACCTTGCGCGAGCCACGGTAAGGCGTGAACACCTTGAATGCGTAACGCAACTCGCGTAGCGCGCGACTGAGGATCTTCAGATCGCCGCGGCTGGTGTTGTCGCTGGCCAGCTTGTCGGTCGACTCCCGGATTCGGGCGATCAGATCGGCGATATGCGGGGAGGGTGGATCGACTCCGTGCGAGTCGTTCGATCCGGAAGGCGGTCGTTCGGAAGGAACCATAAGGCTTGTGGTAGATGGGAGGCTTGCGGTAGATGATGAGGAGTTTTCCGCGGCACGCCGCTCTTGGCGACAGCGGCACGCCGCTCTTGGCGACAGCGGCACGCCGCTCTTGGCGACAGCGGCACGCCGCTCTTGGCGACAGGGTCTCGCGCCATGCTCCATTATAGACCACCAGGGCTGGAACGACATGAGAGGGGCGTTATTCCACCCGGATGCGCGGATTCTCCGCCGGAAAATCGCTGGCGTTTAAGTCCGTTCGGGGGGGCATGGCCGGCTCAGGCCGATGGACGCCGGTAGTGCTGGTAGGCCAAGAGGACCTCGTACAAATCCATCGAAATCGTGATTTCGTCGTCCTGGAAATCTCGAAGCCAAGTGCGTCGCGACTCGACGGCGTCGGCCAGCAGTGGCAGGACATCGGTCAACGGCACCGTGACGTTCTCTCTTGCCGCTTGTTCGGCCAGTGGGTCGACGGCGGCCGTATCGGGCCGCGGGCCGTTATACAGACGCAGGTGAGTGGGTCTCATGGTAAGAACCCCTGACACGAACTGAGCTACTCGCGATTCGATAGCGAGACGGAAGGTCTTCTGCGTGTATCGGCAAGAGGAGTCTTGTGGGTTCGGCCTATTTGTCAAAGAAAGCGGTTTATCCGGGCAGTATGTCCTGGCGCGGTTGCTCGCCTTGGACCGAATCTTCCGCACACGGCGGGGCTTTTGGCCGTTGGGAGTGGGCGGCCGACGGTTGTGAAGCTTGACAATCGCGTGGCAATGCGCTACATTGCAAATCCAAGTGCTACCGGCGTTTATGCCTTTGCGTCCGCTCTTACGTGACACGTTGAAGCCGTATGGATACCACGGTAACGATCGATCTTCGCCATGTGGCCCGCGGGACGGGGGTCCCGGTGCGGCAGGTTCAAGCAGTCGTCGAACTGCTGGACGACGGCAACACGGTCCCCTTTGTCACCCGCTACCGGAAGGACCAGACCGGGGGGCTCGACGAAGAGCAAATCCGACTGATCCAAGCCCGACTGGCAAAACTCCGACTGCTTGCCGAGCGGAAACAGACGATCCTCCGCTCCATCGAATCGCAAAGCAAGCTGACGGTGGAGTTGGCCAAGCAGATCCGTTCGGCCACGTCGACCAAGCGGCTCGAAGATTTGTATCTGCCCTACAAGCCGCGGAAGCAGACCTTGGCCACCGCCGCCCGCGAGCGTGGTTTGGAGCCGCTGGCCCGCGAGATTCTCGAAGCAGCCCCCGCGTGTGCCGATCTCGACACGCGTGCCGGCGATTTCGTCAACGACGATCGCAAGGTACCCACCGGGGCCGACGCGTTGTTGGGGGCCGGGCACATCCTGGCCGAGCAATTCAGCGAGCGCGCCGAGCTACGCCAGAAGCTGCGCGAGATTCTCCAGCGAACCGGTAAGCTGGTGAGTGTCCAAATCGGCGGCGATGGCAAGAAAGCAAAAGCCGAAAAACCCGAAGCTTCTCCAACGGGTCCACCGGCAGAGGCTCCGGCCATCGAAGAACCCTCCGCCGAAACCGAGCCGCCGCCGGGCGATTCAGCCACCGCCGCCGCGGCACCCGATACGCAAGGCACGCCCGCTTCGGCGCAAGCCCCATCGG
>CAYUIQ010000116.1:0-26797 GCA_964444795.1 uncultured Planctomycetaceae bacterium
CGACGTAATCGGCCGACCAGGTGATACCGCTGGTGAAGTAGCGAATCTCGACGGGCAGTTTCCCTGCCATCTCGCTACGAATGTTCCATTGCAGCGCATCATTCCGCCCGCTGGGAAAGGTCGTGTCGATCAGATCAACCTTGTCCTGATGATCGAGAATGCGGAAATCGATACTCGTCGGGTCGATCAGTGTATTGGCCCAGGTAAACTGGATCCGATTGATACCCGGCTTGACCGTCAGCAGCCGGTGCTCGCGGACCATGGTGATGTCTTCGGAGTTGTAAATGGTGAGCTGTGCACCCTCCCGTCGGGGGATGGTTACTAAGTTTACATCAGCCACAGCGGGGGCTGTCAGCACGCCCAACAGGACGAATAAGGCGAGAAAACGGGTCGTCATGGGTCATCTCCCGAAAGTGACGATAAACTGCCTTTGGAGCAGACGATGGTTTGCCTCTGAAACATAGGACGCTATGACCGATCAAGAAGTTTCATTGCCGCGGCGACTTCTCGGCCGGTGGTTCTATTTGTGCGTCATGCACACGAACGGCGGCGGGGGTGGAAGCCGCGTGGGGGGTTCGCAAGAGGAACAGCACGCGGCAGGTGGCCGTCGGCGGGCTCTTGGCCAGATCCCCATCCAGCCGAGAACCGGCCTCGTCGGCAGGCGCCGCGCGGGATGACGACCCTGCCGGGGCATCCGTGACGGGGCGATCTCCCACAGCCAGTCCAGACGCGTGCCGGCCGGGTTTCGTCTCAAGCGTGGGCAACTCGGGCATCGGAGCCGACGGCTCGGCGACCGGATCGGTAACGGCCGGCCGGGTTTGACCGGCGATGCCACCGGCGTGAATACCGCCGTCAGTGCCGCCGCTCGATGGACCGTTCGCGACATTCGCCCCGTGTGTGGATCCGGATTCAGGCGAGCTCGATGGCTGGGGCGCCTCGCCAGGCACCGGCGGTGGTTGTTCCCCGCTACCGGTCTCGGTCAACTTCCGCCCGTTGGTCGAGACGCCGCCGCGGACCGATTCTTCGAGGCTCCAGAGGTTCCCACCATCACGGCGAAATCGGCGCAAGCCGAGCGTCTCATTCAGCGATCCGACCGAAACGAGCGAAATGTCCGGGCGTTCGGCCGAGAGGTCGTCCAGGCCCTTTAGGTCCTTGATGATCGCGTCGATCTGCTGGGAGGTGGCTTCCACGTAGACCACGGTCTCCGCGAATTCCGCTTTGGGCCGATCGACCCCGCCTGGCAGGCTTTCCCGGTGGAGTAATTCCGCCCTGGCTTGACGGTTAAGCCGGTAGCCGGCGACGCGATCGGCCAGATCACCGAGTTTTGCGGGCATGGCTCCCGAAAGAACCTGCCGGCGCCCGAGTAGTCGGTTAAGAGCATGTTTTCCGGTGGCCGTGGATGTGACATCACAAACCGCCAGAATAATCGGTGGTTCGTCGAGATCCTCGGTATCGGCCTGCTTGTACTTGTCCACCACCCCTTCACCTTCAGCCGCGAGCTTCTTGGCGACCGTGCTTCCGGCTGCTCCGAATCCGCCCATCCCGGGCCGACCGGGCGGTTTGGCGGCTTGCTCGATCACACCCCGGGCGGAATCTCGCTTGGTGTCATAATACAGCGCATCGCGCGCGGTCGTCGCTCGCTTCTCCCACTGCTTCTTCTCTCGCAATCTCTCTTCCGGCGGACCATCGGACAGGCCTACCGCCTCCTCGACGTCCCGGTCAGGAGATTCGGTGTCCGAAGCCAGAGCGAGCGAGTCGATCGTCGGACGGGGCGATCGGCCCGAGTAGGCGAGCAACGTCATCAACAACATGGCGGCTGCCGTGGCCGTCCAACCCAGCACATGCCGGGTGAGCCGCCCTCGGCGAACCGAACACGGGACGACGACCGGCATGGGGTTCGGCTCGGTCTCACGGGTCGCCGACGTGCGTTGACGGATCAATCGCATGACGTGCCGGTGAAACTCCGGGCCGAGCGTCTGTCGGGGGATCGCCCGAAACGTTTCGCCCAGGGCTCGCAATTCCTCGACCACGCGACGCGCCTCGGGCTCCGACGCCAGGTACCGGTCCATTTGCGCATGCTCATCGGCCGGCAGTTCGCCGTCGAGGTAGGCACTGATGCTTTGGTTTTCCAACCAGTTTTTCATCGCGCGGACCAAGACACATGTTGGAGAATCGATTGTACACAACCGGCGGCCGATACGGGACCGCCCGATCAACAAAGGTCGTGGGGCTGAGCCGACGGCGCCCATGCCGGGACGCGACGGCTCCATCACAGCAGGCTCACGGTCTTCGATGCGTGGCGGGCGGAAAAAGTTCCCCCCGAAGCCGACGCCCTCCAAAGGAGGGGGGTACAAGGAGTGGGCCACGTAACCGATCGAAATCCGGGGAAACGGCCATCTGGCCCTGGGGCGATGGGATGTGACCCGCCTGGGGAACCGGTCGGGGGTTTTTTTCATGGTGCCAGTCACCTATACTGGTGGCCTGTTTTGTTCGACGCCGACCGACCCCAGCGCGAGCCGGTACGGCGTCTCCTGTCCGACGACCTTTCCTTGAAGGAGCCAGCGATGGAAGCGAGCCATCCACCGTTCGTCCGTACCCGACTTTCGGCATTGATGTTTCTAACATTTTTCATCTGGGGTAGTTGGGGGTTTGCGTTGGGGGGCTACGCCGACAACCTGGGTTTTACGGGAGGGCAAATCGGCTGGCTCATCGGCATTCCGGCGATTGGGGCGATTATCTCGCCGCTCTTTGTCGGGCTGATCGCGGATCGCTTCTTCCCCGCCCAACGCGTGCTTTGCGTGCTGCACATCTTGGGCGCGTTATGCATGATCGGAGCGGGATTCCAAGATAAGTTTCCCCTGCTGATGACGTTTATGATGCTCCACGGCCTGTTCTTCATGCCCTGCCTCGCGCTGGCCAACACCGTGGCCTTCAAGCATATCCCGGATGCGGCCAAGTTCCCCCGCGTCATGGTATTCGCCACGATCGGGTGGATTGTTGCCGTATTGATCGCCGACGCGTTCCTAGGCGGAATGGGGGAGGCGAATTTCCTCTTCCAAGGCGGCATTGCCGGGGTGGTGCTGGGCCTCTACTGCTTGACGCTTCCGAACACGCCGCCCAAGGGCGCCGAAGGCGGAACCGACGCGTTTGGCATGAACGCCTTGAAGCTGCTGAAAGACCCGTCCTTCCTGGTCTTCATCATCTGTGTCTTTCTGGTCAGCATCCCGGCCTGTGGCTACTTCTTCACCTTGCTTGGCGCCATGCTCCAGCAACGCGACTATCCGTCCGCCTTGGCGCTAACGACGCTGAACCAGTTCGCCGAAATCGTCTTCATGTTCACCATGCCCTGGTTCGTGATGAAGCTGGGAATGAAGCGCGTGCTGATGATCGGCATGGTCGCCTGGGGGATTCGCTATCTGTGCTTCAGCTCGCCGTTGTTCGGGTTCGCCCTGATCGGGCTGTTGCTGCACGGTTTCTGCTACAGTTTCCTCTACGTCGGTTCGTACATGTACGTCGACAAGCGGGCGCCGGAGGATCTCAAGGCCAGTGCCCAGAGCCTGCTGACCTTCCTGTTGATCGGCATCGGTTGGTTCGTCGGTGCCAAGGGCGCCGGCTTTATGAAGGACAAGTACCACGCCGACGTTACCGGCATGCCCGGTGTGGTGGTCAACTCCAAGGAAGAGAAGGATTCCGCCAAGCTGCCCGGCTGGGACGATCCCACGGCGGGCGACAGCGCTCTGCGGTATCTCGACCTGTCGGGTACGGTCAAGCGACTGCTGGGCGACACGGCCGAAGCCAAACCCGATCTGGCCAAGCTGATGGACGTCAACGCCGACGGCACGATCACCGTGGCCGAGATTGAGGAGTTCAAAGACGCCGACTTCGAGGTCGGCGGCATGAAGTATAAGAAGGCCGACCTGATCACCACGTTTGAGGACATCCACAAGAAGCTCGACGTGGACGAGGCCAAGGGAATCAATCGCGACCAGTGGATGGCCGTCCAGGTCGACAAATGGCAGCCCATCTGGCTCTATCCGTCGATCGTGGCTTTCGCCGTCCTGGCGTTCTTCTTCGTCGGCTTCCGTGAGAAGAAGGACGAGGAAGAGGCGACCGCCGGCCAGGAGTAGGAATCGCGATTCTTCGGACAAGGCCGGTAGACCAGAAATCGGATAACCACCCACGGCCGGCAATCACGAACTCGCGTGGTTGCCGGCCCGTTTTTTTCGGAAAGGGACCTTCCATGCCGAAATACTTGCTTGGCATTGACAACGGCGCCACGATGTCCAAGGCGGCTCTGTTTTCGCTCGCTGGCGATGAACTGGCCGCGGCGGCGGAAAAAACCGAGATGCTCACCCCCGCCCCGGGACATACCGAACGCGATACCGAGGGCATGTGGCAAGCCACCGCCGGAGCGATCCGGCGTGTGTTGGCCGACGCCCGGATCGCGCCGGAAGACATCGCCTGTGTCTCCTGCACCGGCCATGGCAACGGGCTCTATCTGGTCGACCAAGAGGGCAACCCGGTTCGCAACGCCATGATCTCGACCGATAGCCGGGCCAAGGACTACATCGCCCGATGGCAAGAAGCGGGCGTCGGCGAGGCGGTGCTCCCCAAGACGACCCAGTGCCTCTGGCCGGGGCAGCCCAACGCCCTGTTGGCGTGGATTCGCGATAACGAGCCCGAGGTGATGCGCCGCGCCGGATGGGTGCTCATGGCCAAGGACTACACCCGATTTCGCCTCACCGGGAACATTGCCGCCGAACTGACCGACATGTCGGGTACCAGCCTGATGAGTGTGCGCGACGGGGTCTACGACGACGAAGTGCTCGAAGCGTTCGGCCTGGCCGATATGCGCCCGCTGCTGCCGCCGCTGGTTCGTAGCGAGGAAGTCTGCGGCGAGGTGACCGCCGAAGCGGCCGAAGCGACAGGCTTGGTGAAGGGTACGCCCGTGGCCGGCGGGATGTTCGATATCGACGCCTGTGGGCTGGCCGCCGGGATGGTCGACCAGCGACAGATGATCCTCGTGGCCGGCACCTGGGGCAACAACCAATACGTCGACACCAAGCCGCTGGTCGACAAGGACCTGTTCATGACCTCCTGCTACAGCATCCCCGGCTATTACCTGATGCTCGAAGGGAGCCCCACCTCGGCCAGTAATCTGGAGTGGTTTGTCACGCAGTTTTTCCAGGCCGAGCGGGCGGCGGCCGAAGCGAGCGGGTCGTCGGTCTACGATCTGTGCAACGATCTGGTGGCGGCCACGTCGCCGGAAGATACCAGCCTCGCCTTCCTGCCGTTCCTCTTCGGTTCCAACGACGACCCCGACGCCAAGGCCTGCCTGCTGGGCTTGGCCGGCTGGCACACGCGGGGGCACGTGCTGCGGGCGATTTACGAGGGCGTGGTGTTTGCCCATCGGGCGCACGTCGACCGGCTGCTACAGTTCCGCGATCCGCCCGAGGCGATCCGTTTCACCGGCGGCCCGGCGCGGAGCGAAACCTGGGTACAAATCTTCGCCGACTGCCTGCAACTGCCCATCGAGATCCCCGCCGGCACCGAGTTGGGCGCCCTGGGCGCGGCAATCGCCGGGGCCGTGGCCGCCGGCTGTTACGGCTCGTACACCGACGCGGTAGCCGCCATGACGAAGACCGCCCGGGTTCATCAACCCGACCCGGCCAAGCGAGATCTGTACGACGCGAAGTACGCCCGGTATAAGAAGGTGATTGGTGCGTTGGGGCCGGTCTGGGGGGATTTGAGTTGAGGCGGCGACCTTTGTCGTTTAGAATCGTGGCAAGAGAGTAAGTGCTGGGTGCTTGGCGGTCGAGCGCAGCGAGCCCCCAGAGCCGCTCGGTGCCATGAACGAAAAACGGGGCACTACGGAAGACAATTCTGCCCCCTTTTTCGTTCCACGAAACGTCGATGAAGACAGCTAGATCGATTGAGGTACTACAGTATGGCCAAGCTTCCACGCGGCGAAGAACTGGAACGTGAAGCTTCTCGTCTGGGCGTTGATACCGAAGGGGATCCAATTGAACGAAGCTCGTCAGGAGCGGCGCGGCGGGCACCTGACCACATATTGCAGCATCGAGTTGCCGAGGCACAGCGGGCGATTCGAGAATCGCGTCTGTGGATACTTGCCCTTGTGTCTGCGATAGCGTCGGTAATCAGCGCGATCACGGCGATCATCGCAGTGACCGCGTCGTAAGCCGTGCGGCTAGGCCAGCCGCTCACGTGAAGAAAAAGATGGCAAGGTGGCCCGTCAATAACCAGTCACCGAGTTGGGCGCCCTGGGTGCGGCAATCGCCGGGGCGGTGGCCGCCGGTTGTTACCCCTCATACGCCGAAACGGTGGCCGCGATGACGAAGACGGCCCGAGTTCACCAACCCGACCCGGTCAAGCGGGACCTCTACGACGCGAACTACACCCGGTATCAGAAGGTGCTCGATGCGTTGGGACCGGTTTGGGGGGATTTGAGTTAGGCAATCGGCGAGTTCGTTGATCAAGCCGAATGTGCCATTGCCGGGTGCCAAGGGCGGGGAAGGTGCTCATGGCACCTGTCTAACGCCAACGCCGGGCACAAGTGCCTGGGCTAAACGGCCTTTTCTTGTTCGACGCGAACATTTCCCCCACCCGGGAACTTCTCGACCCGCCGGGGCGTCGAAGTGGTGTCCGTGGCAACGCTTCGCTCCCGTACGATCAAGGAGACCGTCCCATGTTCGGTTATCGTCCACTGCGTAATACCCTGGCCGTGCTGTCGCTGGTGACTGCCGCCGGGCTGCTTTGGCAAATCACGTTGGCCAAGGATCCGGAAGCGGACCCGCCCGAAAAGGGGGTCGCACGGATGGCTTCCACCGAAACGATGGGCGGCGCCGACCGCTATCGAACCCACCTGAGTACCGACAAACCGATCTACCGCCCCGGCGAGACGCTGTACGTGCGGGGCGTCCTTCTGCATCATGGCACTCGGGCGCCGCTGGCCGACTCCGGGCCCGAGCAACTCCAGGCTCTGGTCGAGATCCTCGGCCCCAAGGGCGATACGGTCGCCTCGGGATTTGTCGCCTCGCAGCAGAGTGTGCTGGGCTATTCGTGGGCCATCCCCGAGGGGCAAGCCGGCGGTGAGTATACGATCAAAGTGAGCTATCCGGGCCCGGGTCATCCACCGGCCGAGCGGAAGTTCGATATCCGCGCCTATCGCGCGCCGCGGCTAAAGAGCCAGATCGAGTTTCTCCGCGACGGGTACGGGCCCGGCGATGAAGTGGCGGCCACGCTGGAAGTGGAACGGGCCGAGGGCGGTGTTCCGGTCGGTGCCAAAGTGACCGTGACCGCCCGGGTCGACGGCAAGGAAGTTTATCGGGGCACCGATCGGGTCGATCAGTGGGGGAATTGCCCGGCCCAGTTCACGTTGCCCGAGGCGATTGAGCGGGGCGAAGGCACGCTGGCGATGGTCATCGAAGACGGCGGGATCGTCGAAACGGCCAGCAAGACGATCCCCATCCTCTTACAAACGGTCGACCTGACCGCCTATCCCGAGGGCGGTGAATTGGTGGCCGGGTTACCCAACCGGGTCTACTTCGAGGCCTTTACCCCGGCGAAGAAGCCGGCCGATCTGACGGGCGTCGTCGTCGACGACCGGGGCCGGAAGGTGGCCGAGTTCCGTAGCGAACACGAAGGGCGCGGACGTTTCGAGTTCATCCCCCGTCCCAACCGAAAGTACTCGCTGAAGATCACCAAGCCGGCCGGGATCGACAAGCCGTTCCCCCTGCCGGAAGTGAAGCCCGAGGGCGTCGTGATTCGTTCCGAGAAAACCGTCTTCGAGCCGGGCCAGCCGGTAACGCTCTCGGTCGGATGTATTCCGTTCCGTGGCGACGTCCAGGTAACGCTTTGCCAGGGCGAAACCGAAGTGGCGTCCGCGCGGCCGAATTTCAAAGGGGCCGAGTTCCTGCCCCTGGCGCCGGCGACGCTGAAATTGCCCGAAGAAATCGGCGGCGTGCTGGTGGCCACCGTCTGGAGCGGCGACGGAAAACCGTTGGCCGAGCGGCTGATCTTTCGCCGGCCGGCGGAGTCGGTTTACGTGAAGATCACACCGGACGCCCCGCGATACGTGCCCGGCGGAACGGCGAAACTGACGATCGAAACGACCGACGCATCGGGCGATCCGGTCGCGGCGGTGGTCGGGCTCACCGTGACCGACGACACCGTACAGGAGATGATCGAAACGCGCGAGCAGGCCCCTCGACTGCCGGTCATGGTCTTGCTGGAGAACGACGTTCGCGAGTTGGCCGACGCCCATGTCTATCTCGATCCTGAGAACCCGGACGCCCCGCAAGCGGTCGATCTGCTGTTGGGCACGCAGGGCTGGCGACGGTTCGGGTTGGTCGATCCGGCGAAGTTCATTGCCGAGCACGGCGACGGAGCCCGGCGAGCGATGGCCCTGCGGCTGGTCTCGCGCCGCGAGCGGGAGGAAGTTTGGCGGGCCAGCGGCGGGGCATTGATGCTCGACGGCATGGCCCTTCCCGGGGGCGCCGTTCCGGCTCCTATGGAAGGTGCCGTTCCCGAGGAACCGGGTGCGGGCGACGAGCCAGACGCGGCTGCCGAGCCGGCGGGTGAACCGGCCGAAGCGCATGACGCCAAACCGGTCGATGTACCCGCTGCCGAACCGCCACTGCCGGTTGAGCCACCGCCCGCCGATCCGGCCGCGGGACCCGCGGCGATGGGTGAGGATCTGGAGATGGAACTGCCCGAGGCCCAAGCGATGCCGGTCATCAAAGAGGAGCTTTCCCTGGAGCGGCGGCAACTCAACAAGGCGCTGGAAGAGGTCGGCGCCCGGGAGAAGAGGGACGCTCTGTTTGACGCGGACCGGATCGTACAGATTCGTAACGATTTCGTGGCCGTGCGGATTTACGCCCATCAGGTGCGCCCCAATCGGCAACCGGGCCAACGGAGCGACTTCGCTGAAACGCTCTTCTGGCACGCCGGCATCGCGACGGACGAAAAGACCGGCCGGGCGACCGTCGAGTTCGGACTCAACGACTCGGTGACCAGTTTCCGTGTCGCGGCCGACGCCTTCACGCCGTCCGGCGCGTTGGGCGAGGCAACCGAGCAGATCGAATCGGTCGAACCCTACTACATCGAGCCGAAACTGCCGCTGGAGGTCACCTCGGGCGATCAGATCCTGTTGCCGGTGGGCATCGTCAACGCGACCGACTCGATCTTGAGCAACGCTTCGATCGCGATCGAGGCCCATCCGTCGCTGGTGACGGTCGCGGCCATGTCGCCGCAAACGCTGGCCCCCGACGCCCGAGTGCGACGGCTGTTGCCCGTGGGTGTCGAGTCGTACAACGGCGCCGCCGAGTTGACGCTCAGCGGCACGGCCGGCCCCTATGCCGATCGGGTCACGCGCACCATCGCCATCCGGCCGAGCGGATTTCCGATCGAGGCCGGTTTCGGCGGATTGCTGGCCTCCGGAGGGGCCGTCTCGCACGAGATCGAAATTCCCGAGTCGCTGGTCGCCGAAAGCATGACGAGCCGCGCGGTGGTCTATCCCACGCCGTTGGCCAACTTGAACGAAGCGCTGGCCCGGCTGATCCGCGAGCCCTGTGGCTGTTTCGAGCAGACCAGTTCGAGTACCTATCCGCTGGTCATGGCGCAGCAGTACTTCACCTCGCACACGGGCGTCGATCCGGCGATGGTCCAACGGAGCGACGAACTGCTTGCCCGCGGCTACGACCGGCTTGCCGGCTTCGAGTGCGAGGGCGACGGCTACGAGTGGTTCGGCGCCGACCCGGGCCACGAGGCGCTGACCGCCTACGGGCTGTTGGAGTTTACGGACATGGCCCAAGTTCGCCACGTCGACGACGCCATGTTGCAGCGCACCCGGAAGTGGCTGTTGGATACCCGCGACGGCAAGGGCGGATTCACCCGAGAGCGGCGGGCGCTGCACACTTGGATCGCCGATCCGGCTTGTTCCAACGCCTATATCGTCTGGGCCTTGCTCCAGTCGGGCGAGACGGTCGATCTGACGCGCGAGATCGCCTGGGTTCGCGACGCGGCGGAGAAAAGCGACAACACCTACGCCGTCGCCCTATCGGCCAACGTGTTGGCACTGGCCGGCGACGCCGAAGGGGCCAACCACCTGCTGGACCGCCTGGCCGGCAAGCAGGCCGACGATGGCTCGCTGGAAGGGGCGACCACCTCGATCGTCGGTAGCGGCGGACAGGCGCTGATGGTCGAGACGACCGCCCTGGCCACGATGGCCTGGCTTCGCAATCCGCGTTACGCGGCCCACGTCGAGAAGTCGATGCGCTATCTGGCCGAGGCCTGCAAGGCGGGCCGTTACGGATCGACGCAGTCGACCGTGCTGGCGTTGAAGGCGATTGTCGAGTACGACCGTGCCCGGGCGAAGCCCAAAGCGCCGGGCAGCCTGCAACTGATCGTCGACGGCCGGATCGTCGGCGCGGCGGTACCATTCGACAGCCAAACCGAGGGCGCCATCGCGCTGCCCGAGATGGCCGAGTTGCTTACGCCCGGCAAGCACACGATTGGGTTGCGGATGACCGACGGTTCGGACATGCCCTACTCGCTGGCCGTCGGCTACAACAGCCTCAAGCCGGCCAGTGCCGAGCTATGCAAGGTGCATCTGGAGGTGGCCTTGAATTCCCAACAGATCGACGAAGGCACGGTGACCGAAGCCCGAGTGGTGGTGGTCAACCGGTCCGGCGAGCCGATTCCCACGCCGGTGGCCATCATCGGCATTCCCGGCGGATTGGAAGTGCGCCACGATCAACTTAAGGAGTTGGTCAAGGCGGAGAAGATCGCCGCCTACGAGGTGCTCGGCCGCGAGGTCGTCCTCTACTGGCGATCCCTGGCCGGCGAACAGCGGGTCGAACTGCCATTGAGCCTGGTGGCCGCCATTCCCGGCCGCTACACGGGCCCCGCCAGTCGTACGTATCAATACTACACCGACGAATTCAAGCACTGGGTCGGCGGAATGAAGATCGAGATTGTGCCGCGTACGCGGTAGGCGCCGCTGCCTCGTTACCGCGAAGCGGTTAGACATCAAGGCCCGGGACCAACGCCCTGTTTCTCAGCGGAGTTCTACGGCAATTTCAACACGTCGGCGGATACGGCGACGGGCAGACCTTGCTCGGGAACGGGGAGTTTCAGGGTCCAGAGGACCGCCTGCGCCAGGAGCCGGCGGCAGCTCTCTTGCTGCCAATGGGCGTGGTAGTGCATGCCCGAGAAACCGAACGAGCGGCCGCCGTCGGGGCGCTCGAATCCCCAGGCCACCGTTTCCGGCCGGCCCTCCAGGGAAGCACGCAGCAGGGGCACGATCTTGCCTTCGGTGGCGAACTTCAGGCGGTAATAGTATTCGTCGCGAAGACGGAAATCGTCGATCCCCGCCGTCACCGGATGCCCGCGATCGACCACGCCGAGATCCGCTTCGGTGATGATGTATCGGCGGTCCGGGCCTCCGTGGCATCCGCCCATTAGTTTCAAGTGACCGGCGATATACTTCGCGTCCTTCGCGCCGATGGCCCAATGGATACCCACGATGGCGCCACCCCGGGCGGCCAGCCGCTGGAGGGCTTCGTATCGCTTCGTGTCGGTCTGCTCCCACCGGGCGCCTTGGCCCAGGAAGAGGACCACGGCGTCGGCCTTGTCCAACATCGCCGGGCCCTCCGGCCACGGTTCGTCGGCGCCTGCGATCGTCACTTGCAGGTCCGGTACGTCTTCGAGGCACTCGGCCAAGACGGCCAGACCCGGCATGTACTCATGGCTCCCCGCCGGGTGGTCGCGTTTCTGTCCCAACAGCAACACGTTCTTCGGCGCCGCGGCGGAACCGACCGGACCGATCAACAGAACTACAATCGCCACACCGACCGCTTGTTTCCACCACATGCTACTCACCTGCCAACTCGAACAGAGGTACGTCCCAGTCTTCTTCGGAAACCTGCTCACCGAGGGTCGTTTCCGTGTTGTACTTGGCGGGAATCAGCTCCTTGCCGTCCTGGAGCTTGGATACCCGCACCCGGTAGAATCCCAAGTGGACACCGACGACGCCCTCGGGCAGATCGGCAATGCTCATCTCCGCGATGCCCTCTTCGTCGGTAATGCCACTGGCCGTCTGGACCTCCGAACCGAGGAACGCCTCGGGCACCAGCGTGACGGTGGCCCCGATCAGCGGCTCCTCGCCGCGCATGACCTGGCAGTCGTGGTTGGTCAGCGCGATCTTGGAATCCTGCCAGGCGGTAATCCGGGCGACGATTTCCTCTTGGCTGACGGCTTCGTCTTGATCTTCGTCGAGGTCGGCCATCGCGGCCGCCAGCGCCGGCGCCGCCTTCAATTCCTCGCCGCCGATCGTTCCGTTGCCGTCCTTGTCGTAGAGGTCGATTGCCGCTTTGGCGGCTGCCTGGGCGTCGATGGCCGGCAGCGCGATTTTCGGCAGGGGCTCGGGGGGAGGCCGGGGAGTTTTCGGCTTGTCCGGCTCCGGCTCGGGTTGCTTCTCATCGACGGGCTGTTGACTCGGCTTCTTTTCGTCCTCCCCGGGATCCGAGGGGCTGGTACTCGCCGAACATCCCCAGCTTCCCATCACGGCAAGAACGACTGCCACGACCGCAAGTTTCGTCAACCGGTTAAGCATGACTTCATCCTTTCTGGCCAGAAACCAACAGACATCGAGCCCACGGACATCGAGCGGTGTCCGACGCCGTTTGAGCGTACCAGAATTGCGTGGGAGTGTCAAACGGCCCGGACGGCGGAGAGGCGGCTATCCCGGATCATTCACGAACTGCGTTATGGCCGTCGCCAGCCAGCGATCGATGACCGACACAATATAGTCGATTTCCTCGGGCTGCAGCGGCCGGCCCTTGGCGATGCCGTGCCACCGGGCCAGGCAACCGCGGCAACAGGTGGCCGTGGCGTGTTGGGCGAGAAACACCGGATGGCCGCGCATGGGCGTCTGCCGGCCGTCGTTGACCGGTTCGGCCGGTGCCAACCGCCGCAAAACAAACTGCCGGCCGTGCTCCAGCACGACCGGCAGCGTTTTCTGTTGCAGATAGTCCGCTTCCTTGGCCCCCAGGCGGAACCGGCTGCGAAACTTCGACCGGGCCAAAGCCGCCAGTAGCGCGTCGGGATCTCGCATCGGCCGTCTCGCGTGCCATCGACCGGCCCCGCGGCAACGTGTGTTACCGGCTCGACAGGTTGAAGGTTCTTTGCTCGCCGCTCTGGGCGTCCTGAGCGATCTCTTCACCCAGAGTCGTTGCCGTGTTGTACTTGGCCGGGAGCGTCTTCGAAGCCGACGTGATCTTCACCTTGTACAACCCGATGTGGCAACCCTGCGGGTCGAGATCGGGAACTTCCAGGAAGGCGTCGCCGTGCTCCGTGGTCTTGCCCGTGCAACCCTTGACGGCCTCGCCGAGAAATGCCTCCGGCTCGAAGGTCACGGTGCCGTCTCTCAGCGGTTGCCCGTCGACCAAGACCCTGCAGCCGTAGTTCGTGACCGCCACCTTGGTCTCTTGCCACGCCTCGATCCGTGCTTGGATTTCCTCGGCCGTTACCTTGCCGTCGCCGTCCGTGTCGATCCGCTTCTGTTCCATGGCGTACTTGATCGAGGGTACGGCATTCAATTCGTCGCCACCGATGGCCCCGTCACCGTCCTTGTCGTATTCCTCAATGGCCGCACTGGCCGCGCCGCCCGGATCGATCGTCGGCGGTATGACTCGGGGCTGCTTTCCCGAGCAACCGATTGCCACCACCAGACCCAACACGACCACCCCCATATTCAACACGCGAAAAGACATGCGAGCATTCCTCATAAATGTATGGACAAGAAATTTGGAAAAGAACCGAACACCCGGCAGATTAACACAACCGGGTCCGGTCGTCAAACGGGCGGCTACGCCCGCAGCCACGCCACCTGATAAGGGGCCAACAACAGGGGGGTTCCCGAGGCCGCGGACCACCCGTCCCTCAACAGATCGGCACCCATCGAGCCGCCAAATCGGGCCGCCGGATCGATCGACTTCGGCTCCCGCCCCACGTTGGCCAACACGAGGATTCGCGGCTGGCCCTGCCCGCCCCCACGCATCAGACCCAACAGCGACGGGTCGCCCGTCTCGACCACCTCTTGCGGAGCGTCCGGGTGAAATGCCGGTTGGGCCATGCGAACCGCCAGCAAACGCCGGTATTGGCGTAATACTCGCGACTGTGGGGTGTCGGAGTGGTCCAACAGGTCGCTCAGCTCGCCGATCTCGAACTTCCGCCGGTTGATCGATCGGGCTCGACCCGTGCGTGCCACGCCGGCCGTGTCGTTGGGGGTGCCTACCAGACTGTGGAAGTAGACGCCGGGGATCCCCCGCAGCGACAGCATCAGCGCCTGGCTGGCCAGGAACCGGCGGACCTGCATCTCGTCGTCCGGATCACTGGCATCGCCCAGGGCGTCGAAATAGGTGACGTTCAGTTCGTAGGCGCTTTGCGAACCGTCGGGATTATCCTTGGTGCTGACCGCTCCGCCGCGCGATCGAACCCATTCGACCAGCCGATCGCGCCGCTCGGGCGGAACGATCCCTTCCAGCGGCCGAACGCCGATCCCGTCGTGCGAGGCGGTGAAGTTCAACACGGTACAGCCCGGCGGCGGCGGTTCGAGATCGGCCAGCCACCGGCCCAGCAGGCTCGCATCGCCGGTGGTCAACGCGTCGAGCAACAGCGGCGCCAGGCTGAACTGGTAGATCATCCGCGCCTCGTCGCCACGGCCGAAATAGCTGACGTTCTCCTCGTGCGGCACGTTCGTTTCGGTCAACAAGACGGTGCCCGGCGCAACCGCGTCGACCAGTACGCGCATCAGCTTCACCACGACGTGCGTCTGCCGAAGATGGATACACGAGGTGCCCAACTCTTTCCAGAGATAGGCGATCGCATCAAGACGCACGATCCGCGATCCCTGCTTCAGGTAGAACAACAGCACCTCGAGCATGGCCACCAGCACGTCGGGTTCGGCGAAGTTCAAATCGATCTGATCGTCGCTGAAGGTCGTCCACACATGCCGCGTGCCGCGGGTCGTTTCCACCGGCGTCAGCAGCGGCAGGCTCCGCGGCCGGGTGACCATCGACGTATCGGCCGCCGGATCGGCTTCGATGAAGTACTTTGTGAACGGCTCGCGCCCGGCCTGGTAATCGGCAAACCAACCGCTCTTGCGCGAGACGTGGTTGATTACCAGATCGAACATCAACCGAAACCGCTCCCCCAGCCGGGCGACGTCCTCCCAATCGCCCAGCGCCGGATCGATCGCCATGTAATCGATCACCGAGAACCCGTCGTCGGACGAATAGGGAAAGAACGGGAGGAAGTGGATCGTATTGATCAGCGGTTCCAGCCCGGCGACGCGAAGAAACTCGCCCAGACACGCCAGCGGCGCGATCCCCTCGCGGCGAACCTGATCGCCGTAGGTAATCAACACAACGTCGCGCTGGTCCCACCCGGATCGCTCGTCCCGGGGCATCTCCGGCCCATAGCGCGAAGCCATCCCCACGATCCGCCCCAGGCACTCCCCGGCCCGATCGCCATAAAGTTCAGTCAACAGCGGCCGCAGCCGCGCTTCGAGTTGTTGGTTGCCCATGCGGGGATTATACGGGCGATGGGGTGGTGGGAGAAGAGGGGGCTTTTTCCCGCTGGGTGGTGATCTGCCGCTGGAGGATCACGCCGCAGGTTCTGGGGCGAAGAATCACGGGTGTTTGGCTTTTGTGCCCGTCAATACCGGGGTACAATATGGTTGGGTCCCGCTGATAAGCTCCGCAGACTCGGGGTAGATCAATCGCCAAATCTACGTTTCTCGGAGATCCCCTGATCTTTCAGAATGAATGGAAAGCAGCTCACCATGCGTGACGCCACATTTCCACAGCCGGTGAGCGCAGTTGTTGGAACGCTTGCGGATCTTCTCCGGCATCAAGGGCGGGCGGAGGTTGTCGAGTTGCTCGAAAGTGCATACGCATACTTCGACGAGACCGAATGCGACAACTGGAACGGCGGCACCTATACGTGGGCACTACGTCTCGAAGTTCCCGTGCATATCCTCGCTTCTGTTGAACCGCGTCTTTCGAGCATCGAAGTGACCACTTCGCCGATGACGGCGGGGGCGTGGCCGGCGCGATTTACGACATGTTTGGCACGCCACCAGCAACAAAACCCAGCGAGATCGACGATGGTATTCCGTTCTGAGTTGTCAATAAACTCTGGGGTGTCCCCGGAATACCGTGTAAACTCCAGCGTGTGTCGAAACGTGGCTTGCTCGTTCGTTGCCCCGCGACTAGGTCGGTTTTGACCCCGGCTTGACGCGGTCCGTGTCGAAGAAGAGGAACCAATCTGCCGCGGAAGCCCCGAAAAGCCAGTCCTCTTGTTCGTCGTCGAACACCGTGTCGCCCTTGCGGAGAACGAACGAGCCGTTCAGTCCGCCGCCGTCTCGGAGATTCTCGATACGCTCGTGGATTGGTCGGGCTGCCATCCACTCGGCGAGAATGGCCAGGAGGGCCTCGTCGCTGGTGTCGTGGCTGGTCGCGCCGCCAATCAGGAGGTCCTCTCCGGCCGACCCGAAGAGAACGTCTGTTCCCAGTCCTCCGATCAACAGATCACGGCCCAAGCTGCCGTAGAGCCGGTCGCTGCCGGCGTGGCCGGCGAGAACGTCGTCGCCGAGGTGTCCGTGGAGCAGATCATTTCCGAGACCGGCCAGCAGGAGGTCGTCACCCCGATAACCGAAGAGGCGGTCGTCTCCGTCGCCCCCGTCGAGGCGGTCGTTGCCCGAGAATCCGTAGAGCCCGTCGTTGCCGTCGGCGCCGTAGAGCTCGTCGTTGCCGCTGCCGCCGTGGATGACGTCGTCGCCGGCTCCGGCGTAGACCACGGCATCCCGGGTGACACTGGAGAGCAAATGCACGGTGTCATCTCCGGGGCCGGCGAAAACGTAGATGTGTCCGTCGGCGGTGGGATGGAAGACACCGGTGAATTTCCCGGCGGCAGTCGTCTTGCCGTCCAAAGCAACTGCAGCCAACTCGGGCTGGGGCTCCAAGGCGTCGGAACGGATTGTCACCCGCACGGCCCCGCTTTTCAGCGGCCTCAGATCGATCCTGTCCGCATCGCTCGTTCCGCCCACGAACAGCGCGTTCTCCCCCGGCGCCATCGGGTCGGGCAGTACGGCGGCATTGGTGATCGTCACGCCCTTGTTGGTTTGGTCAAACCCGAGATCGTCGTCATCGACCCTCACCCTGGGCTTCTTGTTTCCCGCGGTGATGTACGCGTGGCTCGCCTCGGCGGTCCCCTCGACCACTTTCACTTCCTCCAGCGGCGAGCCGTCTCTCCAGTCGAACGTGGCCGTCAGAACGTCCAAGGTGCCGGCGTCCGTGACGTTGACGGTGAAATCCAAGTCCTGAAACGGGACACCCGTGTCGGGGCCCAAGAAGTCGACGATCTCGGGACGCCTGTTCCTGACCAGCGTCTCGACGTCGCCCGCGTCCTGGTCGCCTTCGTCGTCCCGGAGGATGACGTCAATCGCGTACAGGTCATGAAGGGTACCGTTTCCGGGCGAAGGACCGTCGTCGAGGTAGCGATGGGCCACCGCGAAGACACGATCGCCTTGGGGCAAGACCACAACCTGATCGGAACCGTCCGCCCAGTCGATCAGGAGCGTGTGGACGTCGCCCGTGCCCGGATCGGTGAAAGTCCCCGTAAGCGTGACCACTTCGTTCTCCCAGATGGCGGGCGTGACCGCCAGATCGGTGAACTCCGGCGCGACGTTGTTGACCCCGAGATCGAACTCGACCTCGCTCCACAGGCCGCCGTCGTCGGTAGCCCGAATCGTTACCACTTGGCTCTCGATCGGACCGTCGGTGGTATCGAACGCCCAGCCCCAGGCGCCGCCGCCGTTGTCGACCACCAGGCCGACCGTAGCCGACAACACCACGGGATCGCCGTTGGGATCGGAGAACGTGCCCGAGTTGACGGCCATGTCCCCTTCGTCGACCACCACCGGGTCGTTGTCCACCGCGATGTCCGGCGGCAAGAGTTCTCCGTGGTTCATGACGTCGACCATCCCGGCCAGTCCCCAAACCTCGAATGTAAAACCTTCGTGCTGGTGGAAGGTCGTGACGTCGATCCGGTTCCAGCCCTGCTCCAACTCCAGCGATGCCGACAGTTGCTGCGGCAGGTCAAGATTGCCGGGGTCGTCATCGATATTCAGAAAGGCCCACGCCCCGCAACCGCCGCCGCCTGTGAGTGTGATTGCCCTGGCTTCGGCAACGTAGACGTGCGTCCAGATATGGACCTGGTGGTCCTTGGCATAACCGCGTACGAAGCTGCCGTCGCTGGTGCCGTCGGTCGTGGTCCCACCCCACGGTATATCGTAGGACCATTCCCCCACCCAGCGACCGACGCCGTCGTCGTGATCGGTGCGCCACGGTCGCACCCAAGGTCCGCAATCGTGGAATCGGTCGTCTGCGTTTTCGCGGTGGTTCCAGAGGTTATCCCCCGAACCGTTGGACAACAGCAACCGGCCCTCCAGCGGTTCGACGGACAAAAGGCGAGCACTCAGACCGGGTCGCCGGCCCCGTTTCTTGCGAGTGCCGGTAGGAGAGTAACGACCAAACAAACCTTGCAGTGCAAATCTCATCGCTTGATCCCCCTTGCCAAAGCAACCTGAAACCGGAATGTGATTTGGAAAACTAGCCTGGTGTCCCCGGACTAACTCCCGAACAACTGGGGATTATCCGTCTCAAAGACCCCAACATAGCCGTGCCGCTTGGCGAGACAACCGGCAGAGGTGGAATCTGGGGAACAACTCCGCTGCGGGGTGACAGACATATGTCACCGATCGCCCGTCGAGTGGGGGGGTGCAGACAGAGGGAGCGTGGCGAATTCCGTGGACACCCTACTAGTTTCTTGTGCCGGTCATGGCGTTCTTGCGATAGGTTTCGGGGATGGCAAAAGAACGCGAGGGTGGTGGTATCAGGGTGTACGCACTATGTGATGCGGCGGAGAACCGTCGGCAGGAGCCCCTTTCTCCCTCCCTACTCCACCTTCCACTGCAAAACACCCCCCGAAAACTCGGGCTTCAAATCGACTTCGATCCGTAGGGCGGTTGTCTCAACGGCGTCGAACGTGACGCGGTTGGGCTTGTCGAGGGCGGTGCCGAAGGCCGAGGCGCCTTCGACGGGTTTCCACCCGTCGCCGGCTTTGTAGAGCAACCGCCATGACTTGGGAACCCGGCACTTGCCCGGCTTGCGTTCGTCGTCGAACCAGTAGACTTCCATGGCGGAGACCTTTCGGGCCGACTCGAACTCGTATTGCACCCATTCGGTGGTGCCGAGGTGATCCCACCAGGTGAGGCGGGGGATGTCGTGATCGTTCGAGCTCTTGGGTTCGGCCAGATTGTTCAGCGCGGCGGGCGTGTCGTGGGCCCAGCAGTGAGAGGTGGTGACGGTGCTGGTTTCGGCGATGGAAAGGGGTATGGACGGGCCGAGGGTCGTCGGGTCCAGGGGACGGTAAAGTGCGTCTTTCCAGGCCGGGTCGTCGGTGCCGGCGTCGCGTGCCTTGCCGTCTTGGCGCACCCAGACGATCATCTCGCCCGGCTGGCGATGGTCCCAGGCGTGATAGGGTACGGCGGTGATCTTGCGGCCGTCGCGCGCCGTTGCGGTGATCACCGTAACGCCTCCGAGCAGGTCGTCGCGGTGTTCGGCGGTGAGTTGCGGGTCGTGGGGCAGCATGATGTTGCTCACCCGGCCGTCGTTGTCGACCGCCTCGAAACAGTAGACGACCGGACCTCGCTGCAGTGCCACGCGCCCGGCGTCGGCGGTCACGGCCGGATGGGCCTCGATGCGGCGAATGGGCATCGGCAGATCCAACTCGACGACGTCGCCCGATTTCCACGGGCGGCGGATTGGTGCGTAACCCTTTTCTAATGCGACCCGATCGAACGGCTTGCCGTTGACGGCGATCGTTGCCCCTTCACACCAGCCGGGCACGCGCAGCCGCAGGTCGAACTCGGCCGGCTCCGCCAGATCGACGGTCAGCCGAACTCTGCCGTCCCACGGATACCGGGTTTGCTGGGTCAACGCGACCTTCGTGTTCTTCACCGCCATCTCGCCCGTGCCGGCCACGTAAAGATTGACGCAAAGTCCGTCGTCACGGGTGGCGTAGACATATCCGGGCACCGAGGGAACGAACCGCACCACGTTGCTCGGGCAGCAGGCGCACCCGAAGAACGGCTGCCGATGATGCCGGCCGCTGCTGGCCAGCGGGTTGACGTAGAAGAATTTCTCGCCCGACAGATCGATCCCCGACAGCGCGCCGTTGTAGATGACGCGTTCGAGCACGTCGGCGTACTGGGCGTCGCCGTGCATCAGGTTCAACCGGTGTGCCCAGAGGGCCAGGCCGATGGCCGCGCACGTTTCGGCGTAGGCCGAGTCGTTGGGTAGTTCGTGAGCGGCGCCGAACGATTCGCCCGAGTGCCGGGCACCGATGCCGCCGGTGATGTACATCTTGCGCCGCACGACGTCGCCCCAGAGCCGGTCCATGGCGGCGATGTATCCTTTGTCGCCCGTGTAGGCGGCCACGTCGGCCACGCCAGCGTAGAGATACATCGCCCGAACGGCATGGCCGACGATTTCGCTCTGCTGGCGCACCGGCTTGTGGTCCTGGCAGTAGTCGCCGTAGATCGGGCGTTTCGACTCGTCGCCACGAATGTCGACGAAGAACTTGGCCAGATTCAGGTATTTTTCCTCGCCGGTCACCTGATAGAGCTTGACCAGGGCCAGTTCGATCTCCTCGTGGCCGGGCACGTCGTGACGCTTGCCGGGACCGAAGAGTTCGTCGATCCGGTCGGCAAACCGCAAGGCGACGTCGAGAAACGTACGCTTGCCGGTTGCCCGATAGTGGGCCACGGCGCCCTCGAACATGTGCCCCGCGCAGTACAACTCGTGGCGCACGCGGCAGTTGGTCCACTTCTTATCGGGTTCGACCAGGGTGTAATAGGAATTGAGATACCCGTTGGGCTGTTGCGCCGAGGCGATCTTGGCGATCACGTCGTCGACCATCTTCTCCAGCGCGGGATCCGGCCGATCGGCCAGCGAGTAGGCGGCCCCCTCGAGCACCTTGTAGACGTCGGAGTCGTTGAAGTAGATGCCCTCGAACTTCCCATCGATCAGCCCGCCGGCCTTGGCGAAATTGGCAAAGCGGCCGGTCCGCTCACACCACTTGAAGTTGTGGGGCAGCGATTTCTCGCGGTTGGTGCGAATCCGCGGTGCCCAGAAGCCGTCGGTGATCTTCACCGCGGTGAAGGGGACAGCCGTGAGTTGGCGATGCTTCGGGCCCTCGCCGGCCGAGGCGACGTGGGGGATCGCGAGGGTCGTGCCGACGATTAGCAGGAGCGCGGTCATACACTTCATTTGAGCAACCTCCGGTAAGAAATTGACCTAAGGATCAGCGCAGAAATAAGTGGGGCACGATTCCATCGTGCCAGGCACGTTGGAAACGTGCCCCACGGTACTTGGGAAACGCTCAACGGCTACTTCTTATTGAGCAACTCCTCCAGCAAACTAGCCACCAGCGCGGGGTTATCGCTCTGCAACAGGCGCTTGATGCGGGCGGGTGGTATCTCCAGTTTTTCCAGCGTGGTGGTGACCCGTTTCCAGATGCGCACGCGGGCCTTACCCTCGGCCAGATACAAGTCGGTGACCAGTTCGCCCAGCCGCTGGACCAAGATGGCCCCCTGGTTCTTATAGTAATTACGAATGATGCCGTCTTGGTATTTCGATCGTTTGGCCATCGGTGAGTCTCTTTCGCGGGTAGGGTTGTTTAGCAGCCCCATCTTACGGATTTTCGTCGCCGATGCCACCCGCCCTTCCCACCGGGGGAGCTAGCCTCTACCATGGCCCCATGAACGGGCCGAAACGACATCCGCTGATCTCCGGCGCTCGCATCACCAGCCTGGGGACGCTGGCCAGCCGGGTGTTGGGAATGGCTCGCGACATGGTCACCGCCGGCCTGCTGGGTATGTCGAGTGGGGGGGTCATGGACGCCTTCGTGGTGGCCTTCCGCATCCCCAACCTCTTCCGCCGGCTCTTCGGCGAAGGCGCGCTGACGGCCAGCTATCTGCCCGTGGTGACCGAACAGCTCGAAAAGGACCGGGCCACCGCCTGGCAAATGGTCAGCGTGACGCTCACCTGGCTGGCCGTCGTGCTGGTTGTGTTGGTCGTCGCGGCCGAAGCCGTGTGTGGCCTGCTTTGGTTGGTTTGGGGCGATGTGCCGGGCATGGCGCTGTTGCTGGGCCTCTCGGCCGTGATCATCCCCTACACGCTGTTCATTTGCCTTACCGCCCAACTTGCCGCCACGCTACACGCCCTGTCGCATTTCAGCGTGCCGGCGCTTGCGCCCGCGGTGCTGAACATCTGCTGGCTACTGGCCGCCTGGCTGGTGGCGCCTCGTTTCGCCGGCGACCCACAGGCCCAGGCTTACGTCTTGGCCGCGTCGATCCTGGTGGCTGGTGTGTTGCAGTTGGGCGTGCAACTGCCCGTGTTGCGACGGCTCGGGTTTCGCTTCGACTATCATTGGGCGGCCGCTCGTGAGCCGGTCGTGCGGGTCGTGCGCGCCATGGGGCCGATGGTGTTGGGGCTGGCCGTTACGCAGATCAACACGCTGGCCGACAGCCTCATCGCCTGGGGACTCACCGCCCGCGACGGCCAATCCGCAGGGATCGCCTGGCTGGGCGGTGTGCGTTATCCCTTGGAACAGGGAGCGGCGGCGGCCATCTATTTCGGCGAACGGCTTTACCAATTTCCGCTGGGAATCCTCGGGCTGGCCGTGGCCACGGCCATCTTTCCGCTGTTGAGTCGGCATGCGGCGCGTGGCGACCGAAGGCGGTTGGGAGCCGATCTGACGTTGGGGTTGCGGCTGGTCGCGTTCCTGAGCATCCCGGCCGCCGCGGGGCTGATCATGCTGGCCGAACCGCTGGCCCGATTGCTCTTCCAGCGCGGCCAATTCACCGCCGAGGACACGGCCCGCGCGGCTCGGATGATCGCCTGGTATGCGACCGGCGTCTGGGCTTACTGCGCGCTGCCGGTCGTGGTGCGTGGCTATTACGCGCTGGGCGATCGGACGACGCCCATCCGCATTGGGGTGGGCGTGGTGCTGTTAAATCTCACGCTCAACCTAACATTGATCTGGCCGATGGCCGAGAAGGGACTGGCCGTTTCCACTTCGATCGCCGCCGGTGTGCAAGTCTGTTTCTTGCTGGCCATCTTCTCCCGCCGCAAGACGTCGCTGGGCTGGCACGATCTGGTCGTCACGACCGCCCGCACCCTGGTCGCCACCGCGGTGATGGCCGCCGCCGGCTACGCCACGCTGAGCCTGATCGGCGGGGCCGACCACCTGCTCGGGCAACTCTGCCGCGTGCTGATTCCCTTGGGGGTAAGTCTGGCGGTGTTCTTCGCCGTAAGCCATCTTCTCGGCAGCCGCGAAGCGAGCCTGCTACTGGGGCGGCGGCGTTAGGCTTGCTCGAATGATCCGTACGATGGCCCTCCGAGGCCGTCGCTACGTTTGCCCCGCTTCTTTTCGACGGCCTCGGAGGGCCATCGTACGGATCTCTCGGCAGAGCCTAATCGATCAATCCCCGTAGCGTTCGCAGATTGACCATGTCGAGATCCTCGCCGTCCTCTTTACCCTTGGGCGTTTCCAGGTACATGGGCACACGGCGGAAGCGGCGGTCGGCCAGCAGGTGACGGAACGGCTCGATGCCCATTTCGCCGCGGCCGATATGGGCGTGGCGGTCGACTCGGCTGCCCAGTTCGCGGCGGCTGTCGTTGAGGTGGAACGCGCGGATCCGCCGAACGCCGACGGTCCGATCCAACGCCCGCATGGTGGCCCGATACTCCTTCTGCCGGGTGAGCGGATAGCCGGCGGCGAAGACGTGGCAGGTGTCGAAACAGACGCCCAACCGGTCGGGTTCTTTCACGCCGTCGAGGATCGCGGCCAGATGCTCGAACTTCCAGCCCAACGCGGTCCCTTGGCCGGCGGTCGTTTCCAACAGACATTGGGCACCGCCCGGGTCGGTCATCGCATGAACGCGGTCCAGCGCCCAGATGATCCGCCGCAGCCCCTGTTTTTCGCTGCCGGTCGTGTAGGCCCCCGGATGCGCCACAACGTACGGAATCCCCAGCACGTCGGCCCGCTGCAACTCCTCGGCAAAGGCCGCGATCGACTTGCGCCACAAAGCCGGGTCGGGGCTAGCGAGGTTGATGAGGTAAGAGTCGTGTACCAGCGGATGGGTGATGTTCGATGCCTCGAGTGCGTCCCGAAACAGCGAGGCCGCCTCGGGGGAGATTGGTTTGCTTTGCCATTGGTTGTTGTTCTTGGAGAAGAGCTGTAGGACCTGACAGCCGGCTTCCGCCGCGCGCTCGACGGCCTTATAATAGCCGCCGGCGATCGACATGTGGGCACCGAGAATCGTCATGCGAGGAGGATCTCCTCTTCATAAACAGTACATGGGTTGGGAGCCAAGTCGTGTTCCGTAATTTCTGGCTGAGGTTCCGACATCCGAGATTGACTTCAGATGCATGTCAACTCGTCAAGTCGGAGTTTGATTTGTCTTTTCCAGACGAGACGCTCGGAGAACTCCTTGTTCGAGCCGTTGAGGAAGACCGTATCGTGATCGCCGCAATCACAATACCGCCGTACAGATTCAGGGGGATGCCGCCGCACCGGATATTTGCCGTAAGTCGCGATCTTTCTGAAACGGTTGAGTTGCGAGATGAGTCGGGCACGCCATATAGGTTGCGAGGCATCAAGTAGTCGCGTGCGAACGCACGGCCGGACGCTTCTCCTCCAGCAGTTATCGCACCTCTTTTGACGCGGAAGCGTCGTAACGAGGAAAACCGATCAGGGCCTGCTGCGCGGCGCCGCCTTGATCGCCTCCAACTTCGCCAGCATTTCCTTCAATCGCTCGGGCTCCTTCGCCGCGAGGTTCTTCTTCTCGCCGGGGTCGTCGGCCAGGTTGTAAAGCTCGTACCGGCCCTCGGCTTTTTCGTACGTTAGCGACTTGATCGGCCGGGCGTTGGCATAGGAAAGCACTTTCCAATCGCCGAGGCGAAGTGCCAAGGTCGGGCCGCGGTTGGGTTGCTGGATGAGATGGTCGCGGCCTTTGGCGTTGGGTCTTCCCAACAGGGCCGGCAGCACGTTGAAACTGTCCGGGCAGGCATCTTCTGAAAGTGCCTGGCCGGTCATCGCCGCCATGCTGGCCGCCAGATCGATCGTGCAGACGATCTTGTCCGAGACGCCCGGCTTGATGGTTCCCGGCCAGCAGGTGATAAACGGCGTCCGCGTGCCGCCCTCGTAGATGCTGTACTTTCCGCCCCGGTATTGTCCGGCGGGTGTGTGGCGGCCGAGCTGGGTAATCGCGCCGTCGTGGTAACCGTCGTCGAGCACCGGGCCGTTGTCGCTGCAGAAAACGATCAACGTCTTCTCGGTGAGCCCGAGCCGATCGAGCGTCTTGACCAACTCGCCAACGCACCAGTCGAGTTGCACAATCGCATCGCCGCGAAACCCGAGCTTCGTCTTGCCGTGGAATCGCTCGTGGGGCATGCGCGGGACGTGCAGGTCGTGGGAGGAGAAGAAGAGAAAGAACGGCTTGTCCTTGTTCTGCTCGATCCACCGGATCGATTGCTTGACCCACTCGTCGGCCAGATCTTCATCGCGCCATCGGGCCGCGTGTCCGCCGGTGAAGTAGCCGATGCGGCCGATGCCGTTATGCACCGTGTGATTGTGGCCGTGACTCCAGTTCATCTTCAGCTTCGCCCGCACGTCGGGGTCGATGCCCGTTGGGTGATCCGGCCCGGGGCGCTTCCTTCCCACCCAGAGGGGATCCTTGGGGTCGAGGTTCCGCACGCGATGGTTCTCGACGTAGACGCTGGGTACGCGGTCGTTGGTCGTGGGCAGGAGGAAGCAGTAGTCGAACCCGATCTCCAACGGGCCGGGCTTGAGCTGACCGTTCCAATCGGGCCCCGGCTTGGCACCGAGCCCGAGGTGCCACTTGCCCACCACGGCGGTGGCGTAACCGGCGCGGCCCATGATCGACGCGATCGTCTCGGTTCCCGGCTCGATCAAGGCCGTGGCATTGGGCGGCGCGATGCCGGCCCCCGGCTGGCGGAAGGCGTACTTCCCGGTGAGGAAGGAAAAACGTGTCGGCGTACATGTCGACGCGGAGCAATATCCCTGGGTAAACCGCAGCCCTCCGGCCGCCAGACGATCGATATGCGGCGTGGGCAGTTCCGTGGCGCCGTTGCAACTCACGTCGCCATAGCCCATGTCGTCGGCCATGATCAGGACGATATTGGGCCGAACATTTGACTCCGCCCAAACCGTTGGGAGACACGCAAATTGCGCTCCAATGATCGAGATCGCGGCAACGGCCAGCGGGGCAAATCCGTGTAGCAGACAACGCGGGAACGACCGGCGGCAACCGGCCCGTGTGTGGATTAGAAACCGAGTCATGTGGTCATTCTCCCTTTTCGGCGAGGATTTGCGGGCCGGTCCACAAGGCCTCCGCGGGGCCGGCCGTGGAGTTTGGCGAACATCCAGTGAGGGTCATCGATCGGTGCGAGGTTGCAGTTCGGCGGAATAGCCCGACCGTTCGCCATTGCGGTTGGGCGGATAACGTGTCACTGCCAGGCGATCAGCTTCCCGTCGCCGGTGACGAGAAACAAACGACTTCCTGCCGCGGACATGCCGTCGAAACGGGGCGCCCAGGGGACTCGCGTTTGCGAGAGCCGCTGGC
>CAYUIQ010000117.1:0-26785 GCA_964444795.1 uncultured Planctomycetaceae bacterium
CCCCCAGATCACAACCAACTGAGGGCTCGCTGCGCTCGACCCCAGGCACCCATCCGAATTACCAACGGGCGTGCTAGACCAACCTCGATCCACCCACGGGAGACCCCGATGCGACTGCCCGGTTTACGCCCGATCGCCGCCGCCGTGTTGTTCGCCTCGGTCGTTGGCGCCGTCAGTCAAGCGACAGCCCAAGAATCCGGCCAGCGCGATCTGATCCGCGTTCGCCAACGGGCGGCGGCCGAACCCAAGCTGCGGATCAACGCCCGGGGGCACACCGCCACGGTGCAGGCCCTAGCCTTTACGCCCGATTCCAAGCGGCTATGCTCGGCGGGTCTCGACAAGGTGGTCCAGGTCTGGAATCTCGGTGCCTTGGGCCGCGACCTTCGCCGCACATTTCTTCGCGAGCGAACGATCCGCTGGCAAGTCGCCCGAGGCCTGCGCGGTAGCATTTACGCGTTGGCTTCGGCACCGAGCGACGGCCTGTTGGCCTTCGGCGGCTATGGAGCCACCGGCGCGCTGGGCGAGATCGTCGTGGTCAACCCGACCGACGGCTCGCTCGTCGAAGTGCTCCACGCGCCGGAACAGAAGGACGCCGACGGCCAAACCGTTTATCATACCGAGGCAATCTATCATCGCCAATCGGTCTGCTCGCTGGCCTTTTCCGGCGACGGCGACTGGCTGGCTTCGATGGACACGGCCGGTCAGTCGATGCTCTGGAAACGGGGCCAGTGGAAGCCGCTGAAACTCTATCCCCCGGATGAGAAGACCTTCGATGCCGAGCGGGCCCGGCTCATCCAGCAACAGCCCAAGGTGCGGCCGATCGTCTTTGTCGGCAGTTCGCACGTCATTTTGCCGCTGTTTGTCGGCACCCAGCAGCGCCCCCTCTGGAAGCTCGCCCGAATCGGGATCGCCGACCGTAAGGATTTTCACGCCCTGGATACCGTCCACCACGGCATCGTGACCGCGCTGGCGGTGAGTCGCGACGGCTCGAAAATGGCCTCGGCCGACATGCAGGGCAATCTTTATCTCTGGGATCTCTCCGGCGACGGCCGCGTTGCCAAACGCCTGGAACCCGGCGGAGTGGTCCTCTCGGCGGTCTTCAGTCCGGACGGAAACACCCTGGTCGTCGGCACAACGAGGGATCGTGTCACGCGGAAGAGCCAGTTGCAGGTCTGGGATCTCGGCGCGCAAACGATCACCCGCCGGGTCGTGCTGCCCGATCACATCCACGCCTGTGCGATCAGCCCCGACGGAAAGCGACTGGCCTACACCGGCGGCGACCACAACGAGGTGGCCGTCGAGCCGCTCGACGCGCCGCAGCGGAAAGCCGCCTTGCGGGGTAAGTCGAGACGGGTCCTCAAAGTGGCCTTCGCCAAGAGCGACCCGATCTACCGGATCGCGTTGGGCACGGAGCTTGACAATCAGGGGTTCAATAATTACGCCCCCCTGCGGCAAACGTTCGACTTGACCCGGCTGGAGTTGGGCAGCGGCCCGGCGCCACGGCCGGAAGATTGGATTGCCGTCAATCCGAAACAAGGCCGATGGAGCGCGCGGCGGGCGCCCGATGGCTCACTGGAGCTTCTGCGCGACAACCGCCCCAGCGGTAGCATTCGGGGGATTTCCAGCCAGCGGGGCTCCGTGCAAAGCTTTTGCTGGATCCTCGGTCCCGACGGCAAGCCTACGGCTGTGGCGATCGGCACCGACGGCGACAACGGCATCTACGTACACCGCCTCGACCCGGTGAAGAAATTTCCCCTCGTGCGCCATTTCCGCGGACATCAAGACGAGGTCAAATCGCTGGGCGTGTCGGCCGACCGGCGCTATCTGGTTTCCGGCTCGGGAGACGGAACGGTATGTATCTGGAGTCTGGCCGACAGCCAGCAGGAATCGGCTCGACTGAGTCGCTGGGGCGTCGATCTGCGGTTGCGAAAGGAACCCAAGGAACATCTCTTCGTCGCGGCCATCAACCCGGCCGGTCCGCTGTTTCGTCGAGGCGTTCGCCAAGGCGACGTCGTCACGAAGATCATTTGGGCCGACGGGACCGAGGAACATTTCGATGCGACGCCCACCGCAATCTACCAGGGGCTCTGGAAAGCGCCCTGGGATAAGGAAGTGGTCTTCCAAACATCGCGCGGCGGCAAGGCCCGGCCCGATTTCCAGTCGCTGCCCGCCTGGCAACCGCTGGCCACGCTGTTTGTCAGCGCCGAACGCGACTGGGCTCTGTGGACTCCCGACGGATACTACGACGCCTCGGCCAACGGCCACACCTTCTTCGGCTGGCAGGTGAACCGGGGTATCGAGCGCTTGCCCGACTTCTATCGGGCCGACCAGTTCTACAAGAACCTCGAACGCCCCGACGTCCTGGAACGATTGCTCCCGGCCGGCAGCCTGCACGAAGCGTTTGCGGCGGCCCGGCATAAGGCGCCGGGTGAGTTGCACGAGACGGTTACCGGGCAAATCGCCGTGACACCTCGCGTGGAGATTCTCTCGCCCCGGGCCGGAGCGCTGATTCGGCCGAATTCGACCAGTGTGCGAGCGCGGATCTCGATGCCGGCGGCCAGCCGGTTGGCCCGCGCCAAGGTGTTTGCCAACGGCGTGGTGGCGACCAACGAGAAGCTCGTCGAGAGTCGCGAGGTGGAAAAGGGGACGGAATTGACGTACGACTGGACCGTCTCGCTGCCCAGCGACCAGCGCAACCTGATCCAACTGGTCGTCGGCACCGACGCCAACACGACGGCCCTGGGCCACGTCGTGATTGAACGCCCGGAAGAAGCACCCGATGAACGGCCTCGCACCCCCAAGCTCTTCGTCCTGGCCGCGGGACTGAACCAGTATGGCGACTCCAATATCCAGGCACTGCAGTACCCGATTGCCGACGCCGAGGCACTGGCCGACACGCTGGAGTCGCGATCCGCCGGCGCCTACACGGTGGCCAAGCCGGAACTGCTTTTCGACCGGGACGTCACGCCGGAGAACTGGCGCCAAGCGCTCGAAGCCGCGCGAGACAAGCTGGTCGACACGGCCGAACCGGACGATCTGTTGGTTCTCTTTCTGGCCGGCCACGGTGTCGTCGACGCGCAAAGCGGCCGCTACTACTTTATTGGCCACGACATGACGCTGGCCGATTACATCGCGAGGAAGTATACTAGTTGCATCTCGTGGGACGATTTCCGAGTGCTGGCCGATGTCCCTTGCCGAAAACTGGCGCTGTTGGATACGTGCCACAGTGGCGCCATTCAGCCGTTGCGGTCGCGCGATCTGAAAGCGGCCGTCCGCGCCTTGCAGGAAGACGTTGTGTTCACCGTGACCGCCTCGACCGGCGACGAGAAATCGGAGGAGAACGACGCGTGGCGTCACGGAGCGTTTACCAAGTGTTTGCTCGAAGCGCTGGCGGGCCGCGGCGATACGTCGGGCGACGGTGTCGTGACCCTCAACGAAGCCATTGCCCACCTGAAACACGCGGTTCCCGAACTTACCGAGGGACGCCAGCACCCGACCGCCGCTCCGGACGACCTGCTCACTTTTACGTCGCTGCCCCTAACCCGCGTTGGCCCGCCGCCAACTCCGGAGAAAAAGTCCAACGGACCGTAGTGCGGACGCCACAAGTGGACCGATTCCTAATTCCTAATCGCTAATCGCTTTTTCCTATACCCTAGTCCCTACCCCCTACTCAAACCATGCCAGGCAAGGATTCGCGTTCGGATGGCAAGAAGCAGGGCGGCTGGCGCAACAAGCCGGGTAGCTCGGTGCGCGGTGGTCGGCGGTCTGGCCAAGAGGGCGCCGGATGGACCAAGCGAAAGGATCGCACGCAGCAGCGGAGCGTGATGCGACATCGCGTCAAGCTGGCCGCCGGCGTACTGGTCGCGGCGGGGTTGGTCGTCGGGTTTCTCGTCTACTTGATGCACAAGCCGATGCGCACGCCGCTTCTGGCGGTGGTAGTCACCGAGTACGACGCGCCGATCCCCCCCAACGCTTGGGCCGTTGAGGATGTCGAGCGGCTGGCCGAGTTGGACGACGAGGAGATCTTGAAGTACGTCCGCTGCCGCTGGGAATCGAAAGAGCAGGGGCTGCGGCAACTGCGCAAGCAACTCGACGCGATGCAGCCCGGCGGTCCCGGCAAGGACGTGGTCGTCGTGTACCTCAGCATGCACGGCGTGCTCGACGGCGACTCCCGGCCGTGCCTGTTGCCGCCCGGCGCCTCCCGATCGGATAGCCGGCAGTGGCTTCCCCTGGCCGAACTGATCGATCATCTGTTTGTCGCCGAAGGTGAGCGAACGCTACCCGATGAGACAAAGAAGCTACTGGTGCTGGACGCCAACCGCATGGACGCCAATTGGGACTTGGGGCTGCTGGTCAACGGGTTCGCCGATCGCTTACCGGCCGTACTCACCGATGCCAAGGTTCCCAATCTGACGATTCTCAATTCGGCCGGGTCCGGACAGATCGGTTGGGCGGCGCCCGAGTTGGGCGGCTCGGTCTTCGGCTACTTCTTCTGGCAGGGACTCAAAGGAGCAGCCGACGCCGAAGGGACGGGCAACGCCGACACGATCGTTTCGCTGGGGGAACTGCACGCCTATCTCAAAGCACACGTCGGGCAATGGGTTACCGAAAACCGCTTCGACCGCCAGGAACCGCTGCTGGTGGCCGGGGACGAGGACTGGGAACTCGTCTACGCCCAGTCCAGCGAGCAGACGGCCATTCCCGAGGCGCCGGAGGCCGATACCGGGCGATGGGAGGAGGTGGCCCGACTCTGGGACCGCCATCACCAACTCAAACAACGCATACCCTATCGCCACGATCCGCTGGGTTGGGAAGAGTTTCAACACGGACTGTTGCGATTGGAGCAACTCGTCGCCGCCGGCAAGGCGTATGACGATCGGTTCGACGACTCGCGTAAGGAACTGGAGAATCTGGCCGACCGGTTGGCCGCCGATCCGCTGCCGCCGGGGCTGGCCGCTTACAGCCTGCCGCTTGCCTCCGGGCTGCACGGCACGGACCAAACTCCACAGCAGCGTAAGGCCCTGGCCGAATATCTCCAAGGCGCCACGGGCGGCCCGGCTGTTCGCCGCGGTTGGTTTTTTGACACGACCATCGAACCGAGCGATGCCGACGCGCCCAAGGATTACGCGTACCTGCCCGCCGCCGGTGCCGCGTGGGACGTGGTCCATCGCCGAGCGAATGCGGAACTTCTCGCCGAGGCACTGCAATTGGTCGGCAAGGCCGACGGGTTGCCCGAGGCCGACGTGGTCGAGGTGCATTTCCTCCGCATGCTGCTGCGTTACCTTGACGGGGCCGTTTGGCAAAGGGGCACCGATGCCGTGCATCGGGCGCTGAAAGCCCGGCATCTGGCCGAAGTCGCGGCCGCGCCGTCCGATTATCGCATTGGCTACTGGGTCCAACATTTGGTCGATCAGGGCGACGCGGCTCGTCGCCGGGCCGATGACCGGTTGTTCGTCGGCGGTCATGAGGAACTGATCGAGGCGACCCGATGGTGGAACGAGGCGGCCAACGAAACGGCGGGAGTTGAAGGGAAATACGTGTTGGCCCGCGCGCTGGCCGGCGAGGTGGCCGAATCGCTTCAAACGCGCGATCGGGCATGGGCCGAAATTCCCCATTACGCCCGATGGCTGTTGGCCCGCACCGGCGCCGCCGATCCGGCCCTGCTGGAAGATCTGCGCCAGGTGGCCGAGAACAACGACGCGCTGGCCGAGAAGCTCGACACGGCGCTCCAACGTCGGCAGTGGACGCCCCAGCGCTGGGTCGACGAGAAATTTCCCGAGGCGCATCAGGCCGTGGCCGAACCGCTTGAGCGGCTGCAAAAGGCGTACGCCGACGCCTGCGACCACCTGCAAGCCGAGGCCGGGCTCGATCACCAAACCCTTCAGGCCATGGAACGGGTGTTGGCCGTGCCCCTGCTCACCGGGGCCGACCGCCGCAACCTGCGAAAGAAGTATCTGCAGATCGTCGATCAGCAACAGGGAGACCAGGGAGGCATCCAGAAGACCACCGGCGGCGAGCAGGCCGTTGCCGATCCCCAATTCCTTCGCCGCGCCCGGACCTGGCAAGAACACCCCGCGTTGGCCATGCTCGCGTATGCCAAGCGGACGATCGACAAAGCAGACGGAGACGCCATCGGGGAGGTCGACCGAGTGCCGTGGAAGAAGGTGCCCGACGGCGAGCCGGTCGACGTGGCGCTGGGGCATCTCTCGCGGCAAGGCGAGGAGATCCGCCGCCGACTGGCGGCCGTCCGCCCCCATTCGGATCGCCTGGTGGACCTGGCAACGAAACAAATGGAGGCCGAATCGGGGAATTCCGTCTCCGCCCGGACCGAACTCCAGGACTCCGCCCGGCTCGTTCGCACGTCGGCCGCCCTGCTCGGCCAGCCGCTTTGGCGCGAGCGGACCGACGACCCCGTCCACCGGCTGCGCTGCTTCGATCTGCATCACCTGATGCTCTGGCATTGCCGCCGCACGTTGGACGATTTCTGGGGACCGGACCCCGATCGCACCAGCGTGCCTTACTTCGAGACGGTGGCCGGGCATTACCTCGAATCGGCCAAGGAACTCTGCCCCGAGGCCGCCACGCTGAGTTATGGCGGCGAGGATCTCGCCCAACTGCTGGCCGCCCGAAGCGCCGTGGCCGAGACCGGCATTCGCCCGTCGGCCGGCGATCTCTTCGTCGACGCCGATGAATCGCTGATCGGCCACGCCACCGAAGTCGCTGTTGCCGCCGACGTTCCGCCGGGCCGCGCGGCCGTTTATCTGCAAGACACCCAGAGACGCCCGCTGCGGGTGATCGACTCCACGGACCAACCTCGATCCCGCCTGGCACTGGCCGTGGGAGGCGAAGGGCGAAACGAGACACTCGCGTACGAGGTGCCCAACGAAGACGGTTTGGAAGACAAGTCGATGCTGCGTGTCACGACCGTGTATCGCGGGCACGCCCGGCGAGGCGATTTCTTCGTCCAGCCGGCCTCGGGGCTCGACGTCGTCTTCCAGCGGCCCGTCTATCCGCCGCCCGAGGTTACCGTCCATGGGCAGGCTCAACAGCGGCGGACCGTGGTCTTCGTGCTCGATTGCTCGGGCACGATGGGATTCCGTCTCGGCGGCGACGAGAACAACCCGCGGCGCATCGACGAAGCGATCAAGGCGTTGAAGGCCATTCTGGAGCAACTCGTCGGCCCGCGCGAACCGTACCACGTGGGCGTGGTTGCCTACGGTCATCGCGCCTACTGGGAGCGGGGGAACCCCAACCCGATCAACCGCCCGCCGAACAAGGGTATCCATCCCAGTGAGGACGTCGAGTGGCTGCTCAAGCCGGGACAATTCTCCGACGCCCTGCGCAGGCGGGTGAACGCTCGTCTGGACGACCTCATGCCTCTGGGCGAAACGCCCCTGTTCTACGCGATCACTCGGGCCATCGGCGACTATCGCACCGGCGATCAGCGCCACGTCGTGGTGATTACCGACGGCTTCAACGACCAGAGCGGCGGTGGACCCGAGGGCGTGGTGAAGAGCGCCGCTACGGTCAAAAAGCTGATCGACGCCGAGGGGAACGAAGACCTGCGGCTCGATATTCTGGGCTTCGAACTGCAAGCCAAGACCCAGACGCAAGAGGTGAGCAAGAACAATCTCACCAATCTGGCCGACAAAGCTGGCGGGGCGTTTCACTTCGCCCAGGATACGACCTCTCTGCAGGAAGCCCTGGAGAAATCGTTGCGCCTCAGCCGCTACACCGTGCGATCGGCCGTCGACGATCGGCTGCAAGGTAAACCCGTGCTGCTGGGTACGACGGTCGCAATCGATCAGGCCGCCGACCGTCGCATTCCCTATGTGTTGGCCCTGGAAGACGCCGATTACCCGGCGGAGGCCCGCGTCGAGTTGGAGTGGGGCGACGCGCCGGAACTCTACCTCACGGACGACGGCCGCGGGCTCGAACACCGGCGCTACGACAGCTACGAGAAGGGGCTCCGCGATCATCGCGACGACGTGGCCGATCCGTCGAGCCCCCGGCGACGGTTCTACATCGGGGGGCATTTACCCGAACGACTCGGCAGCACCGTCTGGTTCTACGTTTCGATCCAAAACGGCGACGAGGCCCTGTTCAGCCCGCGCCCGGCCGAGGCGTGGCTGAGGGTCGTTCCCCTGACCGGCGGCCGCGCGGCGAATGACGGCGACGGCGCGGAGGTCTACTCGTTCTACGATCTCTGCTTCAATCACAATCCGCGGGGGCCGGTCCCCTTGCCCGTTCCCGTGCTCGGTTGCCGGGCGATGAACTGGCCCCAGGGCGCGGAAAAGGCTCAAATCCAGCTTTGGTGCAAGCTGAAAAAGACAACACCCAGCGCCGAAATCACCGTCGATCGGCTCCAGCGCGAAGGCCCCGTGTCGCTGGAGACTCTGCCCGGAGTGACCTTCGAGTTGGAGACCAAACGCGGCGGTGCCGACGACCCGTTCGAGGTGACCGTCATCGAGCGGCACGAGCCGGCAGCGGATCTCTATTCGGTGAAGGTCGAGATGGCCGTGCCACCCGAGGCGATCCGCCACCGCTACAACGCCAAGACGCACACCGTCCGCCACACGTTTTTCTATCCCGACGCCGTCGCCGGGCAAGTGTCGGAATATGCGGTCCGCCTGACCACGCACCGCCGGTTGACCGAAGGGGCCGTCACGCTGGCCAAACCGCTCGTGGTGACCGTGCCGTCGAACTGAAACAGGGCGGAATCGTCAGGGAAGCGTGATCTCCGAAGAATGCGGCGAGGAGATACTACTCGCCCGACTGCTTCGCCGGCGCGGTTGATGAAGCGGTGGCGATCTATTGTCTCAGCCTGCCGTGTTCGGATCACTTGTTGATACCTCACTCGGTTGTACCCAGCCGGCGGCTCAATTGCGCTTCGTAGAGGTCCACGGGGCGCAGCCGGTCCGGCGCAATCACCTCGAACCAACGGCCATGGGCGTTGGTGACGGACGGGGCATCCGACTGGACGCCGACGATGTTGATCATGTCCGTTGCCCAACCCGCGGGAAAGCCGACGGGCCGGGCGGTGCGGATGTTCCACCATGTGGTCCAGGCGCCGCAGTGTCGGCCGAGTTTCGCCCCGCCGCCGCTGTGGAAGATGTTGGTTCCCACACCGGCATCGACGTCGGTAAACAAGTTCGCGTGGTTCGCGTATTTGTGATGGTCGAAGTTCAGGTCTTCGCCGCGACCGTCGTGGACGACGTTACCCGCTGATCCGCTGGACACCGTGATGTCGTGAAGGAACTTGGTGCGGAAATCGAAGTTGCAGAGCCGTTGGTCGGTTCCGCCGAGGACGATGCCGTGGTGGCCCGTGCTGTTGCGGCCCCTTTCTCGTTGGCGGTCGGATATCCACGCGACGCCGGTGACCGTGTTGTTGGCTCCGCCGATGAACAGGCCGCTGTCGGCGTGGCGGATCTCGACGTTGCGCACCCAGCCGTTGCGTACGCCGCTGTAGGCAACGGCGTTGTAGCCGAGTTCCGTGAAGTGACCCTTGTAGGGCGTAACCGGGAACTCGAAGGCCAGATGCTCGATACCGATTTCTTCGGCCGTGCTGCGTGCCGGGTAGAGTACCGGCTGCCACTCGAGGCGCACATCGGTTCGTAGCGGCCGATCCAAAACAAGGCGCCCCGTCGTGCGATCGACTTGGACGACACGGGCGAGCCAACTTTCCTGCACGCGCCGGAGGTTGTCGATGTCGCCCGGGTCGCCGGCGTAGAGGTGACGGGTGAGGCCGCGATTGGAGTCGTCGCGCAGAACCAGACGAACATCGTCGCCGGCTTCAAAACGGTCCGGCCGGTCCACGACCAGCGTCGTCTCGCCCCGCCATGTCGCGGCGGTCACCTTCGACAACACCTTCTCGTCCCACTCGCCTCTGGCCCAGATGATCCCGCCGGACCACGAGTAGTTCGACGTTGGCCGGCCGCTGGTGGTCGCGCCCATGTTGGAGCGGATCTTCTCCAGTGGCTTCGGCACGACAAGGACCGTCTGCCGTGGTCCCTCGCCTTGCAGAACGGTACCAGAGTGGTGAATCTCGATAATGTCGGTAATCACGTATCGGCCGCGTGGGACGGCGATGACCTTTCCCCGGGCTTCGTTCAAGGCTCGTTTGATTGCCACGGTGTCGTCGGTCTTGCCATCGCCGACGGCGCCGAAATCCCGAACGCTGACATCGGGGCGACGCTCGGGCAAAGGTCGCTCCCCACGGTGGTACCCGGCGTACGAGTAGTCGGGCAACCGCCCGGCGGGTTCCCAACGCTCACCCGCGGTGCCCCATAGCCGCGATGTCTCGGTGTCGGCGGCCGACACATGGGAAGCGAATCCCCATTCCATGGGAAGACACCCGCCCACGAACAGGCAACACGGCCAGAGGCCTCGGATTCGCAATAAGCGGTTCATGGTGACTCCTTTCGACGCGTCGGTTCATCCTTCAATCCAAGAGCGACTTCATCGTGTTGCCCAGTCCTTTCCCGATCAGGAAATAGGTTTCGGCACTGTTGAACCAGTGGTGAATGCCACGGTTGGAGGTTCGATCTTCATGCGGAATGAGGCAATCGCCCGTTTCAAAGCATTCCACATCGTCCAGTTGTTTGGCGGCGGCAATCTGAGCCGGTTCGACGTGATCTCTTAATCGGTTGACCCATCCATCGCTTCTGCTGGGCGCGTTCTTTGCGAATCCGCTCGAGCCGATCACCACCGGAATGGGGCCATATTCCTTGCGGATGTCATGCACCAGATGCTTGAAGGTCTCCGTGTATTCACTGGCCAGTTCCTCGGATTGGCCGTCATTCCATCCCTGAAACCAAACGAAGCCGGTCACTCCGTAACCTTGGGATTCGTCGTATTCGGGAAACTTGGCTTTCAGGCTTTTCAAGGTCTCGTCGACTTCGTCGATCATGAGTCGGTAGTAATGTCCGTAGGAGCCCGTCATCTGCTCCATCGTGAGCGGATCGCGGTTGTTCTTCTTGTTGTTCTCGTTGATCCGGTCGAGTCGCGTTTGCAGTACTTCCACCGCCGGCAGACCGGCACTGGGTGGGCGGAAATCAATCGCCAGGCTCTTACCTCCCCAAGCCGTTTTGATCAGCAGCACCGGCTCCTCGAAGGAATCGCCCATGATATGGCCGAATTGCAGTTCCGGGCCGATTTTGGGCGAACCGGCGGCACCCAGCCCGACGGTCAATTTGCTCTTGATCTCCCCGTCCTCGCGTCCGGCCCTCTGCCAGATGAACCAGACATCATCCCGCTCGGCCCATTGACCGTCCCCGTCGAGCAGGTGTTTGTACGTGTCTTTCTTATCGGACTGTTTTGCCAGATAGTCGAGGTAGTTGTTCTTATCGCGATCGTACGTATTGTTCTTCTTCATCTGTTCGACGGCGGATTCGGTCAATTTAACGTTGCCGTGACCTTCCATGTTGGATTGACCGGCAAGGATGAACACCCTCAGCGGTTTCTTCGCGTTGATTGTCTCGGCTCGCGCGAGCGACGCCACGCAAGCAACCGCCAGAGTCAGCGTCGCCAGTTTCGCGATGGATCCGAGTTGCATTATTCCTGCCTTTCGTGTGTGTTTACGGGTGTTTTGATGGGCACTGCGGTCCGCACCATACAAGCATCGCATCAGAAGATATCTCTTCGGGTGTTTCGATTACGCCGCCTCGAATGGGCCTCGCGCGTCGGTTATTTTACACCCGGGCTCGGACAACGGCAACGTTTGCGTGCAATTCGGTTGCCAGTGAGGCGGCGGATGAGGACGCCCCTGAGCGGACAAGATGGCGCTGCGGACCGGCCAGAGCGCCGGCTTCCAGAGAGTCCGCGGCCCGAATTGCAGCCAGCGGCATTTTGCCAAGAAGATCGCCAAGAACGAAACCGGGCCTATAGATCACGGTTCATACCGAGGAGTTTAGGAACACCGCAAAGTTTCGTCTTGTGTGGATTGTGGCGGCAAATCCGACGCGCCGTCGCGGGATCCATGAAGGGACCCTGGCGACGGCCCGGCCAAACACGTTGCCGAGGCAACCGGCGTGACCTATACAGTTCCTAGGCCGAAGTTATTTTGTCCGGCCGTACGACCATTTCAGCCCAGGAGACAAGCATGGCTTCCGCGACCCCCACAAGTGTCAATGCCTCCATCTCGACATTGGCCCCTGTTGCCAGCGTACGGGCACCGGCAAAGGCTTCGACCCAGGCGGAAACGCTCTATGACAAGTGCATGGCTCTTGCCAGCAACTTGTCGTGGACATGGAGTCCGGAAGCAATCACGTTGTTCCAGGATATTGACCCCGTCCGTTGGCGTGCGTTGGATCATAATCCGATTGCACTGCTTTCCGAGTTTACGCCGGAGCAGCTTCATACGCGGGCCGTGGAACTCGTGCTGCAAAGCCGGATCCACCAGGCCTATCGCTGCCTGAAGGAGTATCTCTCCACGACAACGCCGTGGGCCAAGGCTAATACCGGTGTGTTGGGTTCCCAACCGGTGGCGTACTTCTCTCTGGAGTTTGGCATCCACGAGTCGGTGCCGATCTACTCCGGCGGACTTGGGATCCTCTCGGGGGACCACATCAAAAGCGCCAGCGGACTGGGGGTGCCCATGGTCGCCGTCGGCCTGTTTTACGATCAGGGCTATTTCAAACAGCATCTCGACATGGACGGTTACCAGCAGGAAGCGTATTTCGATACCAAGGTCGAGAATCTCCCCATGGAACCGGCTCTGGGGCCCGACGGCGAGCCGGTGACCGTCGAAATTCATACGCGCTCGGGACGCTTACTGGCCAAGGTTTGGCTGATGCGTGTCGGCCGGGTCAATCTCTACCTGCTCGACTGCGACGTGGAAGGCAACAATGCCGAGGACCGCGAACTGACCTCGCGTCTCTATGGAGGCGACCATCGCACGCGAATCCGCCAGGAGTTGGTGGCCGGTGTCGGCGGTGTTCGTGCCCTGGAGGCCTTGGGGATCACGCCGGGCGCCTATCATCTCAACGAAGGACACCTCGGATTCGCCACCCTGGAAGTCGTCCGTCAGCGGATGCAAAACGACGGCATGAGCTACGACGACGCGATCGAGCAAGTCGCCGGGCAGACGGCCTTCACGACCCATACTCCCGTGCCCGCCGGCCACGACCGCTTCAGCGGCGAACTGATCGAAGAACACCTGGGTCCACTCCGCGACGAGTTGGGAATCTCCTTCGACCAACTGATGGGCCTCGGTCGCGTCGATCCGCACAACGGTCAGGAGACGTTCTGCATGACCGTGCTCGGGCTGAAGCTCTCGCGGCGGGCCAACGGCGTCAGCTCGTTGCACGGCCACGTTTCTCGCCGCATGTGGACTTCGCTGTGGCCGGGACGCTCCACGGAAGAGATCCCCATTGGCCACATCACCAACGGCGTACACGTCCGCAGTTGGCTCGCCTGGCAAATGCAGCACCTCTACGACCGTCACTTTCCCGCGAACTGGTACGACCGGATGGGTGAGCCCGAAGTGTGGCAGTGCATCCACGACGTCGACCCGGGCGAGTTGTGGGAGACACACCATGCGCTGAAGAATCTGCTGCTGGCGTTCGTTCGCCGATGCACCAGTCGCGATCGCCGCTGTCGTGGCGAAAGCGAGGAAGCCATCGAGGCCGCCCGCCACATGCTCGACCCTGATATTCTCACGATCGGATTTGGGCGACGGTTTGCGACGTACAAACGGGCCGACCTGATCCTGTCCGATCCGGGTCGATTCGTGTCGATGTTGAACGATCCCGATCGGCCCGTGCAATTGATCTTCGCCGGCAAGGCCCATCCGGCCGACGAGCCGGGAAAACAGCTTATCAAGAAGATCGCCAATCTTCGACATGACCCCCGCTTCGCCGGGCGGGTCGCATTCTTGGAAGACTACGACATCAACGTTGCCCGACACATGATTCAGGGCGTCGACGTCTGGCTGAACAACCCTCGTCGTCCTCTGGAAGCTTCCGGAACCAGCGGCCAAAAGGCGGTGCTCAACGGTGCGTTGAACCTGTCCGTGCTCGATGGCTGGTGGGCCGAAGCCTACGACGGCTCCAACGGGTTCTCCATCGGCAAGGGAAGCCATCACGTGGACGATTCGATCACCGACGCCCGCGACGCGGCCGACCTGCATCGCGTGCTGCAAGAGGAGGTCATCCCGTCGTACTACGACCGGGACGTCGACGGACTGCCGCAGCAGTGGATCAAGCGAATGATGAATTCGATCAGTTCGCTGGCCTGGCGGTTCAGTGCCCACCGCATGGTGGCCGATTACGTTCGCCACGCCTACATACCCGCCAGCGGCGGCCTGAGTTGCGACATGAAGAGCCGCTGAGCAGTAGCAGGCCGCATCGAACTGGATCCGGCACCATGGATCTTCGTCCGGAAACGAGACCCCGAAATCGAGTTTTCCGGTCGTCCTTGTCCTCTTTCCTCCTAGCCAGTTTGCCATCGGGCGACTGAGTGCCCCCAGCGAACCCCCGGGCTCGGCGTTACATCCCGTCGCCGACGGAGCCTCTGTTCTTGGCGGATCGATCCCTTGGCGGACTTCTCCACCGGGGGGGCGATCCGGGTCGGTTGCGGAGACTTTCCCAGAAATGCCTCGGTTCATTCGACCGAGGCGGAAGGAGGATCGTGCCATGAGATGTACAAGAGCACCGTTGTTGTACGCGTGTGTCGTTGCCGTCAGTGCATTTGGATTGAGCTCGTCGATCGCGTTGGCCGGCTACGCCACGATTCGCGGAGTGCCGGTTACCGAAGGCCAGATGCGGGTCGCCGAGCCGGATTTTCGGCAGCTCAAACAGACCATGCCCGAGGCGAAAGACCAGTTCGTGCTTAAAGAGACGCGGGTCGACATGGAGGTCTCGGGTGTGTTGGCTCGGGTAAGCGTCGAACACGTGTTCATCAACCCCTATCCGCAGCGGCTCGAAGCGCTCTACGTCTTTCCGCTGCCGGAGGACGCTGCCGTGGACCGCTACTGGTTTGAAGTCGACGAGCAGATCGTCCGCGGCGTTGTTAAACGGCGAGAGGAGGCGAGGCAGGAGTATCAACGGGCAAAGGACGAAGGCCGCAAGGCCGCGCTGTTGGAACAGGAACGGCCGGATATCTTTACCCAGTCGGTGGCCAACATTCCGCCGCGGGGGACGGTCACGGTGCATATCGAGTACGTGCATCCGGTGCAAATCGACGGCGACCGCTACGTGTTACGATTTCCCATGGTGGTCGGCCCTCGCTACATCCCGGGTGAGCCGCTGGGCCGGCCCAATGTGGGCCGCGGTTGGGCTCCCGACACGGATCAGGTTCCCGATGCCTCACGGATCACCCCCCAACCGCTTCCGCAGGGTATGCGCAGCGGCAACGACGTCCATATCTCTGTCAAACTCGACGCCGCCATGCCCATCGGCGCCGTCACCGGAGTGACTCACGAACTGGAAGTCACGAACCCGTCGTCCACCGAAGCACAAATCGAATTGAAGAACCAGACGGCGATTCCCAACAAGGACTTCGTCGTCGAGTACCGCCTGGCGTCCGAGGATACCGTGTTGGCCTCCTTGACGCACCGCGGTGAGTCCGACGGCTATTTTGCGATGGTGTTGCAGCCGAAGTGGCGGATCGAGACGGCCGAACTCATGCCGCGGGAGGTGGTCCTGTTGTTGGACACCAGCGGTTCGATGTCGGGGCCGGCCATCGGCCAACTGCGGATCTTCGCCCAGCATGTGTTGGACCGCGTCAACCCGCAGGACACGATCCGAATCGTCTCCTTCAGCAACGCTCCCAAGGCCCTCCACCCGCAGCCGGTTCCCGCCACGCCGGAAAACCTCGCTGCGGCAAAGCAGTTCATCCGGAACCTCCATTCCAGCGGGGGGACACGGATGCTTCCGGCATTGCAGGTGGCGCTGGGACCAGGCGGCGGGGAGCAGAGCCGGGTTCGCTACCTGGTGCTGGTCACCGACGCCCTGGTCGGGAACGACAGTTCAATCCTTGGCTATCTGAAGCGATCGGAGTTCGCCGACGTGCGGGTGTTTCCCGTGGCGATGGGAGCGGCGCCGAACCATTATCTGATCAGCCGCGCCGCCGAGATTAGCCGTGGGTTTGCCATGCAAGTGACCAATCAGGACAACGCCGCCGAGATGGCCGGCCGATTCGGCGACAAGATTTCCTCGCCGTACATGACCGATCTGGAGATCGACTTCGGCGGTCTGAAGGTCCGCGACGTGCTTCCCCAACCGCTACCCGACCTCCACGCCGGCCTGCCGCTGGTGATCATGGGCCGGTACGATCAGCCGGGCACGGCGGAAATCACACTTCGCGGCAATGTCCAGGGACAGGCGATCGAGTCGACACTACAACTGGATCTGCCGGAGAAGGAGCCGAACCACGACAGTCTCGGCCCGCTTTGGGCACGGCAGCGAATCCGCCACGTCTGGAACCGCAACCTGGGACAGGAAACTAGTGAGGGCCGTGAGGAGATCACGCAACTCGGCCTCACACACCAGTTGGTCACTCGGTACACGTCGTTCATCGCCGTGGAAGAAGAGTTGCCCGAGGCGGTAACCGGCGATCTGCGGACCCAACAGGTCCGGCCGATGCTGCCCGAGGGCATGACCGACGACGACACCACAGTGGCTGCGGCTGGCCCGGCGGTTACCCACCACGTTGCCCAGCGGGCACCGGTTCAGGCACCGGCGTATCAACCGCCACCAGCTAAGGCACCGGCGTATCAACCGCCACCGAGCGCACCGTCCGCTGGAAGCAAGCGTTCCGGCGGTGGTGGTGGTGGTGGCGGTGGAGGTGGGTCCGTGGAATGGCTGTTCCTGGCGAGTCTGGGTGCCTTGGGTGGCGGCCGGCTTCTGGGCAGATTCCGCCGGAAAGACGGCCCCTCCAACGCTTGACGCAAGAAGGAAGCAGCCATGCAAACGATAACTCCCGATCCATGGTGGAAGAGCTGTCGCTGGACGCTCGGGCTCTGTGCGGCCATGACCTTGGCCAACCTCGGACTGTTTCCGTGGGCACCCGACGCCTTGCGATGGCTGGTCGAGTGGCTGCAATTCGACCGCCAGGCCATCCTCCAGGGTGAGTTCTGGCGGTTGGTCTCTGGGAACATGGTGCATTGGAGCGTCGAGCATTTCCTGCTCGACGTGGGGGCCTTCGCCATCGTGGGGCTACTATACGAACGCCATCTGCGGCACTACCCGTGGATTCTGGCCGCCGCCGGGATGTCGGTGGGGCTCGGCGTGCTGCTCTTTCTGCCGGCGATGGATACCTACCGAGGGCTGTCGGGCGTCGACAGCGGCCAGTTCGCCGCCGTACTGTTCTTCGAGTGTATGGCGGCCGCCGGTCAGGCCCGGCGCTGGCTGTGGATCGCCCCGGCGGCGTCGATCTTCGCCATTAAGATCCTCTACGAATGTGCTACCGGGGAGATGTTCTTCGGGACCGAATCGCTGGGTGCCATCGGCTTGCCGACCCCCTTGGCCCACGCTGCCGGCGCCGCCGCGGGAATCCTCGCGGCAGCGGTACTAACACGCATCGCGCCGCGACCGACGATCGCGGCCGGGCGAAGCTCGATCGCCGGTCGCGGCTTGGCGGTGAATTAGTGCAGCAACTGATGAAGCTGTTGCAGCGAGGCGAGCACTCGATTGTAGTTACCCAACTCGTCGACCGATTCCACCTGACTGCTTTGACTGACTCGTCGAGCGATGGTCTCCTTGACGGCGTCGAGAAACGCCGGCCGATCCCTGACCACGACGTCCATTTCGACGGCTTTTTGCATGGAGAAGACCGAGGTATTGGCCGAGCCGAGGATGGCGAGTTCGTCGTCGATCAGCATCAACTTTGAGTGAATCATTTTCTCCGACAGATACACGGTAACGTCGGCCTGCTTGCAGATCCGCTGCAACGATCGGTAATTGATGTCGTTGCCGATATTTGCCGCCTTTGAGAAGAGGATGGTGACTTGCACGTTGCGCCCGGCCATCTCGACGATCTTCCGGCTAACGTCCGGATCGCCGATATACGCCATCTCGATGTACAACGAGCGTCGAGCCTGCGACATCAGCTCCAACATCACCGGCTTGATCTCGAACTGCCGCTTGCCGTCGATCACGCGGTTGAGCACGAAGTCGAGCGATCGGTCCCGGTCGTAGGCTTCGGCCCCGCTGTTACGGCCATCGAAGCGATCCATCGCACCTTGCCCGACGATCTCAACCATGTAATCGCGATACGTGCGGTGGCGGTCTTCAATATTGATGCTGCCGGTGATCATGGCCTGCCCGTCGAAGACGTAATACTTGGTGTGAGTGTGATCGACCCACTCCATCGTCACGTTGGGATGCGCCATCACCTGCCGGCCGAGTTCGAAGCCGTAGCCGTCCTCGACGTAGGTGTCGGGAAACGTCAAGGCACGAATCCTGAACATCAGGCGTTTCCGGAGGGAAATCGGAAGGTTGAAGAAGGACTTCCTGTTCATCTCGATGCGCTCGTACATGAACGCGTCGGTGTCCTTCTTGATGTGGATCTTCACGCCGCGCTCGGCCGCGTCGAGAATCGCTCGGCCGATTTGGTTTCCTATCGCATCGTTTCGCCAAACGAACATGTGAATCGCGATCGAACGGGTTGCTTCTCCGATCCGCTCGACCACGCGCCGAAACGTCAGATCCGCACCGTCCGTGTCGTGTACGTCGGACAACAGACGGATGTCGTCATTGATGGTCGTGTGTTCCATGTGCTCCTCTATGGTATAGCTGAAGATCGCGAGACAATCCAGGCCGAACACCCACCCGGTGAGGTGAACCGCCCATACGGGGGGCTCAATAAAAGCACCCGGCGTGCCGGTCGATTTCGAGGCGGTGAGCCGGCCGGAAAACCGCATGACCAGGGCTTGTGCCGCGGGCTCCGCGCGATGCCGGCCCGCAAGAGTTCCTCGAAATCTCCGTGGTTGATATACTGGCTGGCGTAGTTCATCAAACGAAAGGAGACTCGGTGATGTCGAACGAGAAAACGGCCGAATCGTGTGGATGGACGCGGCGTCTGGTTCGCTGGCTGGTAAAGCGGTATTACCCGAGCATCGAGATCACCGGCGCCGATCGCATTCCCCAGTCGGGTCCCGTGCTGCTGTGCGCGAATCATTCGAATTCGTTGCTCGATCCGGTGTTGATTGGCGTGGTGGCCCGTCGGCCGGTTCGTTTTATGGCCAAGGCGCCCTTGTTCGACCACCCCCTGCTCGGTCCGCCGATGAAGGCCTTGGGGATGATCCCCGCCTTTCGCGGCGGCGACGACGCGCGCCAGGTCCGGCGGAACATGGAAAGCCTGGACGTGGGGGCGAAGGTGCTGGTCGACGGCCACGCCATGGGGATCTTTCCGGAAGGGAAGTCGACCGACGAGGCGCATCTCCACATGGTGCGCAGCGGCGCGGCCCGAATGGCCGTCCAAGCCGCGGACGAAGGGGCCGCCGGAGTCAAGGTCGTGCCGATTGGAATCATCTACCAGCGCAAAGACCGGTTCCGCTCTTCCGTTTTGATCCAAGTCGCCGAACCGATCGACGTCGGCGAGTGCCTCGCACAACACGAGGGCGATGTTCGCAAGGCCAGACGAGCGCTCACGCAGCAACTCGAATCCCGTCTCAAAGAGGTCGTCGTGCATCTGGACGAACCGGAGTGGGAACCTTGGCTCGACGATCTCCAGTCGCTGACCGAGGCGCCGAAGGGTCGCGCCAAGGATTCGCCGGCGCCGCTGGCGCGACGAAAAGGCATCGCGGATGTCATGAACTACTTCCTGGCCAACGATCGAGAACGGGCCGAATCGGTTGCCGGCCAAGTCAAGGCCTATCGGGACCAGGTCCACTCGGCCGGCCTTCGCATCGATTCGCCCGTGTTGCGGCTGCGCGGGCTGAGGGTCTGCGTGAAGCTGTTGTGGAGTTTTCTCTGCCTGATTCTGTTGATGGTTCCGGCGCTGGCCGGCACGCTGCACCACATGGCTCCCTTCGTGCTCGTTCGCCGCCTGGCCTCGCGATTGGATCAGTTGGGACGCATGACGATCTCGACGAACCGGTTGCTCGTCGGCGTGCCGATCTATTTGATCTGGTACGCCTTGGTCGCCTGGTGGATGCTGGGGTATTTCTCGGCCTGGTTTGCGTGGATGTGGATGATCGCCGCGCCGTTTTGTGGCGTGATCGCACTGAATTACTGGCGCAAGGCCGGGCGGACGGCCCGGCTGCTATGGCAGCAGGTGCGAGTTACCGTCCGCCGCGGCACGTTGCTCCAGTTGCGTCAAGAGGAGGCCGAGCTTCGACGGCAACTCGTTAAGCTGGCCGGGGAGTACGCGCGGCTCTCCCCCCAAGACGAAACGGAAACACAGCCGCCCGGCAAGCGTCGCTGGGCGAGCGTGGCGGCGTGCATCCTGCTTCTGCTGCTGATCGCCGCGGCCGCGTGGGTCGGCAAGTACATGTTCTTCGACGATCCGCTGAGCGGCAACGGCCTCGATCTCGCCAGCGTTCCCGATGCCCGTATTAAGTCTCTTCTGCGCGCCGACGAGAAGGTGATCGTACAGGTGATCGACGGCCTCGACCAGCTTGGAACCGAGGCGGTTCAGATCAACCGCGAGTTTGTCGCCGGGGATCGTTCCTATGCGAATCAAGCGGATAACGACGACGTCCGCGAATTGCTCCGACGATACATCACGTATCGCCAGGCCCTGTTGCGCGTTCTCTGGAAGTACCAGCGGTACGCGGAGATCGAAAACGAGGAACTTCGTCTGCGTACGTTTCTTTTGGACTTCACGGCGGCGTCGCTCCTCTATCAGGCCGCGGTGAAGTTCGTTGATCTGTTTGACGACAGTCCGATTGCGATCGCCAAGTTGAACGAACCCGAGCCGAATTGGGGCATTCCGCCGGGGTTTTACGATACGATTCGGCACAATCTGGCCAGCCCCCAGAATATCAAGATGTTTGAGCTTGCCCGGCGGTACTATCACCAGGATCACGTGCAAGACCTGTTCAGCGATCACGGGCTGTCCGAATCGGCGCCGTACGACCGGTTCCATGCGGCGATCTCCGATACCCAACGGACGATTCACGAGAGTGACGACGGCGTCTCCGAGAGGATCCTCAAGGTCGCCGTCGCGGACCTGGGGAAACTGTTTCGTCAGGTTCAGTACGAAACGCAATCCGCCGTCTCGACCTGGATCGGAGATTTCAAGATTCGAGAGCCTCGCAAGGGAGAGTCTCTGATCAATGAAGATCAGCTCGCCGAGTTGGCCGCCGTGCTAGAACCCGGCGACGTGCTGCTGGAGCGGCGGAACTGGTATCTTTCCAACGCCTTTTTGCCCGGCTACTGGCCCCACGGTGCGGTGTACGTCGGCTCGGCCGACGAATTGCGCCGGCGCGGTCTGGATAAGAACCGGTACGTGCAAGACCATTGGACCGAGTTCACCGCCGGCGACGACCAAGGCCACCGGCACGTCATTATCGAGGCCGTCAGCGAAGGGGTGATCTTCTCGTCGTTGGAGCACTCGATCGGGGGCGCCGATTCGGTGGCCGTGCTTCGGCCGAGGGTCAGTGAGGAAGAGAAGAACGAGGCCATTGTCCGGGCGTTCAGCTTCGCCGGCCGTCCTTACGACTTCGAGTTCGACTTCGAAACGACCGACATGCTCGTTTGCACGGAGGTTGTGTTTCGCAGCTACGGCGGAAACTCCGATGACGCTCCCATCGAGTTCCCGCTGCAGGAAATCATGGGCCGGCAAACCATGCCGGCGATCAATTTGGTGCGGAAGTTCGACCGGGAATACGGAACCGACGACGCCGAGTTCGAGTTTGTCGCCTTTCTCGACGGCGACGAACAGACCGGAATCGCGGAATTCCTCACCGATGTTGAGGCATTCCGCGACACGGCCGACCGCCCGGCTAGCTCGTTTCTTCAAGGCTCGAAAACCTATGCGCTGAAGAGCATCGGCCCGCTCGGCTGGGTACTGCTCTCGATGACGGTGCTCTGCGGCGTGGCGTCCGTCCCGCTCGCCCGGCGGCGCAAACGGTAGGTCTTCCGCCGGAACGGAACCGTGCGGAGTTTCTTCGCGCGGCGAGTCGCCCTCTTGACAGTCGACCGAGGTGCGACGACACTGGCCTTCGGAGTGCCTCGTTGCGTGCCGAGCCTGTTGTCCAAGGGAGGGGGCCATGCCCAAAGTAGCCGCGTTCTGGTTCGTCCTGACTGTCTTGTCGCAACCTCTCACCGCCGGTGCCGGTCTGCTGGGGTACTGGCCGCTGGATGGGGATGCCAAGGCGGTCGTGGGACTCGATGGTTCGCTTGCCGGACAGCCGGTGGCGACCGCCGGTCGCGGAGAAGAGCCGGGCGGGGCGATCGCGCTGGATGGGGCGAAACGGCAGTACGTGACGATTCCCGGCGGCGGGTCGCTCAGCGGCCGGGATACCGGGACCGTCAGCTTGTGGGTGCGATGGGACTCCGCCGGGCAAAGCGGGAAACTGCCTGGCACGCTCGTCGGGGCCGTCTTGGGGCGACAAAAGAACGGACGATGGTCGAGCAATCTCCTGGGGCTCACCGCGGCTGATCCCGACTCGGCGCGGCTGCGCTGGCGGGCCGGTATGCAGTTCGGCGGTCCGATGGATGGCACCACGGCGGTGGGTCTCCGGCAGTGGCATCATGTGGCCGTTACCTTTACGCCCGGGCAGCATCTCCTTTATCTCGACGGGAAAGTCGAGGCCCGGCAAGAGGAAACCAACCGGCTGGCCGACGATCCGGCGATCCCGCTCACCGTCGGAGCATGGCCCGGCGACGGCGATTCGTACGCCACGGCTAGCATCGACGATCTGGCCATCTGGAACGTGGCCCTGCGGCCCGAACAGATCGCGGCTCTGGCGGCGGGAAAGGCCACGCCGCGGACGATCGTCACGCCGGCCGCGCCGCCGGCCGTTGTGGCCAGTCCTCAGCCCGGTTTGCCGGCCCTTGGCACGGCTCGGTGGATCTGGGCTTCGCCGCAAGCGCTCACCGCGGGTGAGCCGATGTGCCTGTTCCGCAAAACGATCGATCTGGCCGGGGCCCCGAAACGGGCGACGCTGCTGGTGACCGTCGACAACGACTACGACCTGTACGTCAACGGCACGTTCGCCGGCGGCGACGGCGGATACCGGAGCATACACTGGCAATCGATCGAAACGTACGAAATTGCCAAGTTGCTAAAACCCGGTCGCAACGTGCTGGCCGTGCGTGGGCAATGTCTGGGCGGCGCGGCAGGGCTGCTGGCGGCCGCACGGATCGAGATGCCCGACGGTTCCGTGCGGGAGTTCACCAGCGACAAGACATGGCGGATGAGCCGGTCTTTGGAAGCCGGTTGGTCGAAGCCCGAGTTCGACGATCGGCGATGGGTCGCGGCGGCCGACTTGGGCGGTATCGGCGTCGGCGTATGGGGCAACATCACCTATCCGGGCCCCGAAAATCCGGACGTTCGCCGCCAGCCGCTCTTCACCGAGAACGCGAAAAACGTGACCTGGCCCGCCGGCATTGTCTTCGTCCGCGGGTTCGTTCCTTTGGACCCGACCGGTTTCGGGCCTATTTGGATTGGCGGATCCCGTGCCTATTTCGAACTGGATCATCTGTCGCCCGCCGCCGTGGGCCACGAACTCGTCGGCCTGATGCCGGCACGGCCCGATGTCAAACCGCGCGTGCTGCACGACGCCGGCGAAGGTTTGATCGGCTCACCCAGCGTTTCGTTTGACGGCCGCGTCGTCTACTTTTCCATGGCCCCGGAAGGCGAGAGTTTCTTTCACGTCTACCGGGTCAACATCGACGGTACGGGTTTGCGGCGTTTGACCGATGGGCCGTGGCACGACTACGATCCGCAGCCGATGCCCGACGGACGACTGGTCTTCAGCACGACGCGCATCGGCAGCCGCGACGAGTATCACGGCAATCTGGCGTCGTCGCTCTTCACGCTGGACATGGACTCCGGCAAGATCCGGCCGCTCACTTTCCACATCGTGGGCGATCACGAGCCACGGGTCACGGCCGACGGCTCGCTGGCTTTCATCCGCCGCGACAATTTTCTCGAACGGGCCAAAGTGGAAACCCGAATCCAACAGACCCGCGCCGACGGTAGCGGGGGGATCGTCGTGTTGGGGGCCGATCGCGGGCCCATCGGCTACGATCGCGATACCGGGGCGGAGTGGAATTCGGCCTGGCTGCGAATCTACGGATACGGATCGCCGGCCGCGCTGCCCGACGGCCGGGTCGCCGCCATCTCGCACCGGGGGCTGGTGGCTTCCGGGCTTCGCGACTCGGGATTTAGCGACGTCGAACGAATTCCCTCGCCGATATTGCCCTTCGATATCTCGCCGCTTCCCGACGGCCGGCTTCTGTTTACCGCCCCCGGACGGCGCTGGATTGGCATGCTCCATTTGCAGGGCTCTCAGCAGGCGTTCCTGCACGCCTCCGGCGACGAGGTCCACTCGGTGGTGTACGCCGGACCGCGGAAGGCGGCCCCCGTGACGGCTTCGGTGGTGGATCGGGATTCCGAATACCGCCTGGAGAAGACGGGGTATCTGCTCTGCCAAAGCGTGTTTCACACCAAGCAGACCGGGGCCGAGTTGTCGCGGATCAAGGCGGTTCGCGTGTACCAGGGGCAGCCGTTCACCCTGCGAGCGGTTCGCCACGGCCTGGTTCACTTGGGCGTCGAGGCGATCGAGCTGGGAACCGTGCCGCTGGCACCCGACGGATCGTTCCACGTCGAGGTGCCCGCCGATCGGGCGCTGGCCATTCAGGCGGTCGACGCCGAGGGACGCGGAGTGATCAACGAACTTTCGTGGATCTATGTTCGCCCGGGCGAACGCCGAACGTGTGTCGGCTGTCATAGTCCGCGAAGCAGCGCCCCTCGGTTGCAGGGCGGTGCGATGGCCGCGCGGTCTCGTCCGGTGTCGCTGCTGGGGCAGGGCGATGCGCATCGCTATCGGGGTAACAACGGGGCCAACGGGGGTGTCCTCAACATGCAGTTCGATCGCTTCCGCGAAGCGGCGAGCATCGATCTCTTGATCCAGGAGCCGTTGCCATTGGCGCGATGTGAAACGGTCCTGCCGCCCGGTCGGGCAAGCGAGGTGCGGCGGCTCTGCCGGCAGTTGATCGATGGCGACCCGAACCGGCGATTGTCGGCTGCCCGGCGGTTGGCCATTTTTCGCGATCGGGCCGCCGTTGGGGCATTGCTCGAAGCGCTGGGTGACGCCAGTCCGGACGTGCGCGGCGGCGCGGCGATGGCACTTTCGGCGTGCGGCAACCGGGATGCGGTGGACGGACTGCTTGCGACGCTGGCCGACGCGCATCCGCAGGTGGCCCAGGCGGCCAACGTGGCGTTGGAGAACCTAACTGGTCATACCGTCGGTTTCAATGCCTACGACGCGCGGCAGCAGGCCGACGGTGTGGCCGCGTGGCAGCGTTGGAGGACCGACTGCGATTGGACGAAGATAGAAGAACGGCTGATCGCACGTCTGGCGGCCGAAGACCCGGTGGTTGTACACAAGGCGGTCGAGGCGTTGGGCCACGTCGCCGGGCTGCCGGGGCGCCGTGCGCTGCGCGAATTTCTTCTCGCCGATCCCGGGCGGCCACTCCGTACGGCCGAGGCGGCCATCCGCGGTTTGGGGCACCTCGGCGACGAGCAGGCGGTGGACCTGCTGAGCGAGATGCTCGCCGTCAACATGGCCAAGGATCCGCCACCCGCTTCTTCCGCGGCGACGCACCTCCATGAGTTGGGGTGGCAGCAAAAGTCCGTTTACCTGGCTGCCGCCGCCGCCGAATCGCTCGGCCGGATTGCCACGCCCGACGCCGAACAAATGCTGCTCGACTCGCTGCCCAAACTGCGCGATTTCTGGCTCTACACGCACTGGTCGGGCGATCACGACTGGCTCCGCGGGTGTCACTCCTCGCTGATTCACTACCGGGTGATCGAGGCCCTGGATGCCCTGGGCGCGTGTTGCCCGCGGGAGACGCTTCCCGCGATTCTGCGCTCGGTGCCGATCGACCCCGACCGAGCGCTGTTGCTGGAAAACGACGCCTACGAGACGCTCGTTGCCCGGCTTCTGCAGCGGTCGGGATACGCAACGGATGTGATCGAGACGTGCCTGGCCGTGCTGGGCGATTCCGAAGTCGAGCCGGCCGATGATCTGCTTTCCGCCGTCCGGACGTCGCCGCCGGCCAGAGAGGTGCATCCGATGGCCGCCACGTCCCGGGCCGCACAACTCGTTTCGGTCGTCTGTCTCGACACGCGCTATGCCGGGCAAATTCGCGCCGCCTTGAACCGTTATCGGGCCGAACCCCCGTCGCGGGAGCGCTCGTGGGTATGTTTCTATCTAGCTCGTGCGCTGGGCAAGGTTCGCGACCGGCAGTCGGTCCCCTGCCTGTTGGCGGCCATCAACGACGACCCGACCGAGGCGAGCTTCGGGTTCGAGAAGCCGCCGCATGTGTTCGTCTACAAGGCGATGACCCCATTCTATCGGGCGGCTGCGGCTCATGCGTTGGGCCGGATCGGCGATCCGGCGGTCGTGCCGGACCTACTTGCCACGGTCGCCGATTTTGACAACGCCATCGGTGTCCGCCATTCGGCCGCCTTGGCCCTGGGGATGCTCGCCGAGAGGCGGTGGCTGCCGCAACTCAGGGCACTGGCCCAGACGTACCCGGAAGTGGCCACGCGCCGCGCGCTTCTCGAGGCTTGCCGAAAGGCGGAAGCCGCCGGCGCCCGTTAGCAGCCTGTTGAAAAAGGGTAATTTGCGGAGGGTGCCTGGTGGTCGAGCGCAGCGAGCCCCCAG
>CAYUIQ010000118.1:0-26730 GCA_964444795.1 uncultured Planctomycetaceae bacterium
GTCTATATCGTTCTGGGGGCTCGCTGCGCTCGACCCCAGGCACCCGTCGTTCTTTTCAACAGCCCAATAGCAAAACCGATCCATTCGCGGTACGATACACGTTCCGCCAAAACCCCGGGAGCCCCGCCGCCGATGTCCGAATATCCGCAGTTTTTTCGTCTTCGTCAACAGTTCGACGCGTCGTGTCTCGACGACGTGCCGGCTGAGGTCCACGCACAACTGGCCGCCCTCGATCTCGGCCAAAAGGTGCGGCCGGGCCAAAGCGTGGCCGTCACCGTCGGCAGCCGGGGGATCGCCAACATCCGCTTTATTATCCGGGCGATTGTCGAGCACTTGCGGTCGCTCCGGGCCGAACCGTTTCTCGTGCCGGCGATGGGAAGCCACGGCGGCGGCACGGCCGAGGGACAGCGACAGGTGATCGAGTCGTACGGCGTGACCGAGGAATTCGTCGGCTGCCCCATCCGCAGCAGCATGGAAACGGTCGTCGTATGCCAGACGGCCGAAGGCTTCGACGTCCATTGCGACCGCCATGCCTTCGAAGCCGACCACGTCGTCGTCTGCAACCGCGTCAAGCCGCATACCCGTTTCGTCGGCGATATCGAAAGCGGGCTGATGAAGATGATGCTCATCGGATTGGGCAAGTGCGCCGGGGCGAGTGTTTATCATCAGGCGATCGAAGACTACAGTTTCGCCCGGATCATCCACAGTGTGGCCGGCGAAGTGCTCAATCGCTGTGGTGTGCTGGCCGGCGTGGCGGTGATCGAAAACGCATACGACCAGACGACCAAGATCGTGGCCGTGCGGCCCGAGGAATTCGAGGCCCGGGAAAAGGAACTCCTTGTGGTTGCCCGGGGGCGGATGGCCCGACTGCCGTTTACGCACGTCGACGTCCTCTTGATCGACCGCATCGGTAAGAACATCAGCGGCACGGGCATGGACACCAACATCGTGGGCCGCAAGTTCGACGATCACAAGGCGGTCGAAGGCGAACTACCCCGGGTCCGGCACATTGCCCTGCGCGGCCTGACACCCGAGACGCACGGCAATGCCGTCGGCTTCGGGCTGGCCGAGTTCTGCAAGACGAGCCTGCTCGAAGCGACCGATTTCCGGATCACCCGGTTCAACGCGATTACCGCCGGGCACATCTCGGCGGCGATGTCTCCGCTAGACTACGCCACCGATCGGGAAATGCTCGAAGCGGCGCTGGTCAATATCGGCCTGACCGACCGGCTGGAGGCGAAGATGCTCTGGATCGCCAACACGCTGGAATTGGAGGAAGTGGAATGCTCCGCCGGATACTTGGCGGAAGCCCAATCGCGCGACGATCTGGAGATTCTCACTCCGCCGCGCGAGTTGCCGCTGGATGACCGGGGGAATCTGGCCGATTTCCGAGCAGTGCTGACGTAAGTCATTATCTTGACATGTGTTGCGATTCCGCGATACGAGAATTCCACTCGCCGAGCCCCGCCTCGCCCCATCGAGCCTTGGTGAAAATCGATTGTACAGGCTTGAAGTGCCGGACCGTTTGGCTATGGTGAAAGTAGGCTTTGTCTGCAGACCTCGTACGATGGCCCTCCGAGGCCGTCACTTTCACGAGAGAATCGCGGGTTCTCGACGGCCTCGGAGGGCCATCGTACGGGTTTCCAGACGAAGCCTCGGTGATTGTCGCCTCGAAAGTCCGCAAGCCGGAATCCAAGCCCCTAACGGTGAGGTCCGCAACCATGAACGACAGCCGGTTTCCCGACGACACGTCTCCGGACGAGCCCGAATCCGCGCCGCCATCGCCCGCTCCGACAGTTAACGCGGCGGCACCCGTCTGCAAGCCCCGATGTGTGTGGATGCGCGGCGTGGTGACCGGAGTGCTCTGCCTCGCGCTGGGCCTGGCGGTTGGTTTGCTCGGCCGTTCCTACTGGAGCCCCTCGGTCGCGGAGGAGACGGGCGAAGACGCCGAGACACCGGCGGCGGAACACTCGGCCACGGCCGTGCTGAAACTGTCCGCCGAGGGAGATTCCGATCTCGGCTCCTGCCAACGCACCTCGCGGCAGTTGCTTTTGAGTCGGGCCGTCTTGACCGCCGCCCTTGCCAAGCCCGAGATTTCCGATCTGGAAATCGTTCGCCGGCAAGACGACGCCGTCGCGTGGCTGCGCAGCGCGATCGAGGTCACCTTTCCCAATGATGTGGGACTCATGGGGATCCGTCTCTCGGGTGACCATCCCGAGTCGCTGGTCCGCCTGCTCGACGCGGTGGTCGACGCGCACATCGAGTATTCGATCCTCCTGGAGAGAAACCGGTGGCTGCGGCACAGGAGGCAAATCGAAATCGTGGTTGATTCGACCGAGGACGATCTCCGGCGCAAGCGAGACCTACTGGATAAACTGACCGAGAAGTTCGGTGCCGCCAGCGCGGATCCCGACGGGCTGGCGCGGCAACTGGTCCTCCAGGAGTTTGCCCAGTACCGGAAGGAACTGCTGAGCATCGAAACCGATCTGACCCGGGCACGCATCGGCCTGCGGCGGCAGCAGGAATTGCTGGCAACGATCGACGAGGCAAAGATCACCGACGCCGAATTGGATGCCTTCGTGCAGGCCGATCCGCTGACCGGGCAAGCCGTGCTACAGTGGACCGAGCAACTCCGCAGGGAGTTGGCCGACGTCGACGCGATCGCCAGTCGTACGGCCACCGCTCGGTACATCGAGGCTAGCCAGCGCGACGTCGCGGAAATCCGCGAACAACTCGCCACCGAACGCGACAAGCTCCGCGAGGAGTTGAGACGGCGGAAGCGCGACGCGCTCTGGGCAAAGACGGCCCAACTGGAGGAACAGATCGTGTTGCAGGAAAAATTGCGGGAAGAATTCGCCGGGCAAGTCGAAACACGGCAAGAGGAGGTGGAGAAACTTGCCACGCCGCCGGCCGAAATCCGGAGTATTCGGCTGGAAATCGAAAGCCACGAGGCATATCTCCAACGCCTTGCGGCCGAGCTACTCGACGCCGAATTGCGCGCGCCGCGGCCGATCACCATTGTCCAGTCGCCCGTGGCCGTGACTGACGGCTCGTAGCCCGTTGAAAAAGGCGACCTTGACGGAAACGTGTGCCACTGCTTGCTTGCAAGCCGTGCGTTTTGCCGGGTTTTGGGCTCAATTCCTCGGCACTGCTTGCGAGCAAGCAGTGGCACACGACTTTTTCAATGAACCGCTACCCCTTGCCACATTTCCCGACCAACCAGTCGGCCACGGCCGGGATCCCCTCGCCCCGCAGAGCGGCGGTCTCGAAGATCTCGGCTTGTGGGGCCAATCGCTTCATATCGGCCCTGGCCCGCTCTGTATCGAAATTCGAGTGGGGCGCCAGATCGGTCTTTGTAATGACCAGGGCGTCGCTGCGCTGGAAGATGGCCGGGTACTTGTGGACCTTGTCGTCGCCTTCGGCGATGCTCAGCAGGACGATCCGCAGGTGTTCGCCCAGATCGAACCCGGCCGTGCAGACCAGATTGCCCACGTTTTCGACCACCAGCAGATCGATTCCGGCACAGGGCAGATCGTCGACCGCCGCGGCGATCATGGCGGCGTCGAGATGGCAGGCCCCGTCGGTATTGATCTGCACGACGGGCACTCCCATGGCGTCGATCCGCTCGGCATCGATCGCGCCGGCAATGTCGCCTTCGATCACCGCCGGGGAGAGCTTGCCCTTCGTGCAGGCAAACAGGGCTTCCAGAAACGTCGTCTTGCCGCAGCCGGGCGAACCGACCAGATTGACCGCCAGTGTGCCGGTCGAATCGAATCGCTTGCGGTTCTCTTGGGCCAACTGGTCGTTGACTTTCAGGATATTCTTCGCGGCGACGATTTTCATGCGGTCCTTCCGTGTAACCCAGATAGCGCGGGGTTGTTCAGTTTTCGACCTCGATCGTTTGCAGCAGCAGATCCCGGCCGCCCTCAATGACCACGCGGCGGCCGTCGCAAGTCGGGCAAGCGACCACGAACTCCTCGATTTCCGTACTCGCCCGGCAGTCGTCGCAGCGGCAAACGGCCCTGGGCTGCTCGATCCGCAGCCGGGCACCTTCCAGCCGCGTGCCGGGAACGAGCAACTCGAAGGCGAAACGGATCGACTCCGGGTGTGCGCCCGAGAGCCGGCCGACGGCCAGATGCACACGTGTCACCGGCCCCCGGGCACCGGCCTGCTCGATCTCACCGGTCACCTGCTCGATCAGCGCTTCGACAATCGACAACTCATGCACGGCGGTACTCTCGGTTGGCCAGGGTTTGATGGGCTTCAGTATAGCGTCGGCGGAAAAAGGGGGACAGGTCCAGTAGCATGGGCCCCCGGCCCGTGGAACCATCGCTGGAAAAACGAATCGCCGCGTCACGGGCCGGGGGCCCATGCTACTGGAAAGGAGCCACAGCGCCGGGCACGAGCGCCCGGGCTAAACTCCCGGGGGCTGGCCCCAACGCCATCGCTACCTTACATTGGACGGGATGAACTTCACTTGGAACTATCCGATCTACCTGATTCGGCACGAAGGCGGCTATGCCTCGGTGGCCGTCGACAGCAGCGGCGACGAAGCCCGGTTTGCGGTGGCCGTGTTCACCTCCGTGAGTGGGGCCGAGGCGTTCATGGCCGCGGCCGAGTTTCAGGGGGAGCCGCAAGCCCTGGGAAGCGATCGGGAGTTTGCCCAATTTCTAGCGGCCCTTCGCCCCCCGTTTACAGAGGTGGCCTTCGACTCGGCGCCCGAGGGACCGAACGTCAACGCCCGGTGGACCGCCGGCGTGGCCGATCTGCTGGAGAAACATCTGGCCGGCAAATTGGACCTGTCCCCTTTTTCCTACCCGGTCTACGTCCTCGACCAGGACCAGGGATACGCCTCGATCGAAGGCGGCGACGAGCAGATGGTGGCCATCGCCCTGTTTACCGATCGTGATCTGGCCGAGAAGTATCGCAGCGGTGCCGGAATCAACGCCTCGTTGCATGCGCTGGACGCCCCAGACCAACTGACCGATCTGCTGCGAAGTCTCTCCGAGGCCGTGACTGCCGTGGCCCTGAACCCCACGGCCGACGGCGGACAGCGCCACGCCAAGACGTGCGTGCCCGTGGCAACGTTACTGGAAAAGTACCTCGGCGGCGCCTGATCGGCGCTCGTGTCTTGCACGGAAGGACAATCATCATGTGTACCCGTTCGGTTGTTTTCGGCAGTCTGTTGATCGTTGGTGTCCTCGGTCCGGCGCGGGGCGAGGGAGTATCCAACTTGCGCCTGGTGCCGATGCCCAAACAGATCGAGTTGCTGGACGGCACGTTTTCATTGGATCGCCCCTTGATCCTGGAGGTGCCAAAGCAGGCGGCCGGGGTGACGGCCCGGGCAATCGCCGACGAATTTCGCCGCGCCAAGCTGCCGGTCCCCCAAGTACGACAAACCGATTCGGCCGATCCGCGGTTTTCGCTCTTCTCGGGTACCGCCGGCTCGATGCCCTTGCCCAAGTTGCGAAGCGAGCCGACGAGTGAAGATTACACACTTCGCATCGCTCCCGGCGGCATAACCTGCGGCGCCGCCGATTGGCCGGGGCTTTTCTACGGCGTGCAAACGATCTGCCAGTTGATCCGCGCCAACCGCCGCGACAATGCCTTGCCGTGCCTGACGGTCTCCGACTGGCCGTCGCTCCGCTGGCGTTGTTTTCAGGACGACATGACCCGCGGGCCGAGTTCCACGCTGGCGACGCTGAAGCAACACGTCGAGTTGGGCTCGGCGTTGAAGATGAACCTGTTCACCTATTACATGGAATATCAGTTCGCCTTCAAGAAACACCCGGTCATCGGGCCTGAAAACGGATCGCTCGAACCGGACGACCTGCGGGCGCTGGTCGAGTATGCCAAGGAGTACCACACCGACGTGTTGGGCAACCAGCAGTCGTTCGGCCATTTCTCGCACATTCTCTCCCACCCGGAGTACGCCGATCTGCGCGAGACGTCCTACCTGCTCACGCCGGCCAACGAGAAGACCTACGAGTTGCTCAACGACCTCTACTCGGAGGTATGCCCGCTGCTGCCGTTTCCCTGGTTCAACGTCTGTTGCGACGAGACGTGGGGGCTGGGCAACGGCCCCTCGAAGCCGCTGGCCGAGAAGCTCGGCACCGGCGCCGTCTACGTGCAGCATGTCGCCCGAGTACATAAGATACTCAAGGAAAAATACGACAAGCGGATGATGATGTGGGGCGATATCATCCTCCAGCATCCCGACCATCTGGAGAAGATCCCCAAAGACACGATCATGCTCACCTGGGGTTACGGGGCGAAGGAGAGTTTCGACGATCAGATCGTGCCGTTTGCCCGCTCGGGGTACGAGTTTTTCGTCTGCCCCGGCATTAGCAACTGGAGCCGCATTCTGCCCGACTTTGGCGTAACCACGACGAATATCCACCATTTCGTTCGCGACGGGGTCGAGCACGGGGCCCTGGGTATGCTCAACACGGCCTGGGAGGACGACGGCGAGGCGCTGCAGGGTTACAAATGGCACGGATACGCCTGGGGCGCCGAGTGTGCCTGGACCGGATCGAACACGACGCCCGAGGATTTCAACCGGCGTATCGGCGCGGTGCTGTTCGGCGAAGGGGGCGATCACTTCGGCCAGGCGATCGAACTGCTGGCCGAGACGCACCGCCTGCCGGGGATGAGCGGGATGAACAATCGGCGGTTTTGGCAAGACGACTGGCAGTTGCGCGCCGCGCCGGCCAGCGTGCGGAAGACGGCCTCGCAGTTGCTCGATCTGGTCCGCCCGGCCATCGAGCACCTCGAAGCGTGCAAGGCGGAAGCCACGGCCAATGTCAAGTTGCTCGACTACTTTCTCTTCGGAGCCCGGCGGATGGAACTGATCGGCCAGCGGATGCTCGATCGGCTGGAAGCGGGAGAGATTTACGCCGAGGCCTGGGGGTCTCCGCCCGACGAGGCGTTGCCGCTGGTGGCCGAAACGGTCGCGCTGGTGCAGCACAATCGGCAGGCCCACGCCGAACTGGGGGAACAGTTTTCCGCGCTCTGGTTGGCCGAAAGCAAGCCCTACTTGCTCGACCGGACCATGCAGCGGTACGCCGACACGAACCGCCGGCACGACTTGTTGCTTGAGAAGCTCAAGAAAGCCCGGCTTCTGGCCGAGGCGGGCAAGCCGCTACTTTCGCCGGAATCGCTCGGGCTGGCCATGCCGGAGATGTTCTCGCGCCGCACGCGGCCGCACCAGATGATCGACGCCCCATTTGAGTCCGACTCGCCTTGGGCCGAGCCGAAAGCCGGTCATCGCCTGGCCCTGGTGGTCGAGGCCGGTTCGGTCGATCGGTTCGATCTGCCGGTGCGCGTCGACATGGCGCTGCCGGAGGAATTGGCATCGCAACCGCTTCGGGCGTTTTGCCGCATCGGCGACTCCGCCGAGCAAGAGATCCCGGCGCAGCTCGATGCGATCGTTTCCGCCGAACCGACCACGTCGCAGCAACAACGGCTGACGCTGGTTGTTCCCGGCCAGATACCCAAGGATCGGACCGCCACGGTTGTCGTTTACCTCGGTCTGCCGAAGCCGCCGGCTCCGTTGCCCGGTGCCGTGACAACGGCCGACGCCGACGGGGCAGTGAAACGACTGGAGAACGACAAGGTTCGCTTGACGTTGGGACCCGAAGGAGGACACGTCTATCGTTGGGAAGTCAAGGCGCTGGAAAACCTCGACGTGACGATGCCGGGCGAGACCGGTTGGTCGGGCTTCTCCGACATGGCCCACGGGCATCGCGGCACGCCACACAGGCTGCGATGCACGGCCCGCGGACCGGCGCTGGTGCAGTACACATGCAGCGATCCGGCCGGTCTGGTCAAGACGATCGGCCTGTTTGCCGGAGCGTCGTGGATGGAAGTGGTCATAAACGAACCGGTCGGGCATTACTGGGACTTCGACAATCCCCGCAACTTCGCCGCCGACGGTCCTTCGCCGGGAACGTACCAGTTTTCCAACGGCGCGATCGGTCCCGTTGGAAAACAGGCCGACGGCGTGCCGGCGCAGGTCAAGGCATCGGATGTCCGCTGGGGTATGAAGTTCAACGACCGGAAGCTGGCCCTGGGTCTGATCACGCCGGAAGTGGCCGCCCGGCATCTGGTGGCCCCGGGAGACGGTGCCGGCGGCGTGGGCATCGAGCAATCGCCGGCGGCCTGCCATTTCGTCACCTTCGCCGGACAGCTCGAAGGCGAACCGGCCGAGGTGATGGAGCGGCTTCGCCAGACGCTCGATTTCCGCAACCAGCCGCGGGTGGTGGTTTACGCGATTGAGGAGCGGGGTGAGAAGTAAATGGATCCCGGACGAAAGTAACTCGTTTAACGCCCAGCCGAAGGCGCCGGCCATAGGCTAAATGCCGGCGCCTTCGGCTGGGCGTTAAACGAGCAGTTGCGTTAACTCGCCGGGTCCTTCACTTCGCGGCCGGCGGCCCAGTAGAGACCACGGACCACGAGCCGCTGAAAGGCCGGGTTGTCAAACGCCGCTTTCCCGTGGCCGAGCGTCGTGTTGAAGATGCGGCCTTTGCCGGACTCTTGCACCCAGATCATGGATTGCTGTTCCTGCCCGCGGTCCATGTGGCCCAGGCTGTGCAGCTTGAAATCCGGGTGGTAGTTGTTGCGGTAGGTTTCGTCTTGGATCTCGAAATCGTCCATCGGCGCGGTGATCGGATGCTTCTTGTCTTCGATCCGCATGGCAAACGTGCCGCCGCCGTGTCCACTGAACCGGCCGCCCAGCAGCCGCCAGTAGAGGTCCGACTTCTTGAATGCGTCGGTCGCATGGACGCCGGCCAAACCGCCGCCGCCGGTGACAAAATCGCCGAGGCCCTTCTCCTGGGCTTCGTCGGTGAAGTTTCCGCCCGAGCCGTAGAAGAGGACGACGTCGAACTTGTTGATGCTCTCCGGTTTCAGATCGTCGAGCTTCTCGCTGAGCGTCACTTCGAAGTCGCCCGTCTTTTCCAGCACCGGGGCGATCACGGCGTGAAAACCTCGCCAGTCGTGGCCGCGGCCTCCCAGGAGCAAGACCTTGGTCTTCTCCGCGGCACCCGCGTCGCCAACCAGGGCCAAAGTTGCCAAAGCGGCCAGTCCGAACATCCAGAAGCGCACGCGGTGGAACATCATCGAGTCTCCCTCGTCTTAGAACTTGCTGGCGTCGATTACTTGGCGGTCCTGGCGGTTTCCCAACCAGCGATGCACGTTGGCATCGATACTGAAACTGATCGAACGGACCGATCCGTCACAGAGCACCATATTGAAACCGTTGGCGTGCGCCGATCCGAATCGACCCGTCGAAGCGTAGCCTGCCTGGTCTTGCTTCGGCGCAAGCGGCTGATTGCCGTATCCCGTCCAGCGGGAAATATCGCCGTTATCGCCGACGTACATGTTCTCGTTGTCGGCCAGATCCCGGCCGTTGCTGTAGGAGTCGGGATTAAGGTATTTCTCCCCGCCCAAGTACGTGTTGGTTGTGCCGTCCTTGACCTCACCCATGGTAACACCGCTCAGCGCGTGGACGATTCCCGATGCTCCCGTGGCGACTGCCTGCTGACTCTTTTGGGTCAACTCGGCATCGCTGGGAAAACTACCGGCCGTGGGGCCACAGTCGCGGTTACCGCAGTGGCTCGGCCAGATTCCGAGAGCCCCGGGATGCGTGTTCGTGTCGCCTCCGTTGGCGGCGTAGTCGGATCGAGCGACCGTGTCCGGCTCGGCGTAATTCGCCGGCGGACCGCCGGTGCCCCCTTCGTTGTAGTGGCGATAGGGATAGGCCACGGAGCGGCGGCGCGAGGGGCAATTGAACGTCGCCACGGGCATGGTTGCCCGTTGGCCATGCTCAACGTTCTTCTCCGACTGCGATTTACCCAAGCCCAGATCGTGCAGGGCTTGCTGCTCGACGTAGGGCAAGATGTTGTAAACCCAGCCGCCCGGCTGGCGATAGTTGTAGCCGCGATCGGCGTCGCCAATCCATCCCCAACCCCAGCCGCCGGTGGGGAAAGTGCCATGAGCCTCCTCATGATTAAGGAAAGCCAGGCCGATCTGCTTGAGGTGGTTGCTACACTGGATCCGCCGCGCCGCCTCGCGCACCGACTGAACCGCCGGAAGCAGCAGCCCGATCAGGATCCCGATGATGGCGATCACCACCAGCAACTCAACCAACGTAAACCCGTTGCGTCGTCGCATGGTTTGGTTCCTCTCCCAAAGATACCCCATCGCCCTATGCCCGTATTGTAGCAGAGATGGGGCACGAGGGACAGTCGTTGGCGGCCCCCAAGACTGGGGGCCGCCTCCTCTGGCTATCCGTTGAAGAAGGGGGACGTTTGCCGCCTCGGGTGCCATGGGCGGCTTGCCCGCCCTTGCCCAGTCCCCTTCCTAATAGACTATTAGGGGCAAGTATCCCCCCAGTCCGCTCGGCTTGCTCCGGCTCGTGGCGTTGGCTATCATAAATCTCTTGTTACCACACATTCCCGATGCGAGAACGGCGGGCTGTAACCCCGGCGTGTCCTTGCGTCATCCGATTCCCTGCCACTGGATTCAAGGAGCCAACCCCATGCCGAAACCCGATACCCCGCGAGGCACCTCGCGCCGCAGTTTCCTGAAAACCTCGACCCTTGCGGCCGGTGCCACGCTGGCTGGTGGTTTGGCGATCCAGCGGGCCGCCCACGCGGCCGAGGACGACACGCTGAAGATCGGGCTGATCGGCTGCGGCGGACGCGGCAGCGGCGCCGCGAACAACGCCATGACAGCCGACGCAAACACCAAGCTGGTGGCCATGGCCGACGCCTTTCCCGACAAGCTGCAAGCCAGCCGGGCAAACCTCACCAAGGCGTTCGGCGAGCGGGTCGCGGTGGACGACGATCACTGCTTCGCCGGGTTCGACGCCTTCCAGAAGGTAATCGACAGCGACGTCGACGTGGTGATCCTTGCCACGCCGCCCCATTTCCGCCCCCAACAACTCAAGGCCTGTGTCGACGCCGGCAAGCACGTCTTCTGCGAGAAGCCGGTCGCCGTCGACGGGCCCGGCGTTCGTTCCGTCATGGCCACCTGCGAAGCGGCCAAGGAGAAGAAACTGAGTATCGTCTCCGGACTGTGCTGGCGTTATCACACGGCGGTGCGCGAGACCATGCAGCGGCTGCTCGACGGCGCGATCGGCGACGTGGTTTCCATTCAAGAGACCTACAACACGGGCTTCACCGGCCGGTTCGCTCCGCGCCAGGAGGGTTGGTCCGAGATGGAGTTCCAGATGCGAAGCTGGTACTTCTTCACTTGGCTCTCCGGCGATCATAATGTCGAGCAACACGTCCACAGCCTCGACAAGGCCTCCTGGATGATGGGCGACGAGCCCCCGGTACAGGCCTGGGGATTGGGCGGACGTCAGACGGAAAAGCCGGGCAATATCTTCGACCATCACGCCGTGGTGTACGAGTACGCCAACGGCACCCGGGTCCATGCCTATTGCCGCCAGCAGAGCGGCTGCTGGAACAACACGGCCGACCACATGATCGGCACCAAGGGAGTCGCCAGCGTATTGCCCAGGTATCAGATCAACGGTCCCGAGGAGTGGAGATACCGGGGCGAGGGGTGCAACATGTACGTGGCCGAGCACGAAGCGCTTTTCGCCTCGATCCGTGCCGGCAACCCGATCAACAACGGCCACTACATGTCGGTCAGCACGATGTTGGCCATTCTCGGCCGGATGGTCAACTACACGGGCAAGGTGATCAAGTGGGAAGACGCCTTGAACTCGCAAGAAGCACTGGCGCCGACCAGCTACGCCTGGGACGCCGAGCCGCCGACGATGCCCGACGCCGACGGAAACTACCCCGTCGCCGTGCCCGGCGTGACGCAGTTCATCTAAGCGGCATATCGCCCGTCGCCCCCGGTTTTGCCGGGGGGCGGCGGTTGCCCGACCTGCCAGGAGACCACGCATGTCCACCCCTCGGCGATTGACCGCGGCGGCTGTCCTTCTTGCGTTGGCTTGCGTGTGCCGGCCGTGTTGGGCCGCCGAAGAACGGCCTTATCCCCAGGCCACGCACGGCAAGGGGCAATTGCGGCACATCGGCGGACTGCCCGTGCTGGTGCTCCAGGGTACGCCCGAGGAAATCGGACGCCAGGAGGCCGCGCTTTGCGGCAAGGTCGCCCAGCAGTTGACAGCCTATCCCCGAGCGCTTCTGATGGTGATGGGCGCAGGTGACCGTTGGCCCCGGCTTCAGGAGCGGGCGGGTGAATTGTTGAAACAGTTTCCCGCCGACCATCGCCGCGAACTGGAAGCAATGGCCGACGCCGTGGGTGTCGACCGCCAGATGATGGTTGCGGCCAACACACTGGTCGACATCTATCGCGGCGGGCTCGGGTGCTCGTCGCTGATGGTCGATCCGGGGCAAAGTGCCACCGGCGGACCGCTGTTCGGGCGGAATCTCGACTTCCACTCGCTCGGCGTGATCCACAAACTCACGCTGGTCAAGGTCGTACGTCCCGACGGCAAACGGGCCTTCGCGTCGATCGGTTTTCCCGGGTTGGTCGGCTGTCTGTCGGGCATCAACGACGCCGGGCTGGCCGTGGCCGTGCATGAAGTATACCGATCGCGCGACGACTCGCCGATGTTCGACCGGGGGGGTGTGCCCTACACGCTCTGCTTCCGCCGCATTCTCGAAGAATGTTCGACCGTTGAAGAAGCGGCCAAATTGCTCCGCTCGGTGCGACGTACGACGAAGTTGAACCTGGCCCTGTGCGACCGCCGGGGCGGGGCCGTCTTGGAGATGACTCCGGAGAGCGTCGTTCTGCGCCGCGGCGTCGAGGGGATCACCGCCTGCACGAATCATTTCCGCAGCGATACCCTGGCGGTGAATCGGTCCTGCCGTCGCTACGAGAAGCTGATTGCCGCCCGCGAGATGCCGCCGCTCGGCGTGGCCGACGTTGCCGCCAAGCTGCACGAAGTCAACCAGGGCCGGCTTACCTTGCACACGATGATCTTCGAGCCGTCCGCGCTGCGTCTCCATCTGGCGTTCGGCAAGTGCCCCTCCTCGGCGCTGCCGACTGTGGCGCTCGATCTGGCTCCGCTGCTGGGAGTCGAGCCTCCGGCACAACCGCCGAGCAAGTTTTCCGGCAAGAAGGCATCGCGGTAGTCTTCCGCGGATCAAGGGATGCGGCGTGGCACCCGGAGGGCGAGAATCACTCGACCTGCTCGTGCCGGCGCGCCGGTCGAATCTCGACCGTGGGCGTTCCGTTTCCGCTGGCGGAAAGCGAATCGCCGGAGATCATCGCAGCCGGCAAGCTCTTTTGCCCGTCCTGCCGAGGAAAGAGGAGCCGCCCTAGCCGGCTCCCGAGTAGGGCGGGGAGAAAGAGAAGATCGCCCACCAGCGCGGCCGCCAACAAGACGCAGACGATCCAGCCGAATCGTGCGGCCGGACCGAAGGGGCTCAGGCCGTAGACGGCCAATCCCGCCCCGCAGATCGCCGTGGTGCGGAACATGGCCATCCCGCAGCGCTGGTACGCCAGCCGAATGGCCGCCGAATGGGAAAATCCGGCGCGCATCCCGCGAACGAACCAGGTGAGAAAATGGACCGTGTCGTCCACCGCAATCCCCAACCCCACGCTGGCCGTCATCAGCGTTCCCACGTCGACGGTCATTCCCATCCATCCCATCGCGCCAAAGACGATCAGCGTGGGAAACACGTTGGGCAAGACCGACAGAAGCCCCAACCGCCAACTCCGCAATCCGGCGACCAGCACCAGCGCAATCACCAGCAGCGAGGCAACGAAGCTACGTGTCAGACCGGCCATCAACTCGGGATGCGACTCGGCGACCAGGGGTAACATACCGGCATAGGTCACCGAAATGCCGTCGACTTGGCGCCACCGGGGAGCGGACAGCACGCGATCGACGGCCGTTTCCACCTCGCCGAAAAGGTCCTCGTAGCGACGGCCGCCGAGTGTCTCCAACCGCGCGCCGACGCGCCACAATTCTTCGCCGGATGCCTCGGCCAAGTAGCCGGTCTCCAAAAACTCCTCGCGGTTTTCCTCCAGGCCGCGATTCATGTTGAATCGGGCGATCGCGCCCTGAAGCGAGTGTGAATGTTGCAGCGGCGGGGCAAACGTGGCCGCCGAAGTCGTCACGATCGGCGACTTCGCTCCGCGCAGCGACCGCTCGACGTCGGCCACCAGCTCCAGTCGCTCGTACATCGAAAGCGGGCAACGGTCGTCCACGCGGAGGACCACCTCCGCCGGCAAGAGCAAAGCGACGTTCTCCTCCAACCACTTGTGGTCGCGGACCACGCGACTCTCCCGGGGGAAGAAGTCGGTCAGCAACATCGACCCGCGGATCTGCTTCACCCCCCCTAGACCGGCCGCCATGACGATGCCGCAGAGCAACAGGACCGCTCTTCTTCGGCCCAGAACAAAGCCCGCGAAACGGTCCCAGAAGTACGCATCCAACGGTGCCGGGAGAGATTCGGGATGGTCGACCGATTGTGCGCCGTCACCAAGTTGCGGCTCGCCGTTGCGACGCATTCGGCTCCAGGCCATCGCCCCCGGAACAACCGTCAACAGAACCCCCAGGGCGACGAGAATTCCCAGCGAGGTGTACGCACCGAAAACGCGCACCGGTTGGATATTGCTCAGCAGGAGGGAAGCCACGCCGATGAGCGTCGTACCGACGGCGAGGCAACAGGGAAACCACCCCACCGCAAACGCCCAGGCGGGCGCCCGGGCCGACCCGACTTCAGGGATCGCATCGTAGTAGTAGTTGATTAAATGGACGGCGCCGGAAATAAAAATGACGAGGATCAGGATCGGCATCACGCCCAGCATGCCGTTCATCTCGCCGCCGGTGTAGTGGATCGCCGCCAGACTAAAACACTGGCAGAAGACGGCCGCCGCCCAGACGATGAGTGTCAGGCGAAGACTTCGCAGACACGGCCAGGCGATCAAGACGACAACCAGCGACGAAGGGATCGACAGCCAGTACAGTGTCCGCAGGCTGGCCGAATCGATGGCCGTGGTCTCCACGATTTTCCCCGCCACGTGCAACTGCTCGGGATCGATCCCGCACTCGTCACGCGCGGTGGTGGTCACCGCCCGCAGCACCTCGGCACCCCGGCGTGTCGCCTCGGGCTCCAGCAGCACCAGCGCGCAGGTGGTCGGTTTCTCGCCGGGCCCGAGAAACGTGCCTCGCATACGGCGATACACCTCGTCTCGCGGAAGCCTCCTCTCGGGGTCGGCCAGTTGGTCGAAGATCTCGCGGCCGGAAATCACGCGGCGGAACAGGGGGGCCGTGGTCGAGCCGCTTTGCCCAGCCGGGTCGTTCTGCCCGGGCCGGTGGGCCTCCAGGCAGCGGGCAAACCGCTCCAGTCGCGGATCATCGAGCGTGCAACCGGGCCAGGAGACGACCAGCGTGTCCTGGACGCCGAAATGCCGGCCAAACCAATCGTAGTCTTGTCGCGCCGCCAGATCGTCGGCCGTCCACTGGACGACGTCGTCGTGCATGTCTTGCAGCGCACACCACCCCCCCCACAGGATAAAGGGGGCCAGAAAGCCCATCACGCCCGTGCATAAGGCCGTCCGACGGGAAAGTGCCGAGGTGGCGGAAGGCTGCACGGACCAAACCTCGGCGGGATGAACACGATGAGGAAAACGGCGGGTTGCGAGAAAGGCACAGTCTTGCTGATACGCCAGGCCTTGTCAACGCAGGTTGACCAGGCGGGGCAGCGCTCGCCGGGGCAAAGCCCGTGTTATGCGAGGGTACCGGTTGCCCCCGACCGTGCTATAATTCAGGGGAAATCAGACAGCCAGCATCACGGAACACCCCGCTCTTGGGGAGTCCGCGAGGTCGCTTAGCCGAGATTATTCATAGCCCTGCGAATTGCGTGACACACTGTGGTAGCTACGTTCGCCAGAACGTGGGCGTAATCCTCGGACACGTCCCACGTTCTGGCGAACGTAGCTACAAACCCATGAATAATCCGGGTTAGCCAAGCGGCCACCAGCGAAAGTCTGCCCCCCATGTGAGTGGAATATCATCGATTGGACGGAGTACGCCCAACGCCCCGGATACCCCCGTCCCTGACGTCCTGATGCTACCCCGAGGTGGTCGATATGCGAACGGTAAACACTCCTTGGCTGATCGCCCTGGTGGCGGGGCTCGCCAGTGCCGCGGGCATCGTGTATGTCGTACACCGTATGCAGATGCCCAGACACGCGGAGAGCTTTCTCAACAGAACTCGGCTGGCCCAGCAGAGCGAAGATTCGGGCAAAGCGATCGGCTTCTACAACCGGTATCTGCAACTGGAGCCGGAGGATATGGATGCCCGAGCGGAACTGGGGCTGCTTCAGGCCAAGCTCGGACGATACGGACAGGCGATTGTTACCTTGGAGCACGTTCATAACAACCGGCCGGAGGATCCGGTCGACCCTCCGGATTCGGAGGACCTCAAAGGCTGGAAGATACCGGACAACACCGAGGTTCGGCGGACGCTGGTCGAGATACTTATCCGTAGAGGTCGATTTTCCGATGCGGAAGATTACTTGACCGAGTATCTTCTCAAGACGTCGCCCGACGACGGCCGACTGGTGCAGCGGACGCTCGTCAAGGCGTTTCTCGATAACCGTCGATTTTCTGACGCGGAAAGGCACCTGACCGATCTTCTCAAGACGTCGCCCGACGACGGCCAACTGCTCTATTGGCAGGGGCGATGTCAGGTGGACAACGGGGAAGAAAAGGAAGATTACGAGGAAGCTCGCCGGACGCTTGAAAAGGCGATCAAACATCCGCCGAAGCAATTTGAGCCCTATGTCCTGCTCGCCAACGTGTTGGAAACGCATCTCGATCTTCCCAAGGATGCCGACCAATGGCTGGAAAAGATGGTGGCAGCCATGCCGCGGTCTATCGAGGCGCACTTGCGCCGGGGGGTGTTTCTGAGGGACCACGAACGGCTGACCGACGCGGTGGCCGAAGCAACCGAAGCGGTCCGCTTGGCGCCCGACGCCCCCGAAGCACGTTGGCTGGCCGCTCGGTGCGATCTGTCCAGCAAACAGTACGAAACGGCTCGAAAGCACGCCCAGCATGGAATCGAGCACGCACCTGAAGCAGTCAACTTCTACCTGTTCCGCACAAGAATCGAACTGGAAGTCGACTTGCATCTGGTCCTCGCACAAATCGAACTGTCCGACGGACACCCGGACCGGGCCGCCGCGCCCATCAAGAAGCTGAAAGAGCTTGGCAACCCCGAGAATCTGGCCGACTATTTTGAAGCGCAGATCGAGTATGGGCAAGGGCAATGGCTGGCGGCCAGCCGTGCGCTGAAGCGGGCACGCCCCGGGCTGCACGCCCGCAAAGATCTACTGCGAGACGCCAACTTGCAGTTGGCCCAATGTTACGCCCGGCTGGGAAATCCCGACCTCGAATCGGCCGCGGTCACCAGGGCCAGAGAAGCCGACCCGTTGTCCATTCCGGTGCGCCGGAGGTGGATCGGCGAACTGCTGAAAACCGGCAAACTCGACGAAGCCATCCGAGAACAACGCGGCCTTGCCGCATCCGGCGAGGCAGAACCGAAGGATCGGGCTCGACTTGCCGAACTGCTTCTGTACGACAACATGCGGACTCCCCCGAATAAACGCGATTGGTCCGAGGTCAACTCTCTGCTCGATCAAGCGGCCAAGGAAATGCCCGGGGCGGTCGAGGTTACTAAGATTCGATCGCTCACTCTCCTAGCTCGCGGGCTCGTCGACGAGGCCGAGCAACTGCTCACCGAGAGCAGAGACGAGAAGCCCGACGAGCCAGACCTTTGGCTGAACCTCATCGGTTTGGCCGCGAGCCGGAAGCAGCCGGATCGGGCCGACGCCCTGTTGGAGAATGCTCGGGCGCAATTGGGCGATATCGTACCGCTGCGCCTGGCCGAAGCCGACTTGTTGCTGCGCCGCGGGGGCGAAGAGGTCGGCGCCCGGTTACGTCCGTTCGCCGAACTGCCCGTGGAATATACTGATTCGCAACGCTTCGCGCTGTGGAACGGGTTGGTTCGGGGCGCCATGGCAGCTGGCGACTACCAGCACGCCCGGGACCTGTGCCAGCGACTGGCGAAACTCGAACCGAACAACTTGGAAGTGCTCACGCTGGCCTTCGACGTGGAACGCCGCGCCCGTTTGGAACTGGGCGCGACGCCGGATTCTCCTCTGGACACCGCCGCGCTGGACGCCATTCTCGACAAGATCGCGGAGATCGACGGCAAGGGCCCCGTATGGCTCCACGCCATGGCGATGCGCGATTTGCTGTCGGCTCGGGATTCCGAAGACGGCGGTCGCACGCTGGTTGCCAGGGCACGAGAGCACTTGGTCCAGGCCAAGAAGCTGCGCCCCTCCTGGTCAAAAATCCCCTTGCTGCTGGCGCAAATCGACGCCGATCAGGGCGACACGGAGTCGGCCCTGGAGCATCTGCGGGAGGCGATCGATCTGGGCCATCGCAGCGTGCCGGCTCTACGACGTGCCGTCGATCTTCTGTTTCAGAAAAAACCGGAAGGGTGGGAGGAGGAAGCAGACAAAATGATCGGTCTGCTGAAAGATGCGCGGGCGCCGTTGACCGGCATCCTCGGCCGTCAAGCGTCGGAACTTCAGTTGCAGCAGGATGATTTCGCCGGCGCGCTGGAGTCGGCCCGCAAGATGGCCGCCGGTTCCGAGCGATTCGGCGACCACATCTTCCTTGCCCAAGTCCTTGAGCGGACCGCGGGACGCGTCAAGGAAGGCCTCATGGAGGGAGACGCGGACCAACTTCTCGAAGAAGCCGAGGAAGCACTACGACAGGCCGTCGAACTTGACAAAGCGGACCCGAGCCCCAGGATCGCGCTCGTCGTCTTTCTCGCCCGCTCGGATAGGAAAGAAGAAGCCAAGAAGATTGTCGATAAAATGGCCGGTGAAAAGATCGCCGAATTGGCCCTGGCCAGATGTTACGTGGTGATCGGAGAGATCGATGACGCCGTCAAGCATTACAAGGAGGCCCTGGAAAAGTCGCCCGACGATCCGAGGATGATCCTGGCCATCGCCACGGAATATCTTCGGATCCGTCATTTCGATCTGGCCGCGGTCCAGTTGCGGAAAATCGCGCAAGGGACCGTCCCGGCCGAGGAAGCGGCCGTCGTCGAGGCGCGGCGCTTGCTGGCCGGGGTCCTGCCGACGAGTCGCCGTTTCGTCGACCTGGAAGAAGCCATCCGTTTGCTCGATAAGAACCTTGCCGTCGATGACCAGTCGGTCCCCGACCGGCGGACGAAGGCGTTGACGCTGGCCGCCCACCCCGGTCTGCCGCAACGACGGGAAGCCCGCCGAATGCTCGAAACACTTCAGGAGCAAGGGCATCTCGCCAAGTTGCCGGAATATCTGGCCCTGGCCCAATGCTTCATCAGAGACCATGAATGGGCGAAAGCACGGGATCTGTATATCCTGACCATCCTCCCAAAGTACCCCGACCGGCCGGAGTGTATCGCGGCCTACGTGACGGCCATGCTGGACCGGGAGGACACCACCGACGTCCGCCTGTGGCTGGCGCGGCTGGAGAAGCTCGCCCCGCACAACTTCGGTACCACGAAGCTTCGTGCTCGGGCACTGTTGATCGGCGGGCGTAAGGCCGAGGCCGTGAAAGCGCTGGAGAAATACGCCGACGATCCGGAGGCCCTTCCGGCCGATCCCGCCGCCCGGCAACTCGCGGTGGCTTCGACGCTGGAGCAGTTGGCCCAACGTCCCACCGCCACCAATCCCGCGAACGTCGATTCGGAACTCATCGCTCGGGCCGAAGCGATGTTTCGGCGGTACGTCGAGCAGCAACCCGACGAACGGCTGCAACTTGCCCGATTCCTCGCCGCGCGGCAAGAATTCGACGAGGCACTTGAGTTGGCCGAGGAAACCTGGGAGACGGGCAATCCCAACACGCTGGGGGCATTCCTCACAAGCATGACCGACGGTCTACCGGGCACCGATCCGCGGCTTGCGCGGGTGGAGACTCTTCTGCGGGCCGCCATCGAGAAGTACGATCGGGGGCTCTTTCTCCTGCTCGTCCACGGACAACTTCTCACCCGCCAGGAACGGTACGACGAGGTCGAATCGCTTTATCGAGGGATTCTCGAAAAGGACAAGAATAACTTCGCGGCGAAGAACGATCTCGCCGTCCTGCTGGCCCTCCAAGGAAAACACCTCGACGAAGCGCGGAAGTTCATCGACGAAGCCCTCGCCACCGCCGGCCCGAGCGCGACGCTGTTGGACACCCGGGCCACCGTCTATCTGGCTCGAGGTCTCGCGCGAGAGGCACTGGAGGATCTCGATCTCGTGTTGGCCGACCAACCCAAAGCCAACCGGTACTTTCACCGCGCGCAGGCACTGGCCGCGCTGAACAAGAGAAAAGAAGCCGCCAAGGCGCTTTTCGATGCCAAGAACCAGCGCGGGGGCCTCGATCCGCGGCACTTGCACCCGCTGGAACGTAAGCCTCTGGCGAAGCTCAAAGGGTATCTCGAGTAAGGTGCCCCTGCCCCCTTTTCCCCATCAAGTCGGCCGGGAGACGTGCTCACGCCCGGGATATCGCTTCCATTGGACGGGCAGCAACATGGGCGTCGTGCTGCGATAGTGTGCGTATTCCTCGCCCAACGCTGCCCGCAAATCACGCTCTTCCAACTGGATACCGATCAGGATGTAGCCCGTCGTCACCGCGGCGAACAACAGATGGCCGTAGGTCATCGTCGGGGCAAACCAAAACGCGATCAGCAGCCCCAACATCAGCGGATGCCGAACCAGGTGATACGCTCCGACCGTCCTGAACACCGGGTGGGTGTATTCCTTGCCACGCAACCGCAGGACAACCTGGCGCAGACCGAACAGATCGAAATGGTCGATCAGAAAACTGCTGTAGAAGACGACGAACCACCCGAAGAAAGACACCCCGTGGACAATCGCCCGAGCCCACTCCGGCTCGAACCGCCACACGACCGCGGGAATCGGCCGCCATTGCCAGAAGAGCAAGATCAAAATCGCGCTGGCTGTGAGCACGAAGGTGCTGCGTTCGATCTCGACGGGCACGATCTTGGTCCATCGGGCCTTGAAACCGGGGCGCGCCATGATCGTATGCTGGACGGCAAACACGGCCAGGATCAACACGTTGATCAGCACTGCCGTACCGACGGACCCCACCTCGCCGGAGTCGATCGACTTGGGTACCACGACATTGCCGACGAACCCGACGGCGTAGAGCAGTGCCCCCATGGCCGCCGAGTAGGCCACCAGCCCGTAGGCAAATATGGAAAGTCTCGCCGCCATCAATGCTCCCCCATTTTTTGGTTCTTCCGGGCTTCCGGGAAACACGACCGACCGGGTTGCCATGGGTGTTTTGAATCATCAAAACCCGAGCAAGGAGACCGGCCCCAAGGTCACCCCCGCGGTCGTCATCGCTCGATGGTCACGCCGTTGACATGCCAGGGAGAATCCTAGCGCAGCGAGGGTATCGGGCAAGCCCCCCTACGACCGAATCATCTCCCCATGGCAAAGGGCGCCTCGATGGTCAAGTCGAGGGGAAAACCCTTGCGGATCTGAAAATACGTGCCCGGAGGCATGGGGGCGTCGGCCGGGACCAGCACGCTGGGGTTCCGCCCGTAAAGGGCGAAAAACTTCGTCTTCACGCGCAGTTGGATCCGGCCCTCCGCGTAGCCGACGATTTCGACACCGTCCTTGAAAGATGACACGGGCGTTTGCGGGCGGATCTCCCAACCCGGCACATCGAGCCCCGGCGTGGGCAAGCGGTCCAGGGCAACGTATTTCAACCGTTCTCTCACGGTCGCCAGCGGCGTATCGGGTTCGATCACATCGCTGAACCCCAGCGACATGTACCATCCCGGCTTATGGAGCACGAACATGGTGCTCTTCCGGCCGATCACGTTTCGGCCGACGAACCCGGGCTCGTCGTCCTTTTCCGCCTTTTCCACGAGCACCAGGCCGTCTTTTCCCAGCCCGTCCAACCACTCAGTCGCCGCCTTTCTCGCCTCCGTGTCCCTGGCCGCGGGAGGGGCCGCGGTGACGGCGGTACTGAGAATCGCAAGAAGAAGCCCACAACCGGCCAAAACCACAAGTCCGCGTCGCATCGGTGATCTCCGAGAAGAGAGGCTGAGAAGACGTGTTTCCGAGGATTCGTCTTAGATGCTGGAGCGAGCCGAGAAGTTCCCCGTCGACATCAATCGTGTTAGCCCGGCCGGACGCACCGTTTTGACTCGTCCGTAGCCGTGGCAGTTTCGAGACGGAACTTCGACGCAGCGAGGGAGCCAAACTACGGGTCGCCAACATCGAGCGAACCTGGTTTCCACTGCCGGGAAATGTCCGACGCGAAGTAGAAATTGAACCCCTGATTCCGCTGGGTGGGTGGCAGGATCCCCCCTCTTCTTATCCAGTCTGTGCCATTCTATCCATATAAGTCGTAGTATATATACTACGACTTACAATGATAACTCTTCTACGAAAGGAGATTTGTAAGTATTATCTGTTCAGCGTGTTACGATCCCCCGTGGACGTCGGAACTGAAGTATATATACTCCAGTTCCGACGTCCACGGTGGATTCGAGCAGTGCCGTAACATGTTGTTATCACATCTATTGCGACATTTAACTAATTCCACAACAAGTGCAATCCAGACCTTGACAGGGCTCGCCGTGACAGGTAGTATATATACTACCTGTCACTGCTATCAGATTTCAAGGAAGGGTAGTGTGTGAGTCACTCTTTGCTTAGAGTGGATAGGATGTATACATACATCCTATCCACTTAAACACCTCCAAGTGTTGACTACTGGCATATCTGGCCGCCAGAAGATGGGTATTTCCATGGCCGCGCGATCCCGCCTGAGTATTGCCAAGAGCGATATTGTCGACACGCTGAGCAAGAGTGACCATCGCGTGTTCACGCGGTCGGACATTGACCGCATCTTGGCCGCCAATCGAGACTTTTGGCGGCTCGCCCAGGCAACGACGACCAACAAGTTTATCGAATACCTCGTAAACAACACGCAGATGCGGCTGCACAAATTCGATCTGCCGCATCGACCAACCAATCGATACGTATGGGGAGATGCTCCTCCGCTCGAAGTTGTCCAGTCGCTACGCCCTGAGGGCTATTTCACCCACTTCACCGCGCTGCAACTCCATGGACTGACCGAACAGATCCCCAAGACGGTTTACCTGAACTTCGAGCAGCAGGCTACCGGTGGCGGTGGTACGCTGGCGCAGGAATCCATCAACAAGGCATTCAAAGGCAAGTGTCGCGTCTCGAACAACGTGACGACTTCCGGGGGGCAACGCATTTGCCTACTCAACGGTCAAAACACGGGGACCCTCGGGGTCACCACCATCGAGACCACGGAGGGAGCCAGACTTCGGGTTGCCAATATCGAGCGAACCTTGATCGACATTACCGTTCGCCCGATCTACTCTGGAGGCGTGTTTGAAGTCGCCCGGGCATTCACTGCCGCGGGTGATCAATTCTCGGTGAACCGGCTAGTTTCCTATCTGCGGCAACTCAACTTCACGTACCCATACCACCAGGCAATCGGCTTCTACCTTCAACGCGCGGGCAAGTTCACGGAAACCCAAATCGGTCTCCTTCGGCAATTCGATATCGCGTTCGACTTCTACTTGGCCCATGACATGAAGGACACGGACTACGTCAAGGAGTGGCGCCTATTCGTTCCAAAGGGCTTTTAGGTGATCGCACTTGTCGAGTACATACTCGAAATAGTAGTCGAACTCCTGGAGTTTCACACCTGGCTTGACGGTTGCCGCAACTCCGGAAAAGTCCGCCCGATGGTAGTCGCGATATTCGTGAATCTCTCCAATGAGGCGCAGCGGAACTCGCTTGGCGTCAAACGTGCCTCGAACCATCGTCTGAAACTTTTCGTCGTCGAAATCGATCGAAAAGTGTTCGGCGACCGTATGAATATCCAGGAAGTCCCGTGCCCTGGCGCTCGGATGACTCTCCACGAACTTCACATATTCGGGCATCTGCTGACAAATCGCTCGGAGCTTCTCGCAAACGAGCATTTCGGGTGAGTGGCCGAAAATCGTATAGCCCTCAAGCGGTCGCGACACCTTGTCACCGCAGTATTCATGCTTGCTGACGTCGATCGTGAACTTCGTGGAACCTCGCTTGCCGACACTCAACGCATTGCGTCTCAGCGTATCGAGATCGTGTCTGAACTCATCGAACCGCGCATGTTCGATGATCTTGAAATGGATCTTGTAGCCGCCCCAGAAGTCCTTTCGGTCTTCCGATAGCTTCGCCGGAACCGCGCGAACGTTAATGTCGAACGGCTCGAATCCTGCTTCCCGAAATGTTCGCTGAAGCGACCTGCTCACGCGCATCTGGAAATCATCCAGTGAATCAAATTCTCCGTCGATCGAGAAGTCGACGTCGACGGAGGACCGGGTGGAGATCCTATAAACAATATCGAGAAGATTTCCGCCTTTAAGAACCAGACGCTCCATCAGCGTGTCGTCTGAAAACATGGCGACGATTGTGAGCCGCTTGATCCGCTCCAGAAACTCGATGTTGTCGGGCATGGCAATTACGGGGGCCTGATTGGGGGATTAGACGTCTACCACTTCCCTTACTTCCCCCTCGGCATCAGTTGCGAGTCGCTGCTGGTGTAGTCGACGATCAGCCAGCGGTCGCCGACGAGTTGGTAGTCGACGGTGAAGTGGGCCAAGGGCGAGACGCGGTACGGGATCGCATCGCCCGTGCCCTTGACGTAGCCGTCGAACTCGGCCACGGCGGTCGGCGGGTCGGCCTCCATGTCGACCTTGATCTCCGTGCCGCTAATATGCACCTCGTCGATGGTGATGACGCCCATCCCCCATTTCACGTAACGGCGAATCGCCTTGGCCGACTTCAGCGTGTCCGAGGGGTGAATGTGATCGAGCACGGCCTGGAGGTCGTTGGCCTCCAGGGCAGCTTCGATGCCGTCCAACTCGGCCTGGACCCGCTCGCCGTCCGTCTCGACGTATCCTTCGACGATCACCACGGCCACCACGACAACCGCCACGCCGGCCATCCAGCCAAGCAGCATGCCGCGGCGCGTGGTGAGGAGGAGAATCCCCAGCACGAACTCGACGACCAGTGCGGCGCCGATGATCGGCCAGGGGTTTTCCGTAAAGAGCCACATGATGTGAACCCGGGGTTAGCCCAGCTTCTTCGGAAACAGCGGTCCGCCGTACTCGGCCGAGGAGCCGAGCATTTCCTCGATCCGCAGCAGTTGATTGTACTTGGCCATGCGATCGCTGCGCGAGGCCGAGCCGGTCTTGATCTGGCCGGTGGACAGGGCGACGGCCAGATCGGCGATCGTCGAGTCTTCGGTCTCGCCACTGCGGTGGCTGGTCACCGACGAGTAGCCGTTGCGGCCGGCCAACTCGATGGCCTCGATCGTCTCGGTCAGGGTGCCGATCTGGTTGACCTTGATGAGGATGCTGTTGGCCACGCCCAGGTCGATCCCCTGCTGCAGCCGCTTGGTGTTGGTCACAAACAGGTCGTCGCCGACCAGTTGGATCTTGTCGCCCATGCGCTCGGTCATCAGCTTCCAACCGTCCCAATCGTCCTCGGAACAACCGTCTTCGATCGAGCAGATGGGATACTTGTCGGCCCAACCGGCCAACAGGTCGACCATCCCGCCGGCATCGATCTGCTTACCGTCGATGGTATAGAGCTTCTTCTTGTCGTCGTAGAATTCGGTGGCGGCCACGTCCATGGCGATGAAGACTTGCTCACCCAGGCTGTAGCCGGCCTTCTCGACGGCCGCGGCGATCAGTTCCAGGGCCTCGCCGTTGCTGCCCAAGTCGGGGGCAAACCCGCCTTCGTCGCCGACGTTGGTGCCCAGTTTCTTCGATTGCAGGACCTTCTTCAGATTGTGGAAGATCTCGCAACCACAGCGAATCGCGTCGCGGAAGCAGTCGAAGCCCAAGGGCATGACCATGAACTCCTGCACGTCGACGGCGTTGTCGGCGTGCTCGCCGCCGTTGATGATATTCATCATCGGCGCCGGCAACAGCTTGGCGCCCGTGCCGCCCAGGTAGCGATACAGGGGCAGACCGCAGTAATCGGCCGCCGCGTGGGCGGTGGCCAAGGAGATGCCCAGGATGGCATTGGCCCCGAGGTTCTTCTTGTTCTCCGAACCGTCGATCTGGATCATCCGGCGATCCAGGGCGACCTGGTCCAGGCCGTCCATGCCGCACAGTTCGTCGGCCAGCTTGTCATTGACGTTGTCTACCGCCAGGGACACCCCTTTGCCGAGGTAGGTGTCCTTGTCGCCGTCGCGCAGTTCCCAAGCCTCATGGATGCCCGTGCTGGCCCCGCTGGGAACCGCCGCGCGGCCGAACGATTCGTCGGCCAGGGTGACATCGACCTCAACGGTCGGATTACCTCGGCTATCCAGGATCTGCCGAGCGTGGATGTCAACAATCGTCGAACTCATGGTCTTCTCGTCTTTCTGAAAGAGGGGAACGAAGTATTTGTGCCCCCCGAACCCGACACTGGTTCTTGGGGGGGTCCTGTACCTACGACCGCCCGCTGGACAACTCACGGGCGCCAGTTGAGCGGGTCACAAGCCCACCATTTTGCGCAATTCGCCCGGAATTTACTAGTAGTCTGTCGTGGATAATGTGGCGAGTTGGGTGCCTGGGGTCGCGCGTAGCGAGCCCCCAGATCGTTACATTCTGGGGGCTCGCTGCGCTCGACCCCAGGCAC
>CAYUIQ010000119.1:0-26450 GCA_964444795.1 uncultured Planctomycetaceae bacterium
ACCGCATTTTCTGGGGGCTCGCTGCGCTCGACCCCAGGCACCCTCCACATATTATCTTCCATCAATGGGCTAAACGGTTGTGGTTACGTTGCGAAACGCCAGCGCTCGCGCCGGATTACCGGTGGTGAACAAATCGATCGTCTCGCGGTCCAGGCCGGACCGAAGTAGTTTGGGCAGGAAAACGTCGTGCAAATAGGTCATCCCCGGGCCGCCGCCGTAGGATCGCCACATCGTGCGGGCGCCCATGTCCATGGCCAGCAGAATGTTTCTTTCGTGCCCCGACTGGACCATCCCGCCGATCAACTCCACCAGGGTCGAGTCGGGAAAGTACTTCGCCCGGGAGATGCCGTCATAGACGATCAACGCACCGGCGGCGGCGACGTCTTGGTGCAAGTACGCGTCGGGATTGCGATCGAGGTGGCTAATCAACAGGGCCGACGGATCGACCCCCAAGCGGTCGAACAGTTCGATCTGCTCCATGCCGCACGTGCCCCGTTGCGTGTGCGTGATGATCGGCGCGCCGGTTTGGCGATGGGCCGCGGCGACCGCTTCGGCCACTTTTTGGGCGTGAGCGTCGATCACATGATACTCGGTGGCCACCTTGAGCAACCCGGCGCGAATGCCGGTCGGTTCCGCTTCGCCCGTGGGCCCGTCGTCGAACATCCCGTCGGTCACTTCGGCGATCATCCGCTCGGCCAGCGCGTCGGCCGATGCGCTGAAGCAGAAGTGATTCTCGGGATAGTAGATGGCCCGATGGAAACCGGTGGTGGCCACGATATGCACGCCGGAACGTTCCGACGCCGCGCGTTGCCATCGGGGAGCCCGCTCGGGACCGATCGGCTGGGCGTCGACGAGCGCACGGCCGCCGACGGAGTAAAACGCCGTCAATTCGGCCGTCGTCTTCTCTGGATCATCCAACAACAGTGCCGGATCGACCTGGGCGCTTCGGCCCGGGCGAATGAACGTATGCTCGTGGCAGTGCGCAAAACCGAGGTCCGCCGGGCGGATATCACCCCGGACGGTGCGAATCGGCGGATCGGCTGTTGGCGGTGTCGTGGACATTGCGTGGAAGCTTCGTGGCTCTTGGTCCTGTCGGTGTTGGGTGGCTGGGGTCGAGACGTGAGGAACGAACGCCGAGCCCCCAGTGATTCTCCAACTGGGGGCTCGCTGCTCGTTCCTCGCATCTCGACCCCAGCCACCCGCGTTATGCGGAGCCGGGCCGGTTATCGATGATCGCCGGGCGGCCGTCGATCTCGACGATCCGTTTGCGAAATCCCTCGGTCTCGATGGTGCCGTAGTCGTGGCCCGCATCGCCGGGGTAAACGCAGAACGAGATCAGCGGCTCATCGCCCGTGTTGATTGATCGATGAGCCCATCGGGCCGGCACGTAAACGGCCACGTCGGGGTTCATCTCCAGGGCCTTGCTCTGGCCGTCCTCGGTCTCCATGAGCATATAGCCGGTACCCCGCACGCAGAGGTAAATCTCGGCCGTGTCGCGCACTTCGTGGAAGTGGCCCTTGGTCATGTAGTACTCGCGGCCGATCTTCCCCGGCAGCGTGACGCTCATGCACCACTGCAACTCGCCGGCCAGCTCGGGGATCTTTTTCTCGTAAACCTTGTAGATGACCGGATCGCCCGCCGCGGCAACCGCCTCGGCGTCTTCGTACATGTCGGCCATCGCGCTTAAGTGTCGCTCATAGACGTTATCGGGCGAGGCCAACGTACCCTCGACCCGGTCGATCACGTCGGAAAAAGGCGTGGAAAGAAACATGCGACCTGCATTCTCCTGGGGAACTCGTAAAGACGGACCACCCAACTTGCCTATCCTACGGCATTTTCGAGCGAACGCCAAGGGGCGGCGATTGCGAGCCGTTTTGCGCGGGCACTCGTGCCCGGCGTCGGGAGGGAAAAAAGGGAGCGACCGTCCTTTGAAACGTCGGGCACAAGTGCTCGGGCTAAACTTCAGATTGTTGACCGAACCGTCGGCGGCGGAGATAATGGGCGGGATTCAGGAACCAGAATGGGAGGCTTTCGATGACCCGGGCATTGGTATTTCTCGTCCTTTTCGCACCGGCCGTTTCGACCGAAGCCGCCGAGTCGTGGTTCGACGCCCTGCTTCGGCACCAGGCGACTGCCCGACCCGAGAGCGACGACGCGGCGCCGATCGCGCTGCCCGAGTTTGGTCGCGCGAAGTACACCGTCTCGGTCTGGATCAAGACAAGCGGCGACGGATCGATCTTCTCCAAATGCGCTCCCGAGGGACGTTGGAGCGAGGGCGGCAAGTCGCTCTTCATCAGCCGGGGAAAGGTCTGCTTTGATATCGGTTGGGTCGGCGAGATAGAAGGGCGGGCGACGGTGACCGACGGCCGTTGGCACCACGTGGCCCTTTGCGGCGCGAGTCCCCAGAAGATCTACGTTGACGGTCGACCCGACGCGGCCGGCGACCTGGAACCGCTGCCCGATGCCGAGGGCCACGTCGTCAAACTGGGCGCCACCTCCACCGATTTTCCCGAGCGGAGCAGGCGCGAGTTCAACGGCCTGATGGACGACGTCCGCGTCTACGGCCGGGTTCTCTCGGAGGAAGAGATCCGCGCGCTGGCTGCTGACGACAAGGCCGGCAATCGGCGAGCCCCGTTGGCGTGGTGGCCGATGGACGGCGATGCGCGGGATGCCACCGACGGGAAGAATCATGCCGTGGCCATTGAAGACGTCCGCTTCGCGGAAGGCAAGTTGGGCAAGGCCGCGCGGCTTGCGGAGGGGTCGCACTTCGTGGTGCCATGTGGTGAAAACCGAGATCCCAGTGCCGAACTGTGGCAGGCGTTGAGCGAGGAGTTTTCCGATGAAACCTCGCGACGGGAAATGGCCTGGGAACGCGAGGACGGCATCTGGGGCGCCGACTGGAAAACCGCCACGCCGGCCGAAATCGCCCGACGCTATGCCGAAGCGACGCGCGCTCCCTCGAACCTCGTCCGGCGGAATCGCGAGTTGGCTGAGAGTGCGCGGACCACCGCCGATCTGCGGGCCGTTCGCGCGTTGTATCTCCAGTCGCGCCGTCACGGCGAACTGCTGGCAAGTCTGGCCGAATTCAAATTGCCCGAATTGCGACGAACGATCTTGTCGCTCCACAATGACGGTCCCCCGCGCGATAGACTGCTCGTCCGGCTCGACGCCCTGGAAACGAGCGGACTGCAAAGCGGAGTAACGTCGGACGCTTGGAAACGCGACGTCGCCACGCTGCGCCGCGACGTGTTGCTGGGCGACAACCGGCTGATCGATTTCGACCGGCTCGTGTTCATCCGGCGGCAGACGTATCATTCGAGCCACTTTTATACCGACTTCATCGACGGCGTGGGACGCTACGGCGGCAATTTGTGCATCCTTGACTTGACCACGGGCGAAGTCACCGACCTGCTGCCCGAGATGGCAGAGGGCATCTTCGGCCGGTTCGATCTTTCGTTCGACGCGCGGAAGATTGTCTTCGATTGGAAGAAGGCGCCGCGCGAGGGGTTCCGCATCTTCGAGGTGGGCATCGACGGACGCGGCTTGCGGCAGTTGACCTTCCCGCCGGACGACGAAGAGGCTCGTATTGCCAAGTACGACAACTCGGCCAACGGCGGCACCGCCCGAATGTACTATCACCAGACCGACGACATGCACCCCTGTTACTTGCCCGACGGCGGCGTGATGTTCACCTCGACACGCTGCGAGTACGGCACTTTGTGCGACGCGCCGGATCATCTCAGCACGGCCGTGTTGTACCGCATCGACGGCGACGGCCGGAACATGCAGAAGCTGACCAACAGCGCGGTGAGCGAATTCTCGCCCAGCGTGATGCACGACGGTTGGGTGTTGTACACCCGTTGGGAATACGTCGACAAGGGGCAACTGGGGATCAAGTGTCTCTGGGCCATGCGACCCGACGGCAGCGGCAGCAAGGAGATTTACGGCAACGACATCCAGTTTCCGCCGACGCTATTGCACGGGCGGCAGATCCCGGGGCACAGCCATCTGTTCGTCGTGCTGGGCACTCCCCACTATCCGCAAAGCGGTATCGGCACGGTCATCCGGCTCGACACGACCAAGGACATCCGCACCCGCGAACCGATGACCTACATCACGCCGCACGTCGACATCCGCCAGGAGCCCGGCTGGAACCATCTGGTCGACGGCCGGTGGGTTCGGCATACCAACGGGCCGCTCTACATGGACCCCTTTCCGCTCGACGCTTCGCATTACCTGGTCGCCCACAATCCGGACCGGCCCTGGTCCGACCCGAGCGCTTACGGGCTGTACCTGATCGACGAGGCGGGCAGCCACGCGTTGATCCACCAGGAGGCCGAGTTTTCCTGCTGGCAGCCGACGCCGCTTCGCCCGCGCCGGCGCCCGCCCGTGTTGCCGACGATCCGCGACGACGAACTGGCGCGGAAGAATCTGGCCGTGTGCGTCGTGGAAAACGTTCATCACGGCATGGAAGGCGTGGAGCCGGGCGAGGTGAAGTATCTGCGCGTCATGGAGCAAATCCCCCGACCATGGGCGTCGCGCCGGTTCTGGGAAGGCGACGCGTCGCACACCAGCCTGATCAGCCGCGGCAGCGCGCTGGCGGCCAAGGCGATGTACGGCGTGGTGCCCGTGCATGAAGACGGGTCGGCCCATTTTCTCGTGCCGGCCGACCGCAATATCTACTTCTCCGCGCTGGACGAGCATTTCATGGAACTGCAGCGGGAACGCACCTACGTGAACTATCGCCCCGGCGAGACTCGGGCGTGTGTCGGCTGTCACGAGAGACCGGGCGACACGCCGCCGCACACCGCCGGAAAACTGCTCGCCTTGCAGTCTCCGCCTTCGATGCCCCAAGCCCAACCGGGCGACGACACGCCGGCCCGGGCGCTTCACTACGCCGTCGACGTACAGCCCGTGCTGGACCGGCACTGCGTGCGTTGTCACGGTGCGAAGGATCCGGCCGCCGGATTGGACCTGACCGGCGAGTTGACCGCGACGTTCAGCCGATCGTACGAGAGCATCGTCGGCCGCCGGTTGGTCAAGACGTTCGACGAAGGTTCCGACTGGGGCGGCACGCCCTACGCCCCGCCGCGCTCGGTCGGCTCGCACGCCAGCCCGCTCATCGCCCAGGTGCGCAAGGGTTGCCCGGGCAACGACCGCGAGTTGCCGCTGGCCGATTTTGTCAAGCTGGCCACCTGGGTCGACGCCAACGCCGTCTACTACGGCGCCTACTGGGGCCGGAAGAACCTCCGCTTCCGCGATCACCCCAACTTCCGCCCGGTGCCCACCTTCGAACAAGCGATCAGCACGGTTGCCCCGCTGCCGGAAGCAGAGCGTTGAGGGCGGTGACCCAAATCAAAATCTGTTTCATCGGCAACTACCACGAGAACCAATGAATCGCATTGCTCCCGCACCGTACCAACCCGACGTTGCCGTCGCGCCCGGCGATAGCAGCCCGTTGAGAAATCGGGGGTTTGCCGCCAGAGGGATCACCGTCGGGACAAGCCCGACGGTGGTGTGGAAATCGGCACGGCTTGGGTCGTTTTTTCCGAAATCCCCGCAAGAAACACTTTTTCCCACGCCTTTCTGGACAACCGCTTCGCCGCATGGTTCAATTGGAGACTGATCGTTCGCCCACCAACCCGCTCATCCCCCGAATCTTCACACCCGCCGCGAGGACTTCCGTTGTCCTCCAGAGTAACTTTTACTGCACAGGAGTACGTACCATGAGAAAGCAAACCCTCTTCATCGCACTGGCCGTCGCGATCGCCGCGTCGGCGGCGCAGGCCGCGGATACGGTCAAGGTCTTCATCCTGGCCGGGCAATCCAACATGGAAGGAAAGGCCAAGAACTCGCTGCTGGACTATCAGGCCGAGGCAGCCGAGACCAAGGAACTCTTCGCCCACCTGCGCAAGGACGGCGAGTGGATTGTTCGTGACGATGTCTTCATCAAGTACCTCGACCGTAGCGGCGGGCTGACGATCGGCTACGGATCGCCCAGTCGTACGGGCATGGAACTGGAGTTCGGCACCGCGATGGGCGACCATTTCGACGAGCCGGTCGTGCTCATCAAGGCCGCGTGGGGCGGCCACTCGCTGGTCAAATTGTTCCGCTCGCCTTCGGCCGGATTGCCCGAGGAGGAGAAACTCCTGGCCGAACTCGAACAAAGGCAGAAGCGCGTCACCGCGGATAACGAAAAGAACAACCGCGACAACCCGATGCCGACAATGGAAGACGTTACGGAGCCCTACGGCTCGTCCTACCGCAATATGATGGCCGAGGTCAAGGACGTCATGGACAACTACGAGACCCTGTTTCCCGCGCTGAAGGGTAAGAAGCTCCAGATCGTCGGCTTTGTCTGGTTCCAGGGCTGGAACGACATGTACGGCGGCGCGGAGTTGGAGTACGCGTCGAACATGAAGCACTTCATCAAGGACGTGCGTAAGGACCTGGGCGTGCCGAATCTGCCGTTTGTGATCGACGTGATGGGCCAAAACGGATCGAAGCCGGCCAAGGGCGCCATGTTGGCCGTTCAAGAAGCCCAAGTGAGCATGGAAAACGTGCCGGAGTTCAAGGGCACGGTCAAGGCGATTCGCACCGACGTGCTCATCGACAAGGCGGCCGAGGAACTCTACCCGCATTGGCGAGACAATTTCGAGAAGTGGGAGCAAACCGGCTCCGACTTCGGCTACCACTACATGGGCAGCGCCATCTGGTTCAACCGCATCGGCAAAGCCTCCGGCGAAGCCATGCTGAAGTTGCTCGACGCCCAGAAATGACGCGGGCTTTCTCTCGTTCCCACGCTTCGCGTGGGAACGCAAGGCTGCGACGCTTCCGCGTCGCTGGAAGGACGCAGAAGCGTTCGATCGTGCGTTACGACGCGGAAGCGTCGTAACGAGGGAAGTATCCTATTCATCTCCCAGACAAACGATCGCCCCGTCGCGCGTCGATACGAAGAGCCGGCCGCCGGCCGCGGCCATGCCGTCCCATACGGGCGGGGCATCGAGCGGCAGGTTGCCGAGCGCCTTCCCATTGGCGCTGGAAACGACTTCGATTCGACCCTCGGCCCCCGATGCGGCGGGCGGTTCGCTGGAATCGGGACGGTTGGTTGTGCCGATGAAAAGCACCTCGCCGCAACGCACCATCGCCCTTGGTCTTTGCGGAAGGGGGACGGTCCACGACGGGCCGGTCGTGGTTTCTTGCCCTTGCGACCGTTTCTCGAAGTCGGGTAGCCGGCTCGACGGGTCGTCCGTGTCGGGACGTGGCCGGGCAAAGACGGAATACTGGTATTCCTGCCCCTTTCCTCCCCGGCGTACCCCCCAAACCGTCTTGTCGCCCAGCGCCAGCAACACGCCGTACGGCACGGCCAGGCTCTTGGCGACGATCCACGGATAGGCGACCGGGGTGCGGCTGAAGTCGCCCGTGCCGGTGACCCAATACGACCGGTTGTGCTCTCGGCCGTCGAGCAGGCTGGAGGTCGAGAAGAGATGGGGGAGCTTCTCCTCTTGTGGTTTCAATCGGTCGTCGAATTGTAGATGACGCATGAAGATCGATCCGCCCTCGGCCGTCAGCACGTCGGTGGTCGCGCCGCGCATGGAAAACGCATCGCTTCGGTCGGGGGCGAGAAACGTCTTATAGTCGGTTTGGTTCTGCGAGAACCGGTTGTCCATCTTCTGACGCTGCTCTTCGGGCGGCCGCTGGATGACTTCCGCCGGACGGCTCGAAAGCCGGGTCCGGCAGATCATGCGGCCGGTGTGAGGCTCCAATCCCAGCAGAACGATCCCGTCGTCGAGATGCGAGGATCGGCCCGCGGCCACGTACGCGATCCCCTCGTGCATGAGCACGCTGCCATGGACCGGCCAGAGCGATTCGATCTGTTCGTAGGCCACGGCACCGGTCGCCCGCGGAGCGGCGCGGAACCGCCAGACGAGTTGGCCGTCGGAGGCCCGAAGACAATAGACCCAACCGTCGCGGGAGCCGAACAGGGCAAGGCCGGCGTAGAGCGTCGGCGGTGAATCGATGCGTCCACCCGCGGTGAATTGCCATAGGGACTCGCCCGTTTTGGCATCCAGCGCATGCACGGTATGCGCATCGATCTGGGCGACAAACAGACGGCCGTCGGCAACCGTCGCCGCGCTGATCCGTCCACCGAGATCGACCTTCCAGAGCTTCGCCGCAGTCACGGGTACCTCCGTCGTGGTGGAACCCGAGCGAGCCGAGTCGCCCCGATAGGTCGGCCAAGCTTCCGAAAGCGGAGAGCCGACAGCCGATCGCGGCGTTTCCTGTTCCTCATAAGCCGGCCCCCGCTCCAGTCGTCCTGCATCGTCCGCTTTCCGCCTTCCACTTTCCGCTTTTCCTTCCGGGGCCAATGCCCAGAAGCCGTTGAGCTTGGCTTCCATGTAACATCCGCAAGAATGGGGCGGGGCATAGATCAGCCCGTTGCACGGCGTGACGCCGACCCGGCACGTTCCCCGCACCCAGTTGTTGCGCGAGTGGCCACCGCCGGTCAGATCGAACATCTCGACGCCCCGCTTGGCGGTGATGATGTACTTGCTGGTCGCCTTGCCGGGGAAACACCGGTAATGATGCCCGGCGGTCCACAGGTCCTCCAACACGGGCCGCGTCTTCTGGATCTTTCCGGTGCGCAAATCGCGGGGACTGGCGAACGCCGGCCCGAGCCAGACGAGGCCGTCGGAGATGTAAATCTCGCCCGGCATACTCTCCAGCCCGGGCAGATAGTCGGTCGTCCAGAGGACGCTGCCGTCTTCGGCCGACAGCGCGGCCAGTTTCCCACCGTAGTCATGCACACGCGGATGCGAGCCGAGATACTCATACTTGTCGCGGTCCAAAACGGTCGGATCTCCTCCTCCGTACGAGCAAATCACGACCCCGTCCTTGACCAGCAGCCTCTCGCGCGGCCAGCGCAACTTGGTCCGCTTTCCCGCTCCCTCAGGAACGAAACGCCACAGCGAGCGACCGTCATCGACCGCGAGGCAGTGGACGCCGGCGTCGGTGCGAATGAAGACTCGATCGCCGGACGCGGCCAGTGTGAGCGGCACGATCGGCTCTTTCGAGTCCGTGTCCCATTGCCAAAGCAGCGCCGCGGTACCGGCGCGCATCGCCCGAAGCGCATTTTGCCCCGTCACCATCAACAGCGTGTCTTCATACTTGATCACCTCCCGCAAGTCCTCGGTTCCCTCGTACGATCGGAGCACATCGCCCGTGGCTCCGTCCAGCGCGCTAAGCGGCCGGTCCGTTCCGAGTTTGGCGAAGACCGATTCTCCGTCGGCGATTATCCCTCGCCACAGTTGCTCCAAGCGGCGCTCGAAGAGCGTCGTTTCGATCGGCACCTTCCACAGCAGCACGCCGCTGAACGCATCCCGGGCGGTCAGCATCCACCGGCTGGGCACGCCCATGTTCGAGGACGCCGTCTCGTCGACCATGTAGTAGAGTCGCCCGCCGGCAGAGACGACCGCCCGAACCGATGGATTCGTGCCCTTGTCGGCGTGATGGTGTCGGGTCCACGTGGGACCGGCCAACCACTGCATCCGCCGCGGAGGCCCCACGACGGTGTCTTCGGCCAGGGCGTTATTGTCCGGACCGTGGAGGAAGTGGGTCCACTCGTCGATCTCGTCCGGCCGGGGTTTGACCGCCCGGCTCCAAGCGTCGTCCCGCTTGATACACGCCACGCCGCCGGGCGCCAGCACGCGCATCACCTCCGCCATGGGCACGTCGCCGAGACGCTCGGCCACCACGAGGTTGACAAGATTATCGACCAATGGCACCCGGCGGCCGTCGAACGTATCGACCGACACCTTGCCATAGAGCCCGAGCGAGCGGATGTGTTGCCGGGCCTTTGCCACGTTGGCCGGATCGACGTCGAGCCCCCGTACGACGAAACTCTCGCCGGAGCAGAGATCCGCCGTGAGCCGGCCGTCGCCGCACCCGAGATGGACGACCAGCCCGCCCCGAACATCGGACTGGGCCAAGAACCGACTGGCCGACGCACCGTCCTCGGCCCAGGCGGCCGAGCCGCAAAGCACTATGAGCAGCCCGATCATTGCCGCCGGAACGATGCGCGTTGCCGTGCAGGATTTCGCCATGATCTTGGTCCTTTGGTTTGGATCGTGGGAGTAATGTGTAGCCGTTTAGCCCGGGCACTTGTGCCCGGCGCTGCGGAGGACGAATGCCCCTCTATCATGCCACGGTCGCATCCGGTTTTCTATGGATGAGCGACGAAAGCGGTCGTGCGCCAGATCACCCAGCTTTCGCATATCCCCCTCTCGCTATTTCTTGCCCGGTGAATATTCTCCCCACGGGTGGACCTTTCCCACGACGCCGATATATTGCGGAATAGACGCATTTCTTCGCTGGGCGCGAACTTGGCGGAGAGAAGGTGACAGCCACGAAATCTGGCGAAACTGGAGAAGATAACGAGCGGCGGTCCGCCTAACTTACCCGAAATTGGCGGTTATCCCTTTTTCCGGCTTAGCCATCGCGGAGCACGGGAGAAGCAACTTGCAGATACGAGAAGCGGACGAGTCGGACTTGAATGATGTGCTACGCGTCGAACGTGAAGCGTTCGGTAATGACCAAATAGCCAAACTGGTTGAAGAACTGTTGGATGATCCCAGCGCTAGGCCTCTGACATCCTTGCTCGCTTTCCAAGGTGATCGAGCCGTGGGGCACATTCTCTTCTCTTCGGCACACCTGGTCGATACCGAAGACACGGTTTCGATCGCGATTCTGGCTCCGTTGGCCGTTGTGCCCGATGCCCAGAAACAGGGAGTTGGCGGCAGACTCATTCAACGAGGATTGGAGCTAATGTCGGAATCCGGGGTGGAGCTTGTGTTTGTACTCGGTCATCCTGGATACTATCCACGCCATGGTTTCGAACCAGCGGGGTGTCTTGGCTTCGAGGCGCCCTATCCCATTCCAAATATCCACGCAGACGCGTGGATGGTCCAGTCCCTTCGTCCGGGAGTCATGGGCTCCGCTGCGGGGAAGGTCGTCTGCGCGGATGCCTTGGATGAGCCTGAGCACTGGCGAGAATAGGAGAATTCACGATGAAACGACGGACCTTCTTTCTACTGTCGACCGTGGTTGTTCCGGGGCTTTCCGGCGCGATGTTGGCGGTTTGGGCCTTGTCGCTGGGGCCGAAGGACAACGAGCCGACAAAATGGACGCGACCGGTGCCCGACTTGAGCCAGGCAACCACGGCCACGATGCCTATAGGATTGGTCACGCTGCGGATCGACTTCCGCAGCAAGGGTCCGGTCGGGGCCAAAGTGAAAACCACGTGGGACGGCCAGTTGACCGTTTCCGAAGGCCGCGTTGCCGGTCTGCGCCATTGGCAGGCCGATCCGCGAAACACGATCGAGGGCAATTCGTGGAAATTGTCCACACGACATGCGATTCCCTGGAACTCGCAACAGCGCAAGCGAGGTCACGAGCTGATGCCGCTGAAAGACGGTTCGCTGGTCGTCGAGCTGACCGGCACGTCGGCCGATACGCGGTTGGACTTCAAGACGGCCGGCGGTGATTTCTCCTTCACGCTGGGGGAAGTCGAGTTCGGCACATTCAAACCGTTCCACAAGGGGCTCGTTCGGGTTGCGCGAATGGCCAATACGAGGACTATTCTCTCGGCGCCCAGCGAAGACGATTTCGCACGGGCAGCCAGTGGTCCCGACGGCAAGCTGTACGTCGCCTACGTCGCATTCACCCACGGTGCCGACTTCCAGAAGCGGCTGGTCGTGGAGAAGGAGCCCGAGTCGTTCGACTCGCTGGCCCAACCGACCGGCGGCGATCAGGTGTTGCTGCTTGCGTTGGCCGACGGCAAGTGGACCGGCCCGATACCGGCGACTCCAGCCGGCGAGGACGTCTATCGCACGGCATTGGCGATCGACGGGTTTGGCCGCGTGTGGGTCTTCTGGTCGGCAAAGCGGGAGGGAAACTGGGACCTGTTTGCGCGATGCTGGGAAGACGGCAATTGGCTCGACACCGTGCGGCTGAGCACCAGCGCGGGCCCCGACATTTTCCCCGCCGCGACCACCGACTCCGAGGGCCGCGTGTGGGTCGCCTGGCAGTCGTTCGACGGCGACAACTCCGACATCCTCGTCACGCACCAACAGAGCAAGGGATTCGCCGAGCCGATCCGCGTGGCCGCCGCCGCCGGCAACCAGTGGACGCCCGCCGTGGCCGCTTCGTCCGACGGCCGCGTGGCGGTGGCCTGGGATACGTACCAGCAGGGCAATTACGATGTTTACTGCCGCATCGGGTCCGTCGATGGTTTTGGCAAGCCGATCGCCATTGCCACCAGCCAACGGGCCGAGATGCGACCCACGGCGACGTTCGACGGCCAGAACCGCCTTTGGGTGGCCTACGAGGACTCGCCCGAGAAATGGGGGAAAGACTGGGGGGCCATGGAAAAGGAAGGCGTGGCTCTCTACCAGGGCCGATCCGTGCAAGCCCGGGTGTGGGCCGAGGGCCAACTGTGGCGTCCGGCCGAGGATCCGGCCGCGGCATTCATTCCCGGAAATCGCACAAATCCAAAGCGTCCCAATCAGCAAAAACTGGCGATCCCCCGGCTGACAACCGACGCCAAGGGCCGTGTCTGGCTGGCCGTTCGCTCGCCGCGCCTCGGTACGCGGCTGGGCGTGGGCACGGCCTTCTTTGAACACGTCGCCTGGTACGAGGGAAACCGCTGGTCGGCCGAGATCATCTGCCCGGCGACCGACAACATCCTCGACAACCGCCCCGCCCTGGTTCCCCGGTCCGACGGGCGGATCACACTGGTCACGTCGACCGACGGCCGTTTCGCCACCGGAGGTCGTCTACCGCAATGGTTTGTGCGCGCGCTGCGTCAAAAGGGCGAGCAGATCGCCTTCCAGAAACCGCTGGAAACACCGTGGCCCGACCCGGTCAATAACGAACTGGTGATGGCCGAGTTCGGGCCCGCGCCGGGTGTGGCGCCGAAGAAGACCGAACTGACGCCGCTGGAATCTCCTGGCGTCGTTCCCACCTCTCCGGCGGCTATCAAGGAGGCCGACGACGTGGCTGCCGCGCGGGCCGCTCGGACCACGGTCGGCGGCAAGCCGGTGCGCCTGTTGCGGGGCGAGTTTCATCGCCACACCGAGCTATCGGGCGACGGCGGCGGCGACGGGCTGCTGTTGGACATGTGGCGTTACGGAATCGACGCGGCCTGCCTCGACTGGATCGGCAACGGCGACCACGACAACGGCAACGGCCGCGAGTACTCCTGGTGGATCACCCAAAAGACGACCGATATCTTCCGGGTAGCCGGTGCGTTTACCCCTCTGTACACGTACGAGCGAAGCTGCTTGTATCCCGACGGGCATCGCAACGTGGTCTTCCCCCGGCGCGGTATCCGCACGCTGCCGCGGCTCAAGGGGCAACTGGGCAAAGCGATGGACGATCTGCCGCAAGAGGCCAAGCGGCCCGCCACGCCCGACACGCGGATGCTCTACCGCTACCTGGCCCAGTTCGACGGCATTTGCGCCAGCCACACCAGCGGCACCGACATGGGCACCGACTGGCGGGACAACGACACGGTGGTCGAACCGATCGTCGAGATCTACCAGGGCTGCCGCCAAAACTACGAGATGCCCGGCGCACCGCGCTCTAACACGGCCGACCATTCGATCGGCGGCTGGCGTCCGTTCGGGTTCGTTTCGCTGGCTCTGCAAAAGGGCTACCGGCTCGGTTTCCAGGCCTCCAGCGATCACATCTCGACCCACATCAGCTACTGTAACGTCTGGGCCGAGGACTTTTCGCCCGAGGCCATCTACACGGCGATGAAGAACCGCCACGTCTACGGCGCCACCGACAACATCATCGCCGACGTCCGCTGCGGCAAACATTTCATGGGCGACGAGTTCACCACCGACGCCAAGCCCACGCTCGACATCCACCTGATCGGCACCCGGCCCTTTGCCAAGGTCCACGTCATCCGTGACGGCAAGTACGCCTACACGACCGAGCCGAACAAAAGGGAGGTGAAATTGCAGTGGACCGACTTCAACCCCAAGCCCAACACGACGGTCCACTATTACGTCCGCGGCGAGCAAGAAGACGGCGAGTTGGTCTGGGTCTCGCCAATGTGGATTCGGTACGAGCCGTGAGGGGGAAGGGACGAATCATCCCAGCGTGTATCATGTCTGAATATACAGTACTTCGACACATTGTCTTGGGTGCCAGTCATCAACCTACGGGACGGACTCGGCATTACCGGGGGACCGAAGAACTCGCGCCTCCATCGGAACTGAGGATTGTCCAGTTCCCCGACGACGATGGATTCTACCTTCTCTACTTCGATCAAGATGGTCTGGAAACAACGGATACATACCATGACTCGCTGAAGGAAGCCATGGGCCAAGCAGAATGGGAGTTTGGAGTGCGTGATGACGAATGGCAGTGAGAGAAAAGTCGAGTAGGGTGCGTCGCGACGCACCAACAAAGTCCAAGACGTCCTTTCCTCCAAAGACTCGTTGTGCGTCATGACGCATCCTACGGAACTTCGGCTCCCTCCTTCCTCTGCTCCCTTCTGTTCAAGAAAACAAAGCTTGGAACAGGAGGAAACGGAGAAGACAGAGAAGAGTAACTTGAGAGCAAGCCTGCCGAGAACCTCCCCATGCCCCATCCCACGTTCACAATCGTCTACCTCATCGGCCTGGTCATCGGCTGCGGCGTTCGGGCCGTGTATGCGCGGCGTCGGAGAAACGCCCGGGATCGTCGCTTCACGATCACCGAGGGCATCTTGCTGGGTTTGGCCGGCGTGGGGTTGCAGATTGTGCCGTTGGTTTATGTGTTTGGGCCGTGGCTTGATTTTGCCGATTATGGTCTGCCCGTGCCGTGGGCCGTGACGGCCGGATCGTTGGGCACGGTGCTGTTTGCCGCGGCGCTGTGGCTGCTATGGCGTTCGCACGTCGATCTGGGGCGCAACTGGTCGGCGTTGGTCGAGATTCAGGCCGAACACACGCTAGTCACCGGAGGCGTTTACCGGCGGATTCGCCATCCGATGTACACCGCCCATTGGCTTTGGGCGATGGCCCAAGCGCTGCTGCTGCAGAACTGGATCGCCGGCTGGTCGTTCATCGTCACCTTCCCGCCTCTTTACCTGCTGCGCGTGGGCCGCGAAGAACGGGCCATGCTCGACCACTTCGGCGACGCGTATCGGCAATACATGGCCCAAACGGGGCGCATGTGGCCGCGGCGGGGTGGCCCATTGGAGCAGAACCCAGAATAAGAACGCACTGCCAAACCGGAGCTTGGCAGCGCGATCGACGGCCGATGAACTCAAGCCATGCCGGCGGCTTACTGAATCATTTGGATAAACCTGTCAAACTCGCCGGCGCCCATCTTTTGGTCGACTTTCCGGCGCAGGGTATCAATCTCGGCCGTCCCGCCGCCGAAGTAGGCTTTGGCGACCGTGTCCAGGTCGGCCATGCGGAGCAGCATGTAGGCGGCCCTTACGGGCTGCTGATAGTGCGCGTTGAAATCGTACGCGGCATTTCCGTCCGGATCGGTGAAGGCGATTGTACTGAACGCGTGTGTCAGCCCTTCATTGATATTCTTCCCCAAGCCGCGGAAGTGGGGGTTCTGATAAACGTGCGTGACTTCGTGCGGCGTGGCGTAGAGGGGGGCGCCCTTGCGGATGTAGGCCACCGGTGTCCCGCGGCGGTCGACGAATCCGTGCGTGTCGACGTTGGCCGCCGGATCCTCACCCACGCGTCGCAGCATGGCATGGAAATCGGCCGGTTCGACGTATCGTGCCGCGCGAGCCGGCGGGATCGCCCCCTTTCGCAACGACGGAACGTATTGCCCGAATCGAGCCAGCATCGCCTTCCCGGCGTCTTCCGAGGTCATGGGCACCGGTTCGGCGGTGATCGGAAAGGACTGGTTGAAGGGCACCGAATCGGGTCTGCCTTCGTCGTCCAGACCATGCACCGTGACGTTGATTTCCAGCGTGAGTTGCAGGTTGTAGCTATTTCGGGCTACGCGAATCGCAACCCGGTGCAGGTCGATGCGGGTAACCCGACTGGGACCGATCATCATGCCGGTGGCCTGTGCCGCCTTGGCAAATATCCCTTTGACGAAGTTGTCGAACTCCGTTCCTTGCACGACGAACGCGGTGCCCTGTTTGCGGGCCGGAAACTTGACGTAGCGCGGCACGCCCATTTCGGCCGGAAGCTCCGGGCTCTCGGCCCCGAAATCGAAGGTAAGTTCGGCGGTGGAACTGTTCTTGACGTCCCATTTGAGATGCCACATCGTCGGGTCGTTCCCCGGTTCCGCCGGACCGACTCGGTAAGGAATGGGAACCGCCGATACCGGGGCTGCCGCCAACGTTGCCCCAATCGCCACCAGACATGCCAAGCCCCATCGGCTGGTCGTGGAAACCGCAAGTGTCATGAGAATCTCCTTCTTGGACAAAGACGTGCCGGGTGAACAAAGTGGCCTCTCGCCTATACTATGGCGAAACGGAGCCGGGAGCCGCCACGAAAATCCGCGGAAATCGAAAAAGGGGGACATCGAACGCGCCGGGCGCAGGCACCTTTCCGGGTGGTGCGGCAGTTAATGATGCCCGCGGCCCGTTCGACGGCGCCGGACACCGCGCGACTGAGGGCGCCGTGTTTCTTCCCGGCCATTTTCTCGGTCGTCACCCAATTCGACATGTGTCCGGTCGGCTGCTACAATTGCCGGTTGGAGTTCTTGGGAAGGGCAGGTCGTGCCCGGTTAGAACGAATCGGAAAACGAAGTGCGGCAGCGCTGCTATCAATGTTTTCGTCCCGTGTCTCTTTGCTTTTGCGAGGCGATTCCACGGATCGACAATCGCACGGACGTCTTGATCCTGCAGCACATCGGCGAGCGCTTTCACTCCTTCAATACGGCAAGGATCGTACAGAAAGCGTTGTGCCGTTGTCATCTGATTGTCGATCACAATCGGCGTTTGGGGGCGCGTCATCTGCCGATCCAGGCCGGCGCCGGCCTTCTGTATCCGCAAGCGAATGCCCGTTCGTTGACCGAACTGCCTGCCGCCGAGCGGCCCGTTCAGTTGGTGATTGTCGACGGAACGTGGCACCAGGCGAAGACGATTGTCCGCGATGTCCCTCAACTCCAGGACCTGCCCTGCTACCGATTGGCGCCCTCCTCTCCGGGGCAGTACCGGATCCGACGCGAACCGAATGCACAGAGTCTCTCGACCTTGGAGGCCACGGTTGCGGCGCTGCAAGCCTTGGAGCCGGACACGGTCGGTCTGGATCGGTTGCTGTCGGCCTTCCATAAGATGGTGGAGGATCAGTTGGGGCACCCGACCAGTCATGCGGTGCCGCGGTACAAGGAAAACCGGCAATCCCGGCCTCGTAATATTCCCCGCGCTCTATTGCAGCACCCCGACCGGTTGGTCGTTGCCTATGGCGAAGCGACGCCCGGTCGGCCAGGACAACGCACGGCCGCTCCGTCGCCGGTCAACTGGGTCGCACAACGTCTGGGCACGGCGGAGCGTTTCTCCTGCCGATTACAGCAGCAACAACCGCTTTCCAACGCCGCACTCGAGCATATGCGGCTCTCGGCCGCGGACTCCGGCACGGCCGTATCGGTGGTTGAGTTCCGCCGCCGATGGGACCAGTTCCTGCGCCGCGACGACGTCTTGATCGTCTACCACCATCGGACATTCCAACTCTTGCGGCATATCGAGGCCCAGCAGCCTCGCTGTTTGGTGCTGAAGTCGATCTTCGGGAAATGGCGAGCCGGCTTTCATTCTCTGGAAGAACTTATGGCGATCGAGGGCGTGACGCTTCCAACCGCCGAGGACAAGAGCCGCGCCAGCGAGCGGCTCGATATGGCGATTGCCATGGTCGAGCACCTCCGAACGCGCTACGGGGAGCTACGGTAGGACGAGACGCTTGGGGCGGCATCGCCAGGACCGACCCGTTGACGTTCGGCAGCCAGGGGAGTAAGCTCGGGGAGGTCGTCGGCAGGGGGGAGCCGCGGCTAAACGGTTGCCCATGAAATCCCACACCGACCGAGTGATTTCCGAGACAAGCCATGCCATTGGTCAATCCCGTCGCCATGCTGCGGGCCGCCCGAGAGGGCGGGTACTGTATCGGCGCATTCAACATCGTCGACTACCTTACGGCCGAAGCCATCGTCGAGGCCGCGGAGACTCGCCGGGCGCCGGTCATCCTGCAGACCTCTTCGGGGACCGTGAAGCGGTTCGGCGTCGAGATCCTGGTGCGGATGGCCGAGATGGCCGCCAACTCCAGCACCGTCCCGGTCGCCTTGCACCTGGACCATGGCACCGACCGGGCGGTGATCAGCCGGGCGATTGCCGAGGGCTACAGTTCGGTGATGATCGATGCTTCGTCGCATCCCTTGGAAGAGAACATTGCCCGGACCAGCGACGTGGTGGCCGAAGGTCACGCTCACGGCGTGGCGGTGGAGGGCGAAATCGGCGTCGTGGCCGGCACCGAGGACGATCTGGTGGTCAGCCAGGACGAGGCGATCTACACCACGCCGGCGGAGGCCCTGGAGTTTCGCACCCGGACCGGCATCGATTTCCTCGCCGCGGCCATCGGTACGGCCCACGGATTTTACAGGGTGAAGCCCCGGCTGGACGTGGACTGTTTGCGAAAGCTGGCCCAGACTGCCCGGTGCCCGATGGTGGTTCACGGCGGAACGGGTTTGCCTTTCGACATCGTCCAGGAGCTGGTGGCGGCTGGGGGGGCGAAGTTCAACGTCTCCACGCAAATCAAGCAGACCTACATCGACGGACTCTACCAGTACATTCAGTCGCACCGAACCGAGTATCATCCGTTGAAGCTGCTGGACAACGCCCGGGAGGGACTCGTGGAAATGATCGGCCGGTATATGGAGGTTCTGGGCAGCGCGGGGAAAGGATGAGTGGAAGTTCATGACCGATAACCCAAGCGGCCGATATCCGTGTGACATGCACTGCCACACGACCCGCTCCGACGGCAACGACACACCGCGGGAACTGATTGCCGCCGCCGCCGAGTGGGGACTACACGCCGTGGCCATCACGGACCACGACATCGGACCGCCGTTGACGCTGACGCTGGCCGACGGCCGGTGCGTCGATAGCGTGGCCTACGCGGCCGGGTGTGGCGTGCGGTTGGTTCTCGGCTACGAGTTCTCCTGCGACACCCTGGTCGACGACGTACATATCTGCGGGTACGGGCTCGATTGGGACCATCGGGATCTGGCCGCGGAAGTCGACGCCGCCAAGGGTAGTAAGTCGAAAGCCTACGAAGAACTCTGTCGGCGGCTGACCGAGACGGGCAGGAAGCTGGATTGGCATGCCGACATCCTGCACTATGTGGACTCCGGCGGACAGACGGTCGTGCGCCGGGCGGACGAAGTGCAACGCAAGCACATCTTCGAGGCCATGGCGGCCCGAGGACACGCGCCCAGTTGGAGCGACGCCAAGATCCTCGTCCGCGACGACCCGCGGTTGAACGTCCGCCGTCGCAAGATCGATGCGGCGGCGGCCGTCGATTTGATTCACCGTTGCGGCGGAATCGCGATCCTGGCGCATCCGTACCTGATCGACGAGACGATCGAGGTCGCCGGCCGGCCGGCCCGCTCGCGCCGGCAGTACATCGAGACCCTGATCGATGCCGGGCTCGACGGCATCGAGGCCAGTTATTGCTACGACAAGACGACCTACCAGGGCGCGCTGACGCCCGAACGGATCGAGGCCGAGGTGCGGGCGTGTTACTCCGCTCGGGTTCGTTTCATCAGTGGCGGCTCGGACTACCACGCCGATCACAAGAAGGGGAGTAAGAAGGTCCGCCATCTGGGCGAACGGGGTCTGGGCAGGGAAGAGTTTGCGGTCATTTTTGGCGATTGAAACGCGGGAGTCCCCATTTTTCACTCCCGTTTGCAGTTTGAGTTATCTGGAAGGACACGACGAATGCTGGACATGAAGACGCTCGACAAGCCAACGCTTGCCAAGGCGCTCGACTTCTCGATCCTGCCCAAGGAATCGCAGGAAGCGGAGATCCGCGAGGGCTGCGCCCTGACCAGGCGGTACGGGTTCGCGGCGTTCTATACCAGCAGCGCCTTCTGGACGCCCGTCGTCAAGGAGGAGTTGGCCGGCATGCCGAACGTCGAGATCGGCACCGGCATCGCCTTTCCCTTCGGCGGCGCTCCGGCGGCGGTGAAGGCCTTCGAGGTCGAAGACGCCGTGCGTCGCGGCTGCACGGCGGTCGACATGGTGATGAACATCGGCGCGCTGAAAGACGGCAACCATCGAGCGGTTCGCGAAGAGCTGAAGATGTTTACCACCGCCGCCGGCGAGGCGGTCACCAAGTGTATCCTGGAAGTCTGCTTCCTGACCGATGAGGAAATCGCCACCGCCTGCAAACTCGTGGCCGAGGCCGGCATCCAGTACGCCAAGACCTCTTCCGGCCAGTTCGACGGCCCGGGCATGAGGCAATTCCTCGTGATGCGGGAGACGCTCACCGGCAGCGGTCTGAAACTGAAGGTAGCCGGCGTGAAGTTCCCCCGCCCCCAGAACGCCTTCGCCTTCTTCCACGCCGGCGCCGATCGCATCGGCACCCGAGCGGCGCCCGAAATCGTCGATGCGCTGGACAGGATGCGGCAGATCGGCTTAGCGGGCGGATGAAGAATTCAGGTTCGACCTAACAAATGGCTACGCATCCTCGCTACGGATCAACTCGCGGTAGCGGAGGATCACGCCGGCGATGCCCATGAGGACCACCGCGGCGGCCAGCAGTAGGGCGACGTGTTGCCAGGCCGGGGCGCTGCCGTACCAGCTTTGCATTTCGCCGGGCGACTTCTTCCAGCGTATCCAGATGGCCAGCAAGCAGCGGAGGTGATACTGGACGGTGAACTGGTTGATCACGGCGGGAATCAGGCCCACCACCAATTCGAGTACCAGCGCGTGAAAGACGCAGATCGACATGGCGCGCTTGAGAAAGACGGCGCCCAGCAGCGAATAGAGGGCACCGTAGGTCAGGCACGAGAGGAGCACCAGCACGGCCATCACACTCCAAAGCCGGCCGGCGCCGGACGGTTGCAGCACGAGCAGGGCCAGCGTCAAGCCGATCCAAGCGGTGACGGTCGTCCACGCGACGGCGGTGAGGTACTTGCCCCATATCACGGCCGTTCGTCCGCCGGGTCGCACGGCCAGGTAGATCCAGGTTCTGCCCTCCAATTCGGCATGCACCGCGGGCGCCGCCCAGAGGAGCAGTCCCAACACGCAGACCACCTCGGGAATCAAGACGAAGAGGATCATCTCCGCGTCGAGTTGCCCGCCACCGGCAGTTCGCATCAAGAGCGTGACCAGAGCGGGAAACAGGGCCAGACCCGCCCCGTACGCCAGCCGGGCCGGGGTGAGCGTGCGCTGCAACTCGAAGCGAAAGACGACCATCGCCGCCTGCAAACCCTTCATGCCGTCCCCCTGTGAATCCGCAACAGCGAGCCGAACAACGCCTGCAACGAATCGTCGGTCGAACGCATCTCGTGGATCCGAATATCCGTCCCCTCGATCCACTGGGGAAGTCCCGCGTAAACGGCCGCCGGGCTGCGCGTGGCCAACAGCAGGGCTTGCCCCTGGTCGAGGAAACGGACCGATTGAACGACCTGCCGGTCGATCAGCAGTTGGGCCAGTTCCGAAGCGCCTTCGCAGCGGATGCGTATTTCGTTGGGCAGGTCGGCCAGCAGGGCATGGACCTCCTCGGCCGAACCGGAAGCCAACAGCCGCCCGCCGTGGATCAATAGAAACGACTCGGTCACCGCCTCGACCTCGTGCAGGATGTGGCTGGCCAGCACGAGGCCCTTACCGGCGCGAATCCACTGCTGCAACAGCTCGGTCATTTGGTGCCGGCCGATGGGATCGAGGCCGTTGAACGGTTCGTCGAGGATCAGCAGATCGGGATCATGGGCGAGCGCCTGAGCCAGTTTCGTGCGCTGCCGCATCCCTCGCGAGTAGCCGCCGATGGGCCGGTGCATGGCCTCGGTCATACCCACCCGGGCCAGCGTTTCCGCGGCCCGGTCGGCCGCTTCCCGGCGACTGAATCCGTACAGCTCCGTCAGATAGCTGACCCAATCGAACCCGGTGACGTTGCCGTAGAAGACGTCGCGCTCGGGACAAACACCGATGCGGCGGAACAAGTCCCCGTTGTGGCGCGGGCACTGGTCCATCACGTGGACCGTTCCCAGCGTGGGGCGAAGTTGGCCCACGATCAGGTTCAACAGCGTGCTCTTCCCCGATCCGTTGGGACCCACCAGACCGTATGCCCGCGTGTCCAGCGACAGCGTGACGTCGTTCACGCCGATCACCGAACCGTAGAGCTTCGTGACGTGGTCCAGTTGAATCATCATGGGCTTTGGCGGTCCGTTCAACTCAGACTTGCATCGGAGACGATACGCGACGAAACAACACGGCCAAGGAAACGGCCGTAATGCCGGTCAACAGCACGATCGCCGGCAGCGGGCTGGCCAGGGCGGTCGGCAAACCGAATATCCACGCCTGAACTTCGCCCAGCGTATGGTAAAGCGAGACGAGATTCCACGCCCCGGAGAACTTATCCACGGGAGAAGCCGCCAGCATCGCCACATAGATCACAACGCCGAAGATCCAGACGGTATACCAGGCATAGCTGGCGTAGCGGCTCTCGGACGTCATCGACGAAAAGGCCAAGGCCATGGACGTCGTGGGGATCGACACCACGGCCGACGCGGCCAAAATCCGAAACGGCAAATCCCAAGTATGGGCGATGACATCGAAGTTGGGCGAGAGCAACACGCCCAACACGTACAGCGCCAAGGCCGGTACCGTGGTGACCATGATCACGTAGACCCAAACCACGGTCATCTTTCCGCAGATATACTCCGCCCGCGTGATGGGGCGGGAGAAATAGAGCAAAAACGCCCGTGAACGCACGTCACGCGCAATGAGCGACGGGGCAACCAGCCCGACGACGAAAACCAACAAGGTACCTTGAGGGTAGCGAAAGAAACTCAACAATAGCCACGACCACAGCCGGTGTCGCACGGCCGGCGTCAGTTCGAATTTCCGCGACTTCTTGGCCGTCCGCAACTCCATGGCCGTCCGAAACTGTTTGGCCGCCCGGAGCCGTTGGTCCGAAAGCAACCGGTTCTCCACCGCCGTGTATTCGGCTTCTGTTAACCGGCCGGCCTTCCGCAACTCTTTGGCCGCGCGCAGACCTTCGGTCACCCGCGACTGTTCGATCGCAAACAACCGTTTGGCCTCCTGAAACGCTTCGGCCGCACGCAACTCCTCGGCCGCGGACCCCTCTTCGGGTTCAAACGGCTTTTCGTCCGCGGGTGCCTTTTCGACCGCGGACAACTCTTCGGCCGCGGCCGCCTTCTTGGACTCCGACAACTCCCCGAGCATGGTGCCAAGTATGGGGAAATCGTTGGCTACCGCGCCCATCCAACCCAAATCACTCGACGACTGCTCCAGCAGAAAGAACCCCGTCCCGACGTACGCCATCGGCAGCCAGGCGAACAGCATCAGCCGCCTCAGCCAACTGCTCCGCCAGGCCAAGCGCAAGCCGGTCTCGGTAATCACCCACCAGCGGGTCGAATCGGGGCTCAACGGCCCCTGCCAGTTCCGATAACCCAGGTCATGGATAGGCATGGTCGTCCTCCCGCACGGCATCGAGGAAGATCTGCTCCAGCGAATTTCTCGCCGGCACCAGCGAGCGGATTCCCGCCCCTTCTTCCCGCGCCCACTGCCATACCCGCTTGGCCGTCTTCTCATCGGCCCCGGCCAGCACGAGCGAACCGTCGCCGCCGGTCGACACTTCCAATCCTTCTCGCTGAAATCGCGCGACCAGCGCATCGACCGGCCCGAAGACGTGTACCTGATACGACGGCGAAGCGGGCCGGCTCAACACGCTCAAGCGTTCGACGATCCGCACGCGACCCCGGGCGAGAATGACCACGTGGTCGCAGATCGCCTGCACGTCGGGCAGAATGTGCGTCGAGATCAGCACGGCCTTGCCCGCGTCCCGGGCCAGTGTCTTGATGCGCCCGAGAAAGATCTGGCGCTCCTCGGGATCGAGCCCCGAGGTCGGTTCGTCGAGGATCAGAAAGGGCGGGTCCTGGACGATCGCCGTGGCAAACTTCAGCTTCTGCCGCATCCCGGTGGAATACGTCTCGACGTCGCGATACCGCTCTTGCTCAATGCCGCAGAAATCGAGGATCTCGTGCGTCCGCCGCAGCCCTTCGATCGAGGGCAAGCCCGAGAGCCGGGCGGCGAATCGGACCATCTCCACGCCGCTCAATCCGCCGATGTAGCAATCGTCCTCGGGCATGTACCCGACCGACGAACGGATCTGGCGGGCCTGGCTGCCCAACTCGAACCCCATCACGTGGCCCGTTCCCCGAGTGATCCGCACCAGCCCCAAAAGCACCTTGATCAACGTCGTCTTGCCCGCCCCGTTGGGTCCCAGCAGACCGGTCACCCCGGCCCCGATAGCCAGCGACACGTCGTCCAACGCCCGGAGGCCGTCGTAGTCCTTGGTAATTTGGTCGAGTTGGAGCAACGTGTCCATGATGCGTAGCCGCCAGCCCCTTGAGATCCAGCCCTTTGTGACAAAGCCACCCACTGGCCGGAACCCTCGACCCGGCGTACCGTTTCATTGTAACCGCCCGGCAAGCCGGCGGCCAGTCGCGGGTGGGGAAAGTGGACCTCGGCTGTGTGCCACTGCTTGCCTGCAAGAAGTGCAAGATCGGAAGAGCGGTCCGCACGAGAAAAAGGCGCCGTTTCTCTTGGCTCGTGATGTCACTCGCGGTAGACTGTTCTTCGAGTGGCAACACTGCTTGCAAGCAAGCAGTGGCACACAACCGTTGACCAGCAGAGCCACCCCGCCATGAACACCGCCAGCCGCCTTCTGTTGGCTCTTGTTGCCGGGTTGACCGTCGGCTGCGGATCCGATCTGGCCGAAGTGACGGGGACCGTCTCGCTGGACGGCCGGCCGCTGGACTCGGGGACGATCGTGTTCCAGGGGCCCAATCTACCCCAGGCCGCCGGCCAAATCGGCGAAGACGGCTCGTATTCGGTCTCCACCGGGACGCAGCGGGGGTTGCCGCCCGGGCAGTATCGCGTGACCGTCACGGCCTACAAGACCCGAGCCGGCCGGGACGAGCAGGAAGCGCCCATCCCCGAGTTTCTCACGCCGGTGCGATACAACAACCCCGAGACGTCCGGCCTGACGGCCGACGTTGAGCCGGGCGGCAACCGGTTCGATTTCACACTGAAGCCGTGAAGGGGCCGAGTTTTCTTGCTCCCACGGCCGGGATCTGGGATTGCACGATCGGGCCAATCGGGGGACAATTCCCGCTGGCTTTCCCGGAACGGATTCCACTGCTACCTGAGGGGACGGAACCCATGTCAGCACCGCACTCCCCACATCCGGATCTCACGCCGCATACGTCCGACTTCCGCGTCGCGCCGCTGGACAGCGCCCAGCAGGCGTCGCTGCCGGGCACCTCTCAACCGCTTCGCCAGCGCACCACCCCACGGGCAGCCGAAGCGTTGCGGATGTGGCTCCGCTGGAACGAAGCCCACGAGCAGCTTACGGCCCAGATGTTTCAGGCGGGCAGCGATCCGGCCCGGCTCGACGACCTGGCCGAACACGTAGACCAGCTTCGCCGACAGGCCGTGGCAGCCTCCCACGAAGTGCTCCACCGGCCCGCCCCCGACACACCGGCCGACTCGGGCGTGTCTTCGTAGCTCGGCGGGGCTCGAAATCCGGCGACTTCGCCTGTAACCCGATAAAGCCGATGCACCCCCCGTTGCAGGGGCACTGCCAAGAAAATCGGCCGAAATTCCTGGCATTGCCGTTGGGTGGCTGTTAGAATCGGCAGTGGTGTGGGGAACTCTCCTTCACCGCGATTGTCTGGCGAATCGAGCCACATCGGATCGTTCGCCGCCCCTTTCTGATCGAACCTAATCCTTTGAGCATCTCTTGTGGGGGGAGTTTCGGCCATGTTTCGTCGACTCAATACGCGACTTCTTCGTTCGATATGCACCGCGGCTGTGACTTGCGGGCTGATCTGGCTTATCACTTCGACGGCGATGGCGGGGCCCAGTTATGAACAGGCCGTGCTGGACAGCGGCCCGATCGCGTACTGGCGATTGGGAGAAACGGCCGGCGTAACGGCCGCGAGTCTGGTTGACCCAACGGGCACCAACGGCACCTACACCAACCCCGGCAATATCACGCTGGGGCAACTCGGCCCGGGGCCGGCCGACGGGTTGCCGGGATTCGACGCAGGCAACCTCGCGCCGCAATTCGGTGGCAGCGGCGGGCACGTGAGTCTTCCCGGCGGGTTTCTCCCCACCGGTAGTGCGCCGCGCACTTTGGAGGGCTGGTTCAACGGCGGCAATAACAACCAGACGTTCTTCAACTACG
>CAYUIQ010000120.1:0-26339 GCA_964444795.1 uncultured Planctomycetaceae bacterium
ACCACTCCACCGGGCGCTATTCGAGCAGTGCGAGGCATGACCAGAGATTACCCGAGATTACCCAGTTTGTCAATATCGGACCTGTCCCGTTTTCTGGCTCGAAGACTCCGCTGTCGCCTTCTTCGCCCAATACTTCGGGTTCCAGTCGAAATAATCCGATAGATCAACCGTGAATTGCACCGGGTTCCCCCCCGACGGATCGCCGTTCGGGTCATATACCTCTTCCCACAACCCGGTCGGATCGGTCGACCCCACGGGCCGGTTCCCCACGTAGCGATACAGGTTCGCATCGCCGGCGGCGAAGCCGAGGGGGTCGCGGGTGGTGAAGTTGCCGGTGCCTGTATCGTACCAGCGGGCGCGGTAGTAGTACAGGCCGGTGGTCGGGTCGAACTCGCGGCCCGTGTAGAGGATCGTGTTGTCGTACGATGACGCGACGCGGGTATCCGACCAGTCGGCGTTGTAAATGGTTACCTGGCCGTAGGGATCGTAGACGTAGCGTTCCAGGACCACGCCCGTGTCGCTGACCAAGGTGGTGACGTTGCCCAGGGCGTCGGTCAGATAGTAGACGCGGCCGTCGTCGCACGTGTCGTCGGCGTCGGTGTTTTCGTCCCGCAGCACGGGCGAGTCGACATAGCGGTCCGACCAGACGTATTGGTAATGCGGCTGGAGATTCTCCGCCTGGGCGTCGGCGGCGGAAGCATCCCGGGTTTCGACGACGTTCACGCCGCCGTAGAAGAAGTGTTCGTAGGTGTCCAGCGTGCCGTCGGGGTTGCCGGGGCTTGAGGTGTCGACACCCCGCACCACGCGGCGCCCGAGGCCGTCGTACGTTTCCGAAATCGGTCGATGAGTCGTCTCCGGGTGATCCAAGGTGTGGACTGGTATTTCGCGAGAATCGCCTTGACGGCCTCGGCCACCTTGGTCTCCGTCCGGTAGCGGGTGCGAAACGGCACGAGCAGCGTACTTGCTGGCAACCAGAATCCGGCATGGTATAATCAGAAGGTCCCGCCACGAAGCGGTTTGTGTTTGAAGGTCTGACGGGCGTGCCGCCAGACTGAATCGTGACCCCCCCACCCACGGGAGACTTTCCATGACTTTCCGCCGCCGAACTCGATCGTTCTTGCCCATCGCCGCCGTCGCGATGGTGCTGCTCGCCTTGCCTGTCTTTCCCGCTGAGGCTCCCGGTCAACTGCCCGACCCGGACGGCAGAGAAGCCGACATGACCAAGCCCGTGCAGGTGTACATCCTGCTGGGCCAGTCGAACATGCTGGGCTTCGGGAAGATCAAAGGGGGGGACGGCTCGCTGGAACACGCGGTGAAAGAGAAAGGGCTGTATCCCTATCTGGTGGACGACGCGGGCAACTGGACCGAGCGCAAGGATGTCCGCAACGTGCGCGTCATGGGAAGTGGTGACGGCGCCATGAGGCTCTTCAACAACGAGTGGATGACCATCACGGGCAACATCGGCCCGGAGATCGGGATCGGGCATCACGTGGGGCAGGTCACCGACGCGCCGGTGATGATCCTCAAGAGCTGTATTGGCAATCGTGCCCTGGGCTGGGACTTGTTGCCGCCGGGCAGCGAAGGCTTTGAGTTTACCGATGCCAAGGGCGTCACCTGGATTCATCCCGGGTACAAGGGGTCGCCCGAGCGCTGGGAGAAGGGCACGGAGCCGAAGAGGATCGGCTGGTATGCCGGCATGCAGTACGACGGCGATGTCGCCAGAGCGAAGCAGGTGTTGGCCGAACTCGACAAGTATTACCCCGGCGCCAAGGGATACGAGGTCGCGGGCTTCTGCTGGTGGCAGGGTGATCGGGACAGCCGTAGCGCCGCGCTTTCGGGCCGCTACGAGAAGAATCTTGTCCATCTCATCAAGCAGCTTCGCAAGGACTTCAATGCGCCGGGCGCGAAATTTGTCTGTGCCTCGCTCGGCCAGACCGAAAAAGGCGCCACCGATGGCGGTGGAAAGATCCTCGACGCCATGCTCGCGGTCGACGGCCAGTCCGGCAAGTATCCGGAGTTCAAAGGCAACGTCGCTTCCGTCTACACCCACCCGCTGTCCAAGGGAAGCAGCTCCGGCGGCCACTACGGCGGCAACGCCGAGACCTACATGAACATCGGCGAGGCGATGGGCAAGGCGATGGTGAAGTTGCTCGAGGGCAGGTAATTTGACCGATCAAGCGGATCCGCGGCAATGCGGATCCGCGATGGGAATGCCATGACCACATGGAACCGCATCACATCGCCCATGGTTCATTCCTTGCAGTCCGAAGACTACAGATGCTATTGCCTCATGCTCGTCTTTGAAGGCCGAAAGAAGGAGCACAACCTGGAGTGTGATATGCGATGAGGACATCCAAGGTGATCCATGTGGTGAGCTGCCACGCGGAAGGCGAAGTTGGCGATGTAATCGTCGGCGGAGTAGCGCCGCCGCCTGGTGACACGATTTGGGAGCAGCGTTGTTTCCTCGAGAAGGATGATCGGCTGCGGCGATTTGTGCTCAACGAGCCGCGAGGCGGCGTGTTTCGGCACGTAAACCTGTTGGTTCCGCCAAAGGATCCCCGGGCCCAGGTCGGCTGGATCATCATGGAGCCCGCGGATACTCCGCCGATGTCGGGCTCCAACTCGATCTGCGTGGCGACCGTGGTGCTGGTCACGGGAATCGTTCCCATGACCGAGCCGGAAACAGACCTGCTGATGGAAACGCCGGGCGGTGTGGTCAAAGCGCGGGCACTCTGTCGCAATGGTAAGGCGGAGCGAATCACAATCACCAACGTGCCTTCGTTTGCCGACAAGCTCGCAGCGCCGCTGGAAGTGGAAGGACTCGGCACGCTCACGGTCGATACAGCCTACGGCGGCGACAGCTTCGTCATCGTCGATGCGAAATCGCTGGGATTTGAAATCACCCCGGACGAAGCCGTCGAGCTGGTCGCGACCGGCATGAAGATCACGGCCGCGGCCAACGAGCAGCTCGGATTTCAGCACCCGGTGCATGCCGAGTGGAAGCACATTTCGTTTTGCCAGTTTGCCGGCCCGCTTGCGGAGGAGAATGGCGAGCTGGTGGGGCCGAACGCCGTGTGTGTACGCCCCGGCAAGATCGACCGGTCACCAACCGGCACGGGCTGTTCGGCTCGGATGGCGGTTCTGCATGCTCGGGGACGAATGCGGGTTGGTGATCGCTATCGCGCCCGGTCGATCATCGGATCCGAGTTCGAGTGTGCTATCGATTCGTTGACTTCGGTCGGGCGGACCAAGGCGATCGTGCCGACGGTCTCGGGCCGGGCGTGGATCACGGGAACGCATCAACTCATGCTCGATCCCGAAGACCCGTGGCCCGAAGGCTATCGGATCGCCGACACGTGGCCGGTCATGTGAGGGAGGTTCTCGCAACCTGCCCGAGGAACTGCAATTTCCGGAGGTGCCTTAGCGATGAAACAAGAACATCTGTTCCGCCTCGCTTATAGACGGCAATCAGTAACGACAACGAGTGAAACACGGAAGAAGAAGGAGATCAGAAGAAGCAAAACTACAGCCGCCTTGCGAATGGCCGCCATCGCGATGGCGTCGCTTGTCCCTTCGGCCTCGCTGTGCGCAGTAGACGCGAAATCGAACGCGAAGGCGGAAGCACCGAAGGAAGCCCACTTCGACCCCGTCATCGAATCGGCCAAAGATATCCCGATTGCTTTCGACGTCGATGTCGTCGTTGTCGGGGGCACTGGCGGCGCGGTCGAGTGCGCGTGCGAGGCAGCGCGGCAGGGGGCAAGTGTGTTCCTACTTGCGCCGCGACCATACCTGGGTACCGACATTTGCTCGACGTTGCGTCTTTGGTTGGAGGAAGACGAACGGCCGCAGTCGAAGCTGGGCGTTGCGTGCTTTGGCGCGGGCCGGGTGGCGACACCGTACGGGGTCAAGGCTGCTATGGACCGCTCTTTGCTCGATGCAGGAGTGTTGTACCTGACCGGATGCTACGCAACGGACGTGTTGCGCGACGCGGACGATCGAATCGCCGGCGTCGTGATGGCCAACCGTAGCGGCCGACAGGCGGTGCGGGCGAAGGTGGTCGTCGACGCGACCGGGCACGCCGTTGTTGCACGATTGGCCGGCGCGCCGTTTCGCCCCTTTGTTTCGGGCCCACAGACGTTCCGCCGCGTCGTCGCCGGCGGCACGATGTGCAGCGGCGAAGGGATCCTCGGTAAAGAGATGAAATTCACCTTCGGCTCGACGCACCGCCTGCCGGTCTACGAGTACACGCTCCGAATCGACATGGAAGACAACGGCCCGCGGTCTATGCAGCGGGCCGAGCACGCAGCGCGAGACATGACCTTCGCGGCCGGTTCGGAAGTCGCGTCCGAAACGCTGTGCGGTACTGTGTCTGACACGATCATCTCCGAGCGGCGCCTCGACGCGCGGCCCGGCGCAGCGGAACGGACGCTCGGTGCTTTTCGACCGAAAGGGATGGAGCGGCTCTTCATCCTTGGTCCTCATGCGGACGTTGGAGGCTCGATCGCGGCAAAGCTGCTGCGGCCGCTCGAAATGATGACTTTCGGCAAGCGAATCGGCCGCGCCGCCGCCGTCGAGGCCGCCAATCTGCCTGCTACTGGAGACGCATGTCTTCCGGAGGCTGATACAGAGCCCGGCATCACGGTGACCGTCGGCGAGGATCTCGTCGGGATCCGGCCAAACAACCTCGGGACGCTTCACGCCGGCACTCGCCCGCTGCCCGTGTTCGGGCGATACGACGTGGTTGTTGTGGGCGGCGGAACATCGGGCGCGCCGGCGGGCATCGCGGCGGCCAAAAGCGGGGCCAAGACGCTGGTCGTCGAGTACCTGCACGAGCTTGGCGGCGTCGGCACGGTCGGCTTGATCGGCTCGTACTGGTATGGGCTGCGACGGGGATTCACCCGTCAAATCGACGAGCAGGTCAATCCGGGCAAGGGTGCGTGGAATGCCGTGGAGAAGGCCGAGTGGTACCGTCGCGAGTTGCGCCGCAGCGGTGCCGAGGTCTGGTTTGGCACGCTGGCCTGCGGCGCGGTGGTCGACGGTCGACAGGTCCGCGGAGTCGTCGTCGCGACGCCGTTTGGTCGCGGTGCCGTGCTGGCCGACGTGGTCATCGACGCCACCGGCAACTCCGACGTGGCCGCCAGCGCCGGGGCACAAACCCGATACGGCATTTCCGACAACGGCAGCCTGAACGTGCAGATCGCCGGCTTCCCGGATCGTCCCATGAAGAAGTCGTACGTCAACACCTGCTACACCATGGTGGATGATACGGACGTGTTGGACGTGTGGCACTTGATGACGTGGCGGCGGATGAAGCAGCAGGGCCGTTCGACCGCGTTCGACGTAGGACAGTTGATCGATTCACGGGAACGACGACGCATCGTCGGCGATGCCACGTTGACAACGCACGACATTCTTACTCACCGTACGTTTCCCGATACGATCAGCCAACACTACAGCAACTTCGACGCGGCAGCGTTCCCCGACGCCAAGCTGCTGCTGTTGGCCGATGCAAAGGGCCCCACATTCCACACCGATCTGCCCTACCGCTGCCTGCTGCCGAAGGGGTTGGGCGGCATCTTTGTGGTTGGACTCGGGTGCAGCGCCGATCGCGATGCCATGACGCTGATCCGCATGCAAGCCGACCTGCAAAACCAGGGTTACGCCGCAGGTCTGGCCGCCGCGGCCGCCGCCCGGATCGGCGGCGACACTCGCCGCGTCGATGTCAAGTCCGTACAACAGCAACTCGTCCGCCAGCGCGTGCTGGACCAGCGAGTACTCACCGACCGCGACTCATTCCCCATGAGTTCCGAAGAGATTGAACGAGCAGTGGAAGCAGTAGGCAAGACACCCAACCGTCAGACATCGCTTGCTCGTCTGGCCGTCATCGTGGCCCACCCCCGCGAGGCTATTCCCTTGCTGAAGGCACGTTACCGCGAGACAACCGATCCGATCGCCAGACTTAAATGCGCACAGATCCTCGCGATCCTCGGCGACCCGACCGGCGCCGCGACGCTGATCGACGCCGTCAATGCCCATTCGGGATGGGACGCCGGCGTGCCGCTTTCCTCGCAACGCAAGACCGGCAATACGTTCAGCGATCTCGATCGACTGGTCATCGCCCTGGGTTACAGCCGCGCCCCGGACGCTCTTGCTCCGCTGATCGCAAAGCTTGGGCAACTGAAACCCACGAGCAAGCTATCCCACTACAAGGCGATCTCCCATGCCCTGCGGCACTTCCCGCCATCCGTCGACTCCGAATCGCCACTGACCGACCTGCTGAACCAACCCGGGTTTGCCAATCACGCGACGGTGGTTTCCCTGATCCCGGCGGAACGACAGACCGAAAGACCGTCATCCGGCTTGTCGGAGCGCCGCGTTACCAACGCCAGTGGTGGAGGCAACCTGAATAACTCGTACAAGGAGCTGCTCGTCGCCGCCATGCTTCATCGGTGCGGAGACCCCGACGGCACGGCGACCGCCATCCTCAAGCAGTACACGCACGACGTGCATGGCCACTTCGCACGTTACGCACAACGGGCGGTGGGTGACAGGTGATGATGACGACCGCGGATCCCAGCGACCTTGTGCCGTGCTTGTCCGCACATCGGCCCACCTGTATGAACGAGAGTGGCGAGAACACCACGTGGACAAGAATCTCGAAGCCATGGGAGAACTGGAATGGAACAGATATCACCATGGAAGACGCCTATAAGCATTGGCAACTCTTCCTCGCCGGCTCTTCAGATTGCGCTAGTGATCGCGCTAGGAATAGTATCCTCGTTGACAGAGTTCGTGGCAGCGCAGGATACCACTCCCCCGGCCCAATTTGAACTCCTCGTCCCCGAGAACAATGCTACGACCTACGCTACGGTCTATGGTGACACGCCGCTCTTGGCTTGGCGGGAGAGTTCTGATAGCGAGTCTGGCATCAACCACTACGAGGTCTGGGTGGACGGGGCGAAGATTGATGCCATTCCTGCCGGGGTCCACGGGCATTTGCCTGGTGGAAGTTACGGCAACTATGAGCCCTTCAGGCCCTATGGTTTCCTGGCCGCTGAAAAAGTGTGTTACTATACGCCCCTGGTTTCGAGGCTCTCACTGGGATCTCACCGATGGTACGTCAAGGCGGTGGATGGAGACGGGAACAAGCGCCGGTCCAGTAGTGTGTTCAACTTTACGGTGGAGGAATCTGATTCCACCAGGGTATTTGTGAATCACCTGGGGTATCTTTCCAACGGGAATCACAGGGTCGTGGTTGACGGCAGTGCCGGAGCGTCTTCGTTTGATGTGGTTGACCTGGGTGGCAAGGTCGTTTTTTCGGGAGACTTGGAGAGTGGTGGCGGCGCTTTCGGGAATTATTTGTTCGGGGACTTCACCGTGCTTGGAGCTTCCGGAACTTACAGGATCAAGGCGGGTTCAGAGTATTCCATGTGGTTCCCCCTCGGGCTTGGGGCGAAACTCAACTACGAGGATTATCTGCGGAAATACCGGAATGCCTACCGCAGGAAGAGGTGTGGCAACACGACGGCAAACTGGGGTGGCAAGGCCTGTCACCTGGACGATGCCCGGATGGATGGCGGCAAACGTCATGGGATTGTCGGAGGGTGGCATGCGAGCTCCGATGTGAGAAAGATCATGCGCATCCTCCAACCAGCCCTATACGGGCTTGTTGAGATGAAGAGACTTGTCAACCCGGCCTGGGATGGCGGCGATTACAGCATCCTGGATGAGATCAAGTGGGGGAATCAATACATCCACCAGATGCGGCTCGACAGCGGAGCTGTTGTGCAGCATTATTACCTCTGGTGCGGTGCAACGGACTGGTCCGAGGCCATCAATCGGTATACGAACAACGTGATCGGAGATTCCGATGACCGGCTCCTTCCCGAAAAGACATTGGTCGTTGACATGGTGTCTCAAAGCAGGTTCATCCAGAATCAAACCACGATCTACCGCCTGTATAAGAATACGGATCCGGAGTATGCTGACAGGTGCCTCAAGGCTGCTGCCCGGTGCTACAACTACTTCGAGAAAACCTGGCCGGTTGCAGCCGACTACGAGACCGCCTTCAATGCCAGGCCCTACTTGGAAAAGGTGACGGATCTGATGCCGCTCGCCTATAGTGTGAGAGCGAACCTGTACATGTATCTGGCCACGGAGAATCCTGCATACAGGGACCGGGCCGTCGCTCTGGCCGATCAACTCATGGCGTTGCAGGAGAACCAATACATCGAGGGCCAGGAGGAGGTGAGGGGGTTCTTTTATGCGGATGCGAACAGGGATTCCATCTTCAGCAGTTACATGGCGCATGGCGGGCTTGATGGCGCGCCGGGGGCAGTGATCGTTTTGGCCGATTTGTGCGATGCCCTGCCGGCTCACGCTGAATGTCCCCAATGGAAGGAAAGTCTCAGGTCCTACCTGGAAAATTACCTACTTCCCCTGTCCCATAAGAACGCTTTTGGCATTGTGCCGGGTTACCTTTCCCGGAAGCCTCTCGTTGGCGGGAAACATGTTGGTGGGCTCAACTATCAGTACTTGGACGACAATCGCGGAGTGAACAAGTTCCTGGTGCGAAAAGCCATCTTGCTGGCAAGGGGAGCCAGGATACTCGGAAATCCCAAACTCCAGGATGTGGCGTGGAGACAGGTTGGCTGGATTTTGGGAAACAACCCGCTGCATGCCAGTACTGTTTATGGGGTGGGCCATGGGCAACCGAAAATCTATAAGGGACATCTCGCTCCGCGCAGTGATGGCATGGTGGTTCAGGGTATCGGAGGGGATTCCAAAGACATGCCTCTCATAAGGCAGGGTCACTGGCGTCACTGTGAAATGGAGCTACACCACACGGCCTGGTTCGCACAGGCGATCTTCGAACTCCTGCCTCCAGCCACCGCCCATGCTTCCCGACCCGATCCCGTCAACGGCGACCTCAAGCGTCCCTAGTGCATCGCAATATACGCATCTGAAAACCACATTGTTAGTAGGGACAGGGGGCTTGAGGTTGTGGTCCGCCACCGCGGATGGGTGTGTCAGGTTGCGTCCGTGACTGCGGCCGGTGTGAAACGGCACGGGCGACTCGCTATCTGGTAATCAGAATGCCCGCATGATACAATCAAGATATCCTGCCAAGAAACGGTTTGTGTTTGAGAGTCTGGCGGGCCTGCCGCCAACCTCAATCGCAAACTCCCGTCGGCTGGAGGCATCCCATGACATTCCGTCGCCAACTCGATCGCGAGATGCCGCGTTCTTAGCGCTGGTCGTGGCGTTGTTCTCGAACGTGAGCAGGGGAACCGAACCCGTGTCTGGCGATAAGCCCGCGCCGGAGGAGTCTGCCATCAGGCCTGCCCGCAAGAACGCGAAGCGGCCGGTACCGCGACGTGACCTCCCTCAAGGGAATGGAGAACTGGTTCATGCCCGTTATGGGAACTGCACGAGGAACGAGCATGAATCAGTCATTGAAGGATGCTGGAGAATCGCAACTCATCGGCGCGCCACTGCCCCAGAGTACAGGTGGGGACGCAAACAAGAAAGGAATACCCGATCGCTATGTCCGACCCTAAGGAACTCATAGAAACCCTGCCCGAGCGTACCCAAACCCTGCGGGACGAGATCGCCAAGGCCATCGTGGGACAAGAACGCGTCATCGAAGACGTGTTGCTAGGTTTGTACTGCGGCGAGCACGTGCTGCTTACCGGTGTGCCCGGCCTGGCCAAGACCCTTCTGGTTCGCTCGCTGGCCGAGGCGCTCCGCCTGAAGTTCAACCGCATCCAGTTCACGCCGGACCTCATGCCCGCGGACATCACCGGGACCGAGATCATCCAGGATGACCCGGTGAAGTGTACCCGGGAGCTGCAATTCATGCCGGGACCGGTCTTCACGAACCTGTTGCTGGCCGACGAGATCAACCGGACGCCGCCCAAGACGCAGGCGGCCATGCTGCAGACGATGCAGGAACGCGAGGTGACCGCGGGTGGGGAGACCATGCCCCTGCCGAAGCCGTTCCACGTGTTCGCCACCCAGAACCCCATCGAGATGGAAGGCACCTACCAACTTCCCGAAGCCGCCACCGACCGGTTCATGTTGTCGGTGCTGATCGATTATCCCGCGCCCGCGCAAGAGGCGGACATGGTGCGGCGCACCACGGGCACGGACATTCCGGAGTTGGGGAAAGTGATGAGCGGCGAGGACCTTCTGACCGTGCAACAGTTGGCACGCGCGGTGCCAGTGTCCGACGAGGTGATCCGGTTCGCCGTGGACCTGGTGGGGACGACCCGCCCGGAGACGGAGGGGGCCTCGAAACGGGTGAACCGGTTCGTCCGCTGGGGCGCCGGCCCGCGGGCTTCGCAATACCTGATCCTGGGGGCCAAGGGTCGCGCCGCCATGGCCGGCAAGCCCTGCGCGGACATCGACGACGTCCGCTCGGTGGCGCACCTCGTGCTCCGGCACCGGGTGCTCACTAATTTCAAGGCGCGCGCCGAAGGGTTGGACGCGGGAACTCTGCTGGACGAGCTCATTCAACCGGCCAGCGCCTGAGGAGCCCACCCGTGCCCGAACCTCTTCTTCACATCGACGCGGAGATGCTGGCCGATTCGCGGGACCTGCTCCTGTTGGCCCAATGCGTGGTCGAGGGATACGCCCACGGGCTGCACCGCAGCCCCTACGCCGGCAGCAGCCAGGAATTCGCATCCTATCGCGACTTTCTCCCCGGCGACCCCCCGAATCGCATCGACTGGAAAGTCTACGGCAGGACCGATGACCTGTTCGTGCGCGAATTCGAGCAGGAGACCAACCTCCGCGGTTACCTGTTTCTGGACGCCAGCCGCAGCATGGATTTTGGGGAGGGGGCCGGCCACAAGTTCCGCTACGGCCGCTTGCTCTGCGCGGTGTTGGCGGTCCTGCTGCATCGCCAGCAGGATGCGCCCGGACTGGCCGTGTTCGGGAAGGGGGACGCCGTGCCCGTCGAGGACTGGTGGCCGCCGAGCACCCGCCGCGACCACCTGGAGCACTTGGTACACCACCTCGATACCCGGACCGCGGACGGCCCCCACGACCACTTGCGGGGCCTGGCCGACATGGTCGACGAATGCCACCGGCGTTCGCTGGCCGCCTTCATCACCGACGCCCTGGTGGATCCGGCCGAACTCAAGGACGTGTTGGGCCAGTTCCGGATGCGCGGGACCCGGGTCATCCTGTTCCACTTGCTCGCCAGAGAGGAGTTGGAGCCCCGCATCGACGATGAGGTGGTGCTGGTCGACCAGGAGACGGGGGCCCAGCGCGCGGTGGACGGCGCGGCCTACGCCCGCCTGTACGCGGAACACCTGGCCGGAGTTCGCGGCGACATCGAACGGGTCTGCCACGACACGGAAACGGAATACTGTTTCCTGCCCACGGACCAACCCCTGGACGAGGCCCTGCGTCGATTTCTTTTGTTGAGGACCGGATGATGTTTCCCGTGATGATGACGCCTTGGTTTGCGGTGGCCGGGCTGGCGGCGGTCGGGCTGGCGGTCTGGATGCACCTGTACCGGCGCGTGGCCAGTCGGCGCGTGGCGGTCAGCTCCCTGCGACTGGTGCCGGAGACGCCGCAAGTGGCCCGAAGCCGGCGGCGGATACAGCATTGGCTGCTGTTCCTGCTGCGCGCTCTGGGAGTGGTGCTGCTGGGAGCCGCTTTCGCCAGGCCGAGCCTTCCGCAAGCGGACCGGCCTCTGGAGGGAGGACGGGAAACGGTGGTCTTCGTACTCGACCGGTCCGGCAGCATGGCCATGCGATCCCCCGAGGGATCCTCGGCCTGGGAGGAGGCCGTCCAGCGGGTACGAAGCCGGCTGGCCGAGTTGCACCCGCAAAGCCGAGTCAGGCTGTTCTGCTTCCCGCCGACGGAAACAGGCGAAGACTGGGTCGGCCCCTGGGCGATGCGAAAGGTGATAGCCGGCCTGACCCCCAGCCAGGCCGAGGGCCGTCCGCTGGACGCGTTGTCGGAGGCAGCCGAAGCCCTGGCCCGGTTTCGCAGTGAAATGCCCGAATCGTTGGAAGTCATCGGCGACCTGCAACGCCAGGGGTGGGAACACATCGACACGCTCTCGCTGCCGGAGGAACTGCGGATACGCGTCAGCCAGGCGGGCGATCCCGAAGCGGCCAACCGCGGGCTTTCGCTCCAGGTGCGCGGCCGCGATCAGTTGCGCCGCGGCGCGGTGGTCACGCGCGGCGGTCCCGCCCCCCTGGTCGTTCGTGACCGCATCGGTGAGGACGGCGGCGTCACCGAACGGGAAATCCCCCTGCCCGACGAAGTGCTGGAACTGCCGTACCGGGCGGCCGACAACGGATGGGTGCGCCGGGAAGTCGCCTTCGGTCAGGTGACCGACGGGCTGGCGGATGACGACAAGCTGTTCGACGCCTTCCTCGTAACCCCCGAAATTCCGGTATACCTCTTGGAACCCCACCCCCAGCGTGAGACCTTCCTGCAGACGACCTTCTTCTTGCACCAGGCTTTGCGCCCGACCGCCGGGGACGCTGCCGAGGATTCCCGGTTCCTTCCCCAGGTGATCCCGATCGATGAGGCTGTCGATACCCTGCGCGGCCTGGACGGCCGGGAGGTCGTGGTGGTGGTCCCGCCCCTGGCAAACTGGCCGGCGGAACTGCCCTCGGTGGTGGAGGCGATTGTGCGGCAGGGGAGCGGCGTTGTCTTTTTTGCCGGCCCGGAGCTTCAGCCGCTGGCCTATGCCGAGGCCTGGCGGGAGTTGCTGCCCGTGCTGCCCGGCGAGGTCCTTCCCCTGGAACGCAGCTTGGTGCTTCCCCCCATCGACGAGACGCACCCGATCTGGGGAGGATTGAACAAAGGGCTGCGGCGCAGCCTGCGCAAGGTGCCCCTGAAGCAGCGGTTCGCCCTGGCCGTGGCCGACGGCGCCGAAGTGACGGCCCGCTACGCCGACGACGTGCCGCTGGTAGCGGCGCAACCGGTGGGGAGCGGCCGGGCAGCTTTCGTCAACACCAGCCCCGACCGGGCCTGGGGCGACTGGCCGGCGGAAGGCGCCCTGTTTGTGCCGACCGTACACATGCTGATGTCGGCGGCGGTAACCTCCACACCCCAGGTCCTGCGAAACAGCCCCGGCGCCGGGATTGTGGACGTTCCCTTCGACGTCCGGGTCGACCCGGCCTGGGCCGGCATCCCCTTGCGCGCCGGCGACCTCGCCCTGCGGGCCGACGAACAGGGCTGGGTGCGGGGCCTGCGATTCGACCATCCGGGGCTTTTCGATATCCAATCGGAGGAGGGCCGCGTCGTGCGACCGATGGCCGTGAATTTCCCGCCCGAAGAGAGCCGGCGGGATTTCTACCGCCCGGCGATCCTCGGGCGGCAGATCGAGGCGCGACGGCGGGCCTCGGGCATTGACGGGGACCCCCCGCGGATCAGCATGGCGCAGGAGTCCGGGTGGTGGCGATGGATCCTGGGCGTGCTGGTGATCGTATGGCTGGCGGAGCCGTGGCTGGCGCTTCGGTCCGCGAGTGCCCCCGTCCGGAAAGGAGCCGTGTCGTGACAGAGATCCAACAGGTGATTCAAGACGCGCTACTGCGTTACCACCAGATCCGTCGGAAGCGGGCCTGGCTGGCAGCCTTTGCGGCGTTCACAGTGATCGTGGCGATTGCGGCCTTGCTCGACCGGATATGGATGTTCTCGGGCCCGGCGCGGTGGTCGGGATGGATCGCGGGGCTGGCCGTCGCGGCGTGGGCGGCCCGCCGTGCCGCCGGAGGAGCCTGTCCCGATGCGTCGGCCCTGGCCCACCGGGTGGAGGCGGAGGCGGGGGAAACGGTGCCGGTGGTGGCCACCGCCGTCGATCCGGCCGTACGCCGGACCGCCGACCGCGCGGCGCTGGCCCGACTCCTGCTCGATCGCCTCGACCTGCGAGCCGCCGAAGCAATTCAGATCGCCCCACCCACATTCCGGGGCCTGTTGCGGGCACCCGCGATCCTGGCCGCCGTGGCCGCGGTGGCGGTGATAACGGTGGTTGCCCTACAGGGCGGGCAGGGCCTGCTGCGCATGCTGCTCCCCTGGCAGGCGTCGCCATATACCACTTTGGTCCTGGAGGGGCCAGCAGAGGCGTTCCCCGAGGGCCACGCCTTTACCCTGACCGCCCGCGTGTCGGGCGTTCCGGTCGAGAAGGTGACCCTCTACCGGCAGGGCTCGCCGGAACCGCTGGCCGAAGCCGCGCCCGATGAGCGGGGCCTGGTGCGCCTGGCGGTGGACGGGCTCGACGGCCCGGCCGATTTCGTGGTTCGTGGGGGAGACGGGCGGTCCGAACCACTGCGCGTCGAGCCCTATTTCCTGCCCCGCATCGAAGCCTTCCAGATCGCCGTAACCCCGCCCGGCTACGCTGTCCACGCGGCGGACACCGAGACCACCCCCTCGTTCTCCGCGTTTCGCGGCAGCCGGTTGCGCTATCGCATCCGCCTCAAGGCGCCCGCGGTCTCGGTTGTGGTCCAGCGCAGCGCGCGCGCTCGCAAAGAGGAATGGTTGACCGACGAAGAGCGAGCGACGCTCCGGCGCGGCCCGTACGGGGTGCCCGTCGGCGCCGAGGACCCAGATGCCAAAAACCCTGCCGCCGAAAAATCCGAAGTGCCGGTCTTCCATCCCGACCCCGCCGACCCCCGGGTGTGGGAGGCCGACTGGGATCTGCCCGACCCGGAGGATATCGTGTACCGGCTCGCGATCGACGGCGAACACGGCGACCGCGTGCGCAACGACGAACCGTGGCGCATCAACGTGCTTTGGGACGAGCCGCCGAAGGTGCGCATCGATGGTCACAACGGGGGCGAAGTGATCCGCGTTGGGGACGAGTTGGTGCGTTTCGACTTAAGCGCGGTGGACGATGTCCGTCTGGCCGGGGTTCGCCTCGTTTACCGAAAACCGGGCCAACCCCACGCGAGCCGAGTGATCGTGCTGGCGCCGGACACGCGTCGCACCTGGTCCGGCGCGGAGCTGCTGGCGCTGGCGCCGCTGGACCTGGGACCGCTGGATATCGTCGCGGTGCATGCCGAGGCGGAGGACGCCAACACGCTGGACGGCCCGGGCGTGGGCCGCTCGGAAATTGTGTTTCTCGAAGTGCCGCTGCCGGAATCCGAAGATGCCGGGGACGACGGGGGCGGCGGAGGTGGAGGCGGAGGCCAACCGCCGATCAACCCGCTGGAACTGCAGATGGAGATTCTCCGCTCGACGATGGCGCTGCCCGACGACGCGCCGGACAGCGAGGGGGAGGCCCTGGCGCACGACCAGCGCCAGAACGCGGAGTATACCGGCATGATTGAGCAAGCGGCGGCCGCGGGAGGTGGTCTCACGGCGGACCTGGCAACGGCGTTGCATGAAGCGCGCTTGTCGATGGAATCGGCCGCTCGGATACTCGATACCTTCCCACCGGCTAACGCGGTTCCCCCGGAAGAGGCCGCGCTGGGATCGTTGATCGATGCCGCGAAATTACTTGAGGACTGCAAGTGCGAGCTGCCACCCGCTGAAGGGGAGGATGGAATGGCCTTTACCCTGCGTCCTCCCCGTGGCCAGAGTGCTGCCTCGGAGGGCGGGGACGAGGATGCGGAGAAGGAGCGGGAAGCCCTGCACGGACTTATGGAAGACGTGCGGCGCCAACTTGCCGAGCAGCAGGCCTTGAACCAAGCCTCCGGCCAGGACGGCGAGCGCGCCGACCAACAACAGTCCTTGGCGGGACAGGCGCGTTCGGCGGCGAGCCAGGCGCGCGGCATACCGGCCTCCGCCGGCCGCCGCGGCGACTCGCGGGCGGCCGCCGAGGAGCTTGATCGGGCAGCCGGGCTCCAGGACGACACCGCCGAAGCCCTGGCCGGCGGGGAGGATGAAGCGAGTACCCGGCTGGGCGAGCAAAGCGCCGAAGCGCTGGCCGAGGCCCTGCGGGAACTTGCGGCCCAATTGGAAACCGGAACCTATGAAGGCGAAGCTCATCCCCCGGGTTACGAACGGCTGATCAACGATTACCTGCGATCTATTTCTCACGAGTGAGCATCATGGAGTGGACCCCTTACACAGCCTGGAACTGGATCGCCGCGGGCATCGTCGTGGTCTTTGTCGCGATGGCCTGGTACACCCTGCGAGCGCCGCATGGCCCACGGGCCGGCCGGCGGCTGCTCTGGCTGGCGTTGCGCGGCGCGTTGCTGGCGATCCTGCTGACGATCCTGCTCCATCCACACCGGGTCGAGCGCCGCGAGTTCCGGGAGCCCCTGGACGTGGCCGTGGTGCTGGACGACTCGGCGAGCATGGCCCTGCACGACGGACCCGGCGTCGCTCCCCGGCTGGAACAACTGAAGGAAAGCGCCCAGGCTTTGCGGGAACTGGCCGGGGACGGGGTCCGGCTGCGATGGTATCGCTTTGCCGGCGACGCCCAGCCGGTCAGCCGCCCCGAGGTCCTCACCGCGACAGGCCGCGCGTCCCGCATCGGCAAGGCCCTGGAGACCGTGCTGGGCGACGAGCGCACCCGCGACCTGGGCGCGGTGATCCTCGTGAGCGACGGGCAGACGCTCGACCCGGACGCGGCCCGGCGGTCGGCGCGCCTCTACCGGCAGGCCGACATCCCCCTCTACACCCGCCTGGTGGGTACACCCGAGGAGGACCCGGATCTCCGGTTGTCCAATCTCGCCGCCGCCCAGCAGTCGCTGTACGACCCCCGGGTCCGGGTGACGGGGACCCTGCACGCCCCCGGGTTTTCCGGACGAAAGGTCCTGTTACGGGTGCGTTGTGAAGGGCGCGTGCTCCACGAGTCCTTCAAGGCTGTCGAGGAGGCCGCCCGGCCTTTCGAGCTCACCTTCGACACCCCCTTCAAGGGATTTCAGCGATACCGGGTGGAGGTGCGCCCGGAAGAAGGCGAGCGGCTCGCCGACAACAACGCGGGGGTGGTCGGGGCGGAGGTGCATGACCGGAAGATCCGGGTCATCTATATGGAAGGTACGCCCCGGGCGGGACACTGGCTGGAAAATGCCCTGGAGACCGATCCCGACATCGAGGTCACGAGCTTCTTCTTTCCCCAGTCGAGATCCTTCGAGGCCTCCCGTAAGATCCCGTTCTCCGTCGATGCCGATGGGCGCAAGGTCTACAACATCGCCCATCCGGTCAAGGGCTACCCGCGGACGCTCGAAGAAATGCTGACCTACGACGTGGTGATCAACAGCGACATTTACAGGGAAGCCTTCACCCCCGAGCAGTTCGACCACACCGTGGCCCTGGTGGAAGAGCACGGCGGGGGGTTCGTGATGGTGGGCGGCACCACCGCCTTCGGGGCGGGGCACTACGACGAGACCGTGATCGACAAACTCATGCCGGTGGATTGCTACGGCAACGAGGGATTCAATTATCGAGGCATCACCCTGGAGGTTCCCGAAGAGATGATGGACCACCCCGTCATGGCCCTCGGCGCCACCCGGGATGAGACCGCGCGGATCTGGAGGGAACGGTTCCCGGGTTTTTCCGGGCAGAACAAGGTGAACCGGGCCAAGCCGGGCGCCCGGGTGCTGGCCTTCAACACCGAGCAGTCGAACGACTACGGTCCGCTGGTGGTCTTTGCCGTGCAGCAGATCGGCCGCGGACGCACCATGGCCTTCACCTCCGACACGACCCAGTCATGGGGGAGCCGATTCCACACCGCATTCGGCACCCCCGAGGACCCGACCCTCTATTACCGGCGTTTCTGGAACCAGGCCGTCCGCTGGCTGGCCGCCGACCGCATCCGCCGCAAGAGCGGCGAGCTCCGGGTACACCTGGACCGCGGCGTCGCCGTGCCGGGCGAAACCGTCGAGGTGCGTATCCCCTTCCCGCCCAGCCATCCCGATGCGGCCGTCACCCTGAAGCGAGGGTTGCCGGGGGAGGAACCGGCGCCCGTGGCGTTGATCCGCGACGAAGTGACCCGCACCTGGCATGCCGACGTCCCGATGGAGACCGAGGGGCAGTGGATCTTTACCGCGCGCATGCCGCGCCCCGGCCTGGATCCGCTCTTCGCCCACGCTCTGGTCAACGTGATCCCGGACACCCGGGAATTCGCTTCCACGGCGGCAAACCGCGACCTGATGGCGGAGTTGGCCCGGATCGGACGCGGCCGGTTGCTGGAAGATGATCCCGGGGCCTGGTCGGTGGAGGTAGACCCGTTGGGCAGCCGCATCATCGAATACGGCCGGCGGGCGGCCTGGGATCGGTGGTGGGTGATGGGTTTGCTGCTCGCCCTGCTCACGGTGGAGTGGGGCTTGCGGCGCCGATGGATCGGGGCCGCGACACCAGTCCCGGCGCGGCGTAAATCATAGGAGATCATGCAAGATGCTACGTAACCGGCCTGCGGGATGGCTGGCCCGGCCGCCACGACCGGCCGCTCGGCAAGCCGTCCTTCGATCAGCGCGAGTTGGTCGACAGCGCACACGGGTACCGGAGGCGGGCCACAAGAACAAGCACAGAATAGTGCATACAACCTACGCCTCCGGTTGCTCTCCGGAAGCCTTCGGGTAACGTTTGAGCAGATCTTTCCAGGCCGGGCGTTCCAGAGGATGCAACCGGCCGGTCGACATCCCCAGTTCGAGGGCCTTTTTCAGCGCGGCCGTGGCGGCTGGGCCGTTGTCCAGTTGGTCCAGCACCTGGGCCCGGTGAAAGTATCGGCTCGCCGTAGGTCGCTTGTCGATCGCCGCATCAAGGTCTACTAGCGCCTTTTCCAGACTGCCTTGGGCCTTATCCAGACTGCCTTGGGCCAGGTGAATCATTGCCCGGGAATCGAGAAACTCGTCTGTCGGGTTGCCGGTTTCGACGGCCCAGCCGATGGCCCCGTTGATCAGGTCCATCGCCTCGACGAGATTCTCGCGCCGCAGGGCCAGCAGAAAGGCCAGGTTGTTCTGGACCGCGACGTTTGCTTTCTTCTTGGCTTCTTCGCTCTTTCGAAGGAGTCCGTTCTTCTGAAGGAGTTCTCGGTAGAGCGATATGGCTTCGTCGTACCGCTCATGGCGGCTGAGCCAGTCGGCCATCGTTCCCAACAGCGCATCGGCAAGGATCTTCTCGGCACGGGCGATCTGCTCCTCGTCCACCTTGCCCGGGATGAGCAAGAGTGTGACGAGTTCAATCGCCCGTTTCGGATCGCCTTGGGCCAGATAAATCATCGCCCGAGAATCGAGAAGTGTGCCGGTCTCGTTGCCGGTGTCGATGGCCCCGTTGATCAGGTCCATCGCCTCGTCGAGGTCTTCGTGCCGCGGGGCCAGCATAAAGGCCAGATTGTTCTGGATCGCGACGATTTCCGCATGCTTCTGAAGGAGTTCTTCTTTATCATTTTGAAGGAGTTCTCGGTAGAGCGATACCGCCTCGTCGTACCGTTCCTGGAGGCTGCGCCAGCCGGCCATCACTCCCAACAGCGAGACCGGCCGCTCGTACCGCACCAGCGCATCGGCAAGGATTTTCTCAGCACGGGCGATTTGCTTCACGTCCGCCTTGCCCGTGTTGAGCAAGGGCGTGACGAGTTCGATGACGTGCTCCGCGCGGGCCTCGGGCCGGGCCAGGAACTGCTCGCTCACGTCGAGCGCTTGGTCGATGAGTGGGTCGGGCTCACCCTCTTTGGTGCGCTGCACGCGACCCAGGCACACCGCAACGCGCAGGCGGGCGGTCACGAACTCCTCGGGAGCGATCCTTTCGAGAAACCCGACCCAGCGCCCGGCCTCGATGGGCTCGCCTCGTAGCAGCAGGACGGTGGCATAGTCGGCGGCATAGCGGGAATCTTCCGGCTGTTCGCCGAGGATGCTGATCATCTGCTCGCGGTATTTGGGCCAATTTGCTTCCGCCAGATGGAGCCGGGCCAGACGGAACCGGTCTTCGAGCGTGGGGCGATCGGCTTCCTGCACGAGGGCCTCATACGTTTTGATTGCCTGCTGGCGCCGGGCACGCGTGCCGTACGCGTTGAGCACCAGCCCCTTGGTTCGCAGATCCGGGACCGACCGGCGGTTCACGGCCAGATTTTCCTCGACCATCTCCATCGCGTCGTTGATGTTTTTCTCGCCGCCGCGCGCCAGCAGAAGCAGCGCCAGATTTCGTCGGCTCCAGAGGACGTCGTCCTCGGTGCCCTCGATATCACCCCGTAAGAATTGCTCCAATAGCTCCTGGACCTTGACTTCCTCGTCTTGCGTGTTGCCCTGGCTGAGGAAGAAATCGGTCACCTGACGGAGGATGATTGCATCCTTGTTGGAGGCCCGAAACGCTGCTCGGTACTGGGCTTCGGCGTTCTCCGTCTGCTCGATCGCCATGTAACACTGGGCCAGCGCCAAAGGGGCCTGCCCGGGGGGAATATTCTTCTTGGCCTCTTCGATTGCTGCCTCGGCTTTGTCCGTCTGCTTAGTGCGGCCGAAAAACTGGATCAGCGCGACATGGGTGTCGCGGAGTTTATCGGCCAACTTGACGGCGTGTCGGAAGTCTTTCTCGGCCTCGTCCAGGAGCTCCTCGCTTCTCTCGGTCTGTCCTTCCTCCTGGGCCTGGACGCCCAAAACCCCCAGCACCTGACCATGCCAGACATGGTCTCTGTAGTCGACCGAATCGGTGGCCATTTTCGTGGCCCATTGCAGTGCCCGGTCGAAATCCTCCAGACGCAAGGAGACATCGGTGGCCATGCGTCCTACGTCGAGCGAAAGCGGGGTCCGGCTCGCCTGCAACCGGCGAATGATTTCGTCGGCCTTACTGTAACGCTGCCGGACATAAAGAAGCTGCACCACCCGGCGTACCATTTGTGGACTTCGCTCGCCCAGATCGACCGCCCGGCGGAAATTCGCGATCGCCGCGTCCTCGTCGCCCTGGCTGTCGTGGATCCGGCCGGCTAATAGCGGTACACGTGACCACCTCGGGCGCAGCACGCTTGCCTCGTCCAGGTTTTTCAGGGCGCCGGCGAGGAGCTTCTCCCGGGCCGCGTCGGCGAGTTGCTCGCCGCTCTCTCCATCGGCTTGCGCTCGCAGGCTGGCGTAAACGGCGGAGCCGTATAGCCAAAGAGGCCCCCGCCCTTCGATCTGCCGGATCTCCGCCAGAAGCTTGTCCATGTCGGCCGTGTCTTCGGCTTGTAGCGCCAGATCGAACAGCAGTAAGCGGACGCCCAGGCTGCTGGCCTTTGTCTCGCGAATCTTCTGGCAAAGTGACCGAGTCTGCTCGAAATCACGAATCCTCAGCGACAAGCCGGCCAGGCCTCGCCAAAGATCGAGGCGATCGGCTTCGGAGAACTGCTCCGCGTTGTCAGCCAACGCGCGCAAGCCTGCCCGCAGTATCGCTTTCGCTTCTGCTGCCGCTTCCGCCTCTGCTGTCGCTTCCGCCTCCGTTCCGGGTTCCGTTCCGGGTTCTGTTCCGGGTTCTGTTCCGGGTTCTGTTCCGGGTTCCGGACGTTGTACCAGATAACGTCCCCGGGCAAGGCGCAGCGAGACCAAATCGCCCAATGCTTGTTCGGCGTCGGCGAGAATCTCCTCCGCATCGTCCCACTCGCCTTTGCGCTGGGCCAGGCGGACCAGCGTGATCCAGAGTTTCGGCTCGTCGGGCTGCCCGTCGCGGGCGGCGGTCAACAGAGCTTCCGCGGCCTCCACGCCTTTCTTCTCCAGGTTCTGCGCGACCAGGACTTCCGCCCGCAGAATGGGGATCTGCACCGACTCCGGGTTGACCTGGGCCGCAATGTCAAGTAGGCCGGTCACCTTGTCCCAGTCTTGCTGTGCTGGACTGAGGGGGAGGTTCTTCATAATGGACAGCCGGGCCAACTCGATCCAGACTTCCGGCCGTGCTCTTCTCAGAGCCACGACTTGCTGGTATTCCGCCAGGGCCTCGTCGATGCGGCCCATCGACACACATGCCGCGGCGATCCCCAGTCGGGCGGGAATCCAAAACGCATCCGCGGCGACCGCACGCCGGTAGGAACTCAATTGCAGATCGGCGTTGCCCAACTGCCAGTAGCAGTGCCCGAGGTAGAAATCGGTCTGCTTGATCAGGTCGGGCCAGCCGATCAACTCGGTGCGAATCTCTTCGAGTATCTGGCTGGCCGCCAACCAATGCTCCTGGGCAAACTCCACGCGAGCTTCGAGGTAGGCGACCTGAGCTATCGGAAACTTGGCGGCTCGTAACTGTGCAATCGGGTTATCACGGGCCTCGGCGAATCGCCCCTCATCCAACAGTAAGTTGGCAAGATTCCACGATAAGGGTTCGCGTGTATCAACGGCCGCGATCCCTTGTTCGAGCATGGTGATCGCCTTACCCCGATCACCGGAGCGGAGTTCGATGTCGGTTGCCAGCAGGTAGAAGTCCGGCATCTTGGGATGCTTTTCGATTCCGCGGCTGACGTACCCGCGCGCCGCGTCGTAATAGAGGCTGACTAGATAGTCGGGAACCGCCTCCAAAGCTTGAGCCAGTGCAAATAGGCGCCTGTGCCATTTTTCCTGAGCGCCTTGTGTGTCCTGTGTGCCCCTGTGTGACATAGCTGAGATTTGGGAGAGCCACGACATTTCGGGTTTGACCGCGGTGTACTCCGCGGCATCGAGTGCGCCGTGCCCGCCCAACATCAAGGCGTCGGCTCGATCGGGTTCCAACGTCAGAGCGACCGACGCGTGATCCACCGCCTCACCGGTGAGCCGCAGGAGATCTTCTCGCAGTCGTGGAGTGAACTCGCTCTTGTGACGCATGTCCTGGGCGGCTTCCCGGAGATACTGGCCTCGCAGGACGTGGGCCTCCGCGTTTTCCGAATTGTCGTCCACCATCTTCCGCATCCAGTCGTCCGCGCCCATCCGCGACAGCGTGTCTTCTTTGAGCCGAGGCGGTTTGACGAGGTCGCGCAGAATGGTCGCCAGATCCGTGTAGGCTTCAAGGCGTTCAGGCTCGTTGGCAATGGCCGCGGCCAGGGATTCCTCGGCAGACGGTTTGTCCGGTGTGTTCGGGTCGTGCTCGTAGTTGCCGAGTTCCGCATGGCAGGTGCCCAACCAGTGGAGCAACTCGGCATCCGAGGGAGATCCTGCCAGCAAGTACTCTTCGAGATGCACTCGGGCGTCTCTGTACTGCCGCAATTTCATCAACACCTCGGCCAGCTTCCGCCGCTCGGCCACCCGACTTGGCTCCCGCCGCAAGACGCGTTCCAGGGTGATGAACGCCAACTTATTGTTGGGCAATTCGGCCAGGAGCATCCCCATCTCGGCCAGGGCGTCGGTGTCGTCGGGCACCAGACGGACGTACCACTGATAGTTCCGAATTGCCTCGCCGATTTTGCCCCGCTCCTGCGCCTCCCTCGCTTCTCGCAGGAAACCCTCCGCGTAGTTGCTCACCTGGTAGGCGTGGATTCCCCAGACCACAACCCCGACGAGAATCACGCAGGCGGCGAGAATCAACAGTAGGCGAAGGTTAACCGATCGCATCGAAGGACCTCGTGAGGGTATCTGGTAGTAGCCATCTCGCCGATCTGAAGGACGTTGGAGGCGACACTTGACCGTTTAGCCCGGGCACTCGTGCCCGGCGTTTCGAAGCATGGTCGATTCCCTCCCAACGGCGGACGGCTCGAAATAGCACGTTTTTCACCGGCCGCCCCGTAGCACATCCACCTTCCTACAATCGTAGCACGCAACGCACACGGCGCCCGCCCCAGCCAACCGGTTCAGATGTCAAATCACGTCCAAACCCACTCCCAGCTGCCACGGGCATCTTGCCCGTGACGCGTGCCCTGCACTGGCGAGACGCCCGTGCCACCCAACCGCCAAGAAACGAAACTGGCAAGCCCGATCATCACGGACTTGCCAGCAAACGTCGATCACTTGAACTCGCTAAGAGCAGATAACTGCCTGTTCTTACTTCTTCCTCCGCCACCGCAGCCAGCCGAAGCCCACCAGCGGCAAACCGCTCAGCAGGGCGATCAACGGCATAGGCTCCGGAATGGTAGGAACATCGCCATACGCCGGAATGATGTCGTGGGTCGCCCCGGTCCAGTACCCTGGGTCGTTGTCGCTGGTGAAGAAAACAACGGAACTGGTCCCGTCTGCCGCGATATCCCCAGTTGTGCTAGCCGTCGGAAAATTGAACCGAAGAATATCCTGATCATCATCCTCGGTCATGGCGTAGTGGTTTGCATCCACTGGCCCAGTGCTACCCAAGATGAATGGATTGAACAGGGTGTCCGGCGAACCCGTATCCGTATCGAACACGTAGCCTCTTGTTGTGGGTTCGTGGTTCAAGAGCTCCGGCGTCGGGTCGGCCGGTGTGGCAGTCAAGTTAGGGTTGCCAACCGTGCCAACTTCAGCATTCACGTTGCCGGCGTTTTCATTGAATACGTAACCCGAAATTTGGCCTCGGGAGCTAACGTTTTCTTTCTTTCCTACCACCACATGAAATTCGGTCACCGGAGCGTCGGTTGACTGTCCGTTCCGATTGGTGTTCACAACTTGGTAGAAGTACACGTATTTGGCATCTTTAACTACGGAGTCAGGGTCGAGAGGGGAGACGTCCAGACCCGAAATAATCGTGCCAATATTCCCCTGCCCCACCCCGTAGGCGCCTAGTGCCTTATCATCAGTCCAGTCGGCATCCTCGGTTTTGTAGACAGCGAAACTCACGTCCGAGTCTGCTTTTGCAACAACGGTCCCTGTCGTATCGTGCGTGAATTCGGTATGCCCGGTAAAGTAGGGTAACCATCCCGCCTGCGCCACTCCCGCTGACAGCACCATTACCGCTGCGACGAATAGTCCGACCGTCATTGTCCATCTCTTGCCCATTGCTCTCTCTCCTTGGTTGCGAGTCCAGTGATTTCTTTGTTCTCGTGATTGATGCCGTCGAATCTCGGGCGTCCATACTTGTCGCCCGGAAATCAAACGCATGTTACGATTCTAACTACGAGATACCCCCTGTCAACAACTAAATCGCCCCAACAGTCGATTTTCTAAGGATTTGCGCAAATCCGCAAGGATCTTGCGGCTGAGTGCAAGCCTGGCCGGGGCCACGTTTGAGTGCTGGGGCAGCGACCCCGGTTGCGGTGCAGCGCAAGATCCTTGCGGAAGAACGAAATCTCCCGGGGGGGTTACCCTCTTGTGGCCACCCGACTGGCTGCGGTTTTGCCCTATGTACCCCCTCAACCGGGCCCCAGACCGGTTTCCACCTAATGCCTGGCAGAATTGACGCGAGTCCGCCGACACGCTAGATCTGGGGGCCGTCAGGACAAAAAAGTTTTTCCTCGGGTTTTCGGAAAAGACCGTCCAAGGGGCACCGGGCACGGCTTTTCGGGCCCGTCTTTCGGAAAGGGTGACAGAAAATGCTGCTTCGTTCATAATCCCAGTGTTGTCTTGCTCGCCTCGTCGTCAACGGGGAACCGGTGGAGCGGGACAGGAAGCTCCTCATCGGGAAGAAAACAACATGGATAGGCCTCGTATCGTTGTCGTCGGCAGCAGCAATACCGACATGGTGGTCAAGACGCGGCGTATCCCGGGCGTCGGCGAGACGGTCGTCGGCGGCCAGTTCGTCATGGCGGCCGGGGGTAAAGGCGCCAACCAGGCTGTGGCCGCGGCACGGCTGGGCGCCGAGGTGACTTTCGTAACCAAAGTCGGGCGGGACATGTTCGGCGATCGGGCCATTGCCGGATACCGGGCCGAGGGTATCACCGCCGACACCATCCTGCGCGACCCGAGCCACGCCACTGGCATCGCGTTGATCCTGGTCGACGACCGGGGCAACAACCTGATCTCCGTCGCGTCCGGCGCCAACCACGCGCTGACGACCGCCGAAGTCGAGCAAGCCGCCGAGCGGATCCGGGCCGCCGACGCGGTGATGCTGCAATTGGAGATTCCCCCGGAGGTCGTCCAGCGTGTGGCAGCCTTGGCGGCCGGTGCGGGCGTGCCGGTCATTCTCGACCCGGCGCCCGCGCCCGATTCGCCGTTGCCAGGCTCGCTGCTGGGGCACGTCACGTACCTAACGCCCAACGAATCGGAAGCGAGCCTGTTGACGGGCGTGACGGTCGAGGACGAGTCTTCCGCCCGACAGGCCGCCCAGATACTTTTGGAGCAGGGGGCTCGCAACGTGGTCGTCACCTTGGGGCCGAAAGGTGCCCTGGTGGCCGGCGATGCAGAGCTTTTCGTGCCGGCCCATGCGGTCGAAGCTCGGGACAGCACGGCGGCGGGCGACGCATTCAACGGCGGTTTGGCCGTGGCGTTGGCCCAAGGGGAATCGATCGGTGAAGCGGTCCGGCTGGCGAGCCTTGTGGCAGCCGTTTCCGTCACGCGCATGGGAGCGCAGCCGTCGCTACCCACGCGCGAAGAGATCGGCCGAACCCGTTGAGGGTGCTTTGTGATGGGTGGCTAAGTGAGAGTGGAGGGTGCCTGGCGGTCGAGCGCAGC
>CAYUIQ010000121.1:0-26274 GCA_964444795.1 uncultured Planctomycetaceae bacterium
CTCGGCGGAGCGTGATCAAACCAAGGCTACATCTCGGCGGAGCGAGATGGCTACTATACGCCCATCCATGCTAACTCCGGGCGAATCGCTTGACAAGCGGCGGCGGGTGGATGTTAATGTCGGGCGGTGTTCGTTGCCCCGCATTTTGGCCGACTTAGGAGTCGAACGATGATTTCACCGCGATGTCTCTTGGCGTTGGGCCTGTTGGCGAGTTGTTTGCCGCCTTCTCCGGCACGCAGCGAGACCTGGCCCGCATGGCGAGGAGCGGCCGGCGCGGGCGTTTCGGCCGAGTCGAACCTCCCCAGCGAGTGGTCGCCGGAGAAGAATCTGGCCTGGGCCGTCGATCTGCCCGGCCAAGGTAACTCCTCGCCGGCGGTCACGTCGAAGTCGATCTACCTGACAACCCAAACGGCGGACGAGTCGCTTTGGGTCGTTGCCCTCGATCGGCAAACCGGGGAGATCCGCTGGAAGAAGAACGTCGGCAAGGGACCGCTGGTGGCCTCGGGACCGAAGAGCCTCTACGCGCATCGTCACAATCCGGCGACACCGTCTCCGGTCGCCGACGAGGAACACGTCTGGGCGCTGTTCGGAACCGGCTTGTTGGTGTGCCTCGACAATTCGGGAACCATTCGCTGGAAGAAGGATCTGGTGTCGGACTACGGTCCTTACAAGATCCGCTTCGGCATGGGATCTTCGCCGAGGCTTTGGGGGGATCTTGTCTATGTGGCCTGTATGCACGCCGGCCCGTCGTACGTGGTTGCCCTGGACAAGCGGACCGGCAAGGAGGTGTGGAAACAGACGCGAAGTTTTCCCGCCGAGGACGACGGCCCGCAGGCGTATTCCTCACCGGTCGTTCTGCAATCGAAGTTCCGCGACGAACTCGTCGTGGCCGGATCGGATCACGTCAACGCCTACGACCTGCTCACCGGAAAACAATTGTGGGTTAGTGGCGGTTTGAAGGTCGACAGTCAATTCGGCCGCGTGGTCGCATCGCCGGCCACCTCTCCGGGGGTCGTGGTGGTCTGTTCGGCCAAGCCGCCCGACAGCAGCACGGATCGGGTGATCGCCCTGCGCACGGGTGGATCGGGCGACATTACCGGCAGCCATCGGCTTTGGGAGTACCGCCCCTACAATTCCGATTGCCCGACACCCGTCTGCTACAAGGAAAGCGTCTACATGGTCCGGGACGACGGCATCGCCTCGTGTCTCGATCTCGAAACGGGAAAGGCCCATTGGCGACAGCGGCTCGCCGGAGGCACCCATCGGGCTGCCGTGGTGGCCGGCGACGACAAGGTCTATTTCATCAACATCAAGGGCCAGGCGACCGTGGTTCAAGCGGGCCTCGAGGGCAAGATCCTCGCCCAAAACCAGTTGCCGGGCACCTTCTACGCCACGCCCGCGGTGAGCGGGGGCACCCTCTATCTCCGCGCGTATGAGCGGCTCTATGCGATTAAGAATAAGGGGAACTGAGATGAACGTTCTCGGGCTGATCGTCGGCCTGGCCCTGTTGCCGTGTGTCGAAGCGGCAGATGCTCCGGCCGACTTCGAGTCGGACGTGTTGGCCACTTCGGTCGGCGAACTGAAGATGACGTTCATCGGCCATGGCACGCTGATGTTCCAGTTCGACGGCCGGGTGATCCACGTCGATCCGGTCAGCCGATACGCCGACTACGCGCGGTTGCCCGACGCCGACCTGGTCCTCGTTACTCACGAGCACGGCGACCATCTCGACGAGAAGACGATTGAGCAGATTACCAAGCAAGGGACGCTCACCGTCGCCACCGCCGCGTGTGCCGAGCGGGTGAAGCCGGGGGTGGTGATGAAAAACGGCGACGTGCGGACCCTCAAGGGTTTGAAGGTCGAGGCCGTGCCCGCTTACAACGTCGTCCACATGCGTTCGCCGGACAAGCCGTACCATCCCAAGGGCACCGGCAACGGATACGTCATCACCTTCGGCGGCCGACGGGTTTACGTGGCCGGCGATACGGAGAACATTCCCGAGATGGCCGACCTGGAAGGCATTGACGTTGCCTTCCTGCCCATGAACTTGCCGTACACCATGACCCCGGAAATGGTCGCCGACTCGGTAAGAACGATCCGGCCGAAGATCCTCTATCCTTATCACTTCGGCAAGGCGGATACGTCGCAACTCGTGCGGCTGCTGGAGAACGTCAAGGACGTCGAGGTCCGCATTCGGAAGATGCAATAGCGGGGCCGTGCCCGCCGCGCGCGAAAGTTGTGGCGAAAGACCCTGCTCCCTTGGCTTCCTTCTGTTCAAGAGGCAAGCTTGGAACAGGAGGGAGCAGAGGAAACAGAGAAAGGGGAGAAGCCCGTGTGGGGGGGTATCTTCGAGGCACGTCATTCATCTTCATTGCTTCTCGACGGCCATAGCCCCCCATCCGGGGGAAAGAGGGGGGGTAACGGGCCGTTTTTTCTGATTTGCCAGTTTTCTTGCGCGAAACTGTTGACCCGCCGGAACGAGTGATTACTGTAGTAAGCGGTCTATTTGGGCCAAGGTTGGCTACCGTGCGCCCAAGACAACACGCTTGATGGAACAGAACGCCGCGGGCTGAAGCAGCAATCGCCGGGCGGCGTTTTACGGAAGGCGGCGACCGACGGAGGGGTGAAGAGGCTAATCGGTACAATGCACCAGGGAGGGGGTCTGCGACGGCAAAGTCCGCAGACCGCTTCTGAGCCTTTCGCTTCAAGGTTGGAGATTTCACCATGTCAAGCTTCCGCATCCCGCGCCGACACGTAAGTCTACTGATCGGCATCTGCGTCCTGGCCGTTCTGATTGCTCCTTCCACCGCCCGGGCGGCAAGCCCGTACGACAGTTACGGGATCATGTGGACCTACCAGGAGGCCGAGCGCAGGTATGACGGCGCCGGTGCCCTAGTCGCCCCGAATGATGCGAGCCAGGCCAACCAGTACGGTCATAATCTTGGCGTGGGCACGGGCGGCATCTACGTAACTTCCTGGATCCACGAGGCCAATAGCCTAACGCCGGTAGAAGACTATCCGACACTTCTGGGCGCGCAGTCACATAATGGCGGCTGGCACAATGTTATCGGAAAACTCGACAGGTATGGCAACGTTCTTTGGAGCGACATGGTTGAGGGCACTCCCGGCAATATGAATCAGAGCTACAGTCGCGGCATCACGGTAAGCGGCGATGAAGCCTACTTTTCCCTTTACCCCAGGTTCGACTTGGATCCTGATCCCACTCCCGCAGTGTCGGACTGCCCTTCGATGATCAAATACGATTCCGCCGGCAACCGGGAGATTGTAATCCAAGGACTCGGGTATCGAGTACCCCCTCAGGGGATGCCGGGCGGAGCCAGTGGCACCAATGGTTGGCCCACGCAGAGTGCCGTGGATGCTTCCGGCAATTTGATCATGGGCGGTTTTTCCAACGGTTCCTATACCGATTGGGGCCTGACCTATGCCGGCACGCTTAACGCCGACGGCAGGGGAGCAACCGACAAACCCTTCCTCTTCAAGTTCGATTCCGCGGGCAACTTCGTCAGCGGCCTACAATACTCGGCGTCCACCGCGGGTGACGCGCGAGACCGTCCCTATGGCTTGGCGGTGGATAGTAGCGGAAACATGTACGTTGCGGGTTACACCGTGGGAGTCGTTCCCGGTGGCACGGCGGGCGGCGGTAACGATGCGTTTCTCAGCAAGTACGACGCCGCGTACAATCTGGTCTGGACCCAGCAACTCGGCGGCGGCGCCAATGACATCCTCCGCTGGATCGAGGTCGACGGCGACGGCAACGTGATCCTCGCCGGATACATGGGCGCGGGCTTTGCCGCCGGCAACGGCTCTCAGACCGCCGCGGACACCGACGCCTACGTCCGCAAGATCGCTCCCGACGGCACGCTGATCTGGGACAAGCTGATCGATGGCGGTGGTGGCTCCAGCGACAGTACGTTCGGCCTCGATCTTGACGCCGATGGCAACATCCTCATCGGAGGAAGGACAGCCGGCAGTATCGAGGGAACCAACGCGGGCGGAACCGACCAGTGGTTCCAAATCCTCGACGGCAGTGACGGCTCCAAGATCAGCGGCCTTCAGTACGGAACGACAGCCGACGAATCCAATGCCTCCGCCAAGTTCGACGGATTCAAGGGCATCGTCTATCAGGCCGGCGGCACCAAGGGCGCCTATCCCGGCGCGCTGGGCTACCCGGTGGAGGACGGACATGCCGACCTGACCCTGCAGAAGATCACCGCCGGCGACTTCACCGGCGATGGCCTGACCGCCTGGGACGACATGCACCAGATGATGGCCGCGCTGGGCACCGGCGGCGGGCTGTACGACTTCGACGAAGACGGTGACGAAGACGATGGCGACGTTACCTTCTTCATGGAGGAGATCTTCGAGAGCCAACTCGGCGACTTCAATTGGAACGGCGTGATCGACATGGGGGCCGACGTCGAGGGCTCCGACGAATGGCTGCTGATGCAGAACTGGGACGCCGCCAATCCCATGCCCGTCCCGGCGGATTGGCGAGGCTTTGCAGGACCCAGCACGCCGAATCTGGTGGACCAAGAGGAGTGGGACTACCTGTTCGGCCCATCCGGCGCCGACGTGCCCGAGCCGTCCACCTTCGTGCTCTTGGCCCTCGGCCTGTGCGGCCTGGCGATGATCCGTCGCCGCCGCGCGGCCCGGTAAGGGTTATCCACGGTGGAACGGCGGCGACCTACTGGCCGTAGCTGTCTCGACTTGATCTTGCCGGCATGGCGGTGTATACTTTGTGTATACAGCACATGGGAGGTACTGCCATGCCCAAGACCAAAACATTGATCAGACACGGCAACAGTCTGGCGCTGGTTATCGAGAAGCCAATCCTGGAGGTGCTTCAGATTTCCGCCGACACACCCTTGGAGCTAACGACCAACGGTGACTCGATTCTGATCTCGCCGATTCGCGACAAGAAACGCCAGAAGAAATTGCGGGCTTCGCTCGACAAGATCAACGGCAAGTTTGGCGACGATCTGCGGCGGCTGGCGGAGTAGGCTGTTGTGACGGACTTTCTCAGCGTCGAAGATGTGCTCATCCTGCACGCCGATCAGGTCGATCTGTACGGCGGCGATCACGGCGTGCGCGACCTGGGGCTGTTGGAATCGGCCGTTGCCCAACCGCAGGCAGCGTTTGGTGGCCAAGTCCTTCACGAGTTTCCGTTCGAAATGGCGGCGGCATACCTCTTCCATATTGTCCAGAACCACCCCTTTCTCGACGGAAACAAACGCACCGGGGCCGTGGCAGCGCTGGTCTTTCTCGATCTCAACGGCATCGAAATCGACGCGCCTAAGGGAGCCGTCTACGATCTCACGATCTCCGTTGCCACCGGACGGGCCGGGAAGGTCGAGATCGGCGGGTTCTTTCGTTCGCACATTCTCTAAAAGGTCTCCGTGCCCGTGATTCGTTGGGCAACCTTGACCCGTTGCTCCTACTCCTCCCCGCCCAAGCACAACACTTGGCCGTCCGTGGTGGAAACAAACAAACAACCCGCGGCGGCCGACATGCCGTCGAATACCGGCGTACCGGACAGGGGCAATTCGGCTAATTGACTCCCGTCGCTTGCATCGACCGCCACCAGGACGCTGCCCTGGTCGCCGTGGTAGGCCTCGGGCGACGTCATCCAATCGCCCCGGGCGCCGGCGAAAAAGAGCCGCTTGCCGTCGTCCGAATCGCCGCTCAACACCATCGCGCGAACCTGCAAGTCGCAGGGCACGGACCACTCGACGTGTGACTTTCGCGCCGCTTGGGCATTGCCGCGGCCGACCTCGATTCGGGGAGCCGTTCTCCGATCGTAAGGACTGATCCCCGCGACCAGGTCGTACGCTTCGGTGAAGTTCATCTTCTTCGAGGCGAAGAGGATTTCCCGTTCGCCGGCGGCGTACATCTGATGTTGATTACCGGGCGACGGCGGATAGTAGTTTCGCCCGAAGCCATAGATGCGCCCGTCGTCGATTGAGAGGATCCGACCCGAGGGGTAGATATTGCCGCTTTTCGCCCAGCCTTGGGCCCCGGAGACGTAGACGCTGCCGTAGAGCCAATAGGAGCGTCGGAACCACGAGCCGTCGAGCAAGCCCGTGGGGCAGAACAGATGGTCGACGTTCTGCTCCACCGGCCGGCCGGTCAGATCGAACGCGAAATGGCGCATGAAGACGTGTCGGCCGTCGGACGAGAGCACGTCGGGCATGGCGGCGGCCATTTGCAGCCGAAGCACCGGCGGCTGACGACCGTCTTCGCCCAGGGTGCAGACCCGGGTGCGCGAGAGCAGCTTGCCGCTGGCCGGTTCGAGCCGGTAGACGAAAATGCCGTCGTCGACAAACGACGACCGCCCGGCGGCGAAGTAGACCGTGTCGTCGACCACCAGCACACTGCCGTGGACCGGCCAAACCGATTCGACTTGGTCGTAGGAAACGATCCGCTGGTCGTCGGGCGCCGCACGAAACCGCCAGAGCAATTCACCCGATCGGGCGTCGAGGTTGTAGACGTAGCCATCGCGCGAACCGAAGAGGACCGTTCCCCGGTAATACGTCGGAGGTGAGTCGACCCGGCCGCCGGCGGTGTGGCTCCAGAGCGGTGTTCCGGTATTGGCATCCAGTGCGTGGACCGTATGCGTGTCGACCGAGGCGAGGAACACGCGGCCATCGGCGATCACGCTTTGGGTGAGCTTGCCGCCGAGGGACGTCTTCCAGGCAATTCCGAGATCGGTGGGAATTGGGCCGGCGGTTCGTCCGTCGCGAGCGGCGTTGCCACGGAGGGTGGGCCAGTCGTGCGGGGAGGGTGTGATGGGCGGCTTGGTCCCGACCTTTTCCAGGGGCGAACGGCCCTCACCCGCGGCCCCTTTCTCAGAGGGAGAGGGGAGCGTGCGCCATCGGTGGCGGGAAGCCGTTTCGGGGGCGGCGGCGATGAAACCGCTGAGTTTGCCTTGAATGTAACACGCACACGGATGCGGCGGGGCATAGATCAGGCCGTTGGCCGGCATGAATCCGTACAAACACGCGCCGCGAATCCAGCCGTGGGCCTGGATATCGCCCGTGGCCGTGTCGATAAACTCGATGCCCGGGAATCCGGTCAGGAGATACTTCCCCGACGCCCTCGGGATGTGGCACCGATGGTGCATCACCCCCACCCCCTGATCGCCCCAAAGAGGGATCGTCTTGCGTATCTCGCCCGTGCGCAGATCGTAGCCGGTAAATACGCGTTTGGCTTTATCGCCGGGCTTGGGGGCCACGTCGGTCGTTTTCAGCCCCGGCAGCACCGCCATGTTCGGCCGGTAGGGTTCGGTACGAACGTCGACGTCCCAGATCAACCCCGCGGCCACGAGGATGCTCGGCTGGGTCCGGTATCCGCCGGTGGCACAAGGGGCCGTCCACAAGGAGCGGCCGTCTTCCGTGTCGAAAGCGTGCAGCGTGCCGGCGACTGCCGCGTAGACCGTGTCGCCGTGTACCAGCACCAACGGGCCGCCGGAGGTGCTCACCTTCGGGGTTTTCGCAACGATCGTCGTTTCCCAGGCCTTCCGGCCGGTGTTGAGATCCACGCTGCACAGCGAACCGCCGCGCATGAAATAGATCTGCCCGGCGTCGGCGGCAATGGTCAGCGGCAGTACGCTTCCCTGGGCCTTCTTCCAAACGGTTTTGCCGGTTTGCGTATCGATGACCGCGATAGAGCGCTCGCCGGCCAGGCGGATGGTGTGTTCCGGGGCAGTGAACTCCGGCCGGCTGGCCGGAAGACGACCGCCGAAGGGGACCGGATCGCCGCCTTCGTCGATCACCACAACCAGGCGACCGTCGATCAGCAGAAGTTCCTCGGCCCGGGTCGTGTCTTCAAACGTCCGTAACACGTCGCCGGTCGCCGCGTCGATCTGGCTTACCGGGGCGTAGAGCCCAAGCGTAACGTAAACTCGATCACCGCGCGCGACCAGCCGCCGAGGCATTTGCATCGGGCCCGACTTCAGCGGAAACAGCCGGGCGTGCCACTGCCGGATGGGGATCGTCCATAACCGGACGCCGGAAAACGCGTCTCGCGCCGATAGCGACCATTGCGACGGCAGATAGATTGACGCCTTGGGGCCTTCGTCCATGATCGAAAAGACCCGCCCGCCGCTGGAGACCATCGCGCTGACACTCGACATATTCTCATGGCTGCGGCCGAACGGCGGACCCGCTTCCCACTGGATATGCCGCGGCGGACCGACCCGCGTGTCGTTACCGGTGCCGATGCCCGTGGCGTTGTACAAATGGTGCGTCCACTGGTCGAGTCCCTCGGGCGCCGGCTTGACCGTCTTGGTCCACCCGCCGTCTTCGCGGATGTACGCCACGCCGCCGGGAGCGAGCACGCGGCGAATCTCGTCGGTCGTCACGGTACCGCGGTTTTCGGCAACGATCAGGTTGACGAGGTTGTCGACGTACGGCAGCCGACGTCCGTCGAACCGGTCGATCGACACGGCCCCGTAAAGCCCCGCCGCTTGCACGTGCCGTCGTGCCCGGTCGACGTTCTCGGCATCGGTATCCAGCCCATGCACGAGATAACTTTCACCGGCCCGCAGCGCGGCGGTCAGCTTGCCGTCTCCACAGCCGAGGTGAACGACAAGTCCGCCGCGAACACCCGTGGCATCGAGGATCCGCCGAGCGGGCGATGGTTCGTTGGTATCCGCCGCCGAGACGGCAGTCATGCAGAGGACGAAGATCCCTGAGGCAAGCAGTCCCCCGCGCGGCGTACCAGCGATGGATGACGAATGGCTCATGGTCGATCTCCCGGGAGGTGGTGGAACATGCCCGGCCGGTCCGAGACATCGCGAATATCGAGAATCGAATGCGTGCCCGCGTCGGTATTGAGTTGCCGAACCAGTTCGATTTCGTCCTCCACCGTCTCCGGTTCGGGCAAGGCTTCGAACTGGGCCAAACGCTCTTCGGCCAGTTCGAGCAGATGTTGGTGGAGGTCCGGATCATCGGGATCGGGATGGCTTCTGGTGTACTGCAGATCGCGTTTGGCCGATTCAACGGCATCCCCACGGCTGGCGTAGATACGCATATAGTTGCCGCTGGAGTAAACCTCTCGTTGAAGCTCCGACAGGGCGGCGCGGACGTCCTCCCGGTACGCCGTTGTGTAATTCCAGACGGTGCCGCCCATCGGGAAACCTCCTCGCGTTGGCGATCTGCGTTGGCCGGATGACGGTTGGGTTCATTCTCGGGCCGGCCCAGCCTCCTCAGCCGTCAGTCTCCTCTACTCCACGCAGTCGTGTCAAGTACGGCGATGGGCTACGCAGTGCGCACCTCTTGCCAATGCTCGCGCGCGTAGGCATAAGCCGAATCCAGAAAACGTGTCTCCAGTTCCAAAAAACGGACGGAGAGCATTTCCAGATCCCGGTGGAGGTCATCGGGCAGCGATTCGAAATGGGGTTGCCAATCCTCCAACGACTGAAAGCTGCTCATGTCGTCGAATTGCCCGAGAACGCTTTGCACGAACCGGGCCATTTCAGCAGCCCCGACGGTCTGCAGCGCGGCCGGCGTGCCGGCCAGAGCCCGCGGACACACGCCCCAAAGCCACTGGCCAAAACCGCCGTTGTTGGCCTCGTTGTCGAAGAGGAAGAGGCAACAGAGCACCCTTTCTATTTCACTCAACGCCTCGAAGCCGAGTTCATCGTAGCGGCTTACCGCATGAAAGCCTGCCGCGGCAAACACACTCGCATCGTCCCACTGGTCGACCGTTTCGGGCGTGGGATAGTCCATGGGTGACTCCCCATCACGTCCTGGAGTTGGCATGCGTCGCCGGGCGGTTGCCGAACTCGCTAACAAAAGAGCCTTCGTTTTCCATTTCACGCTGAACCAACACAGTATAACGGCGCATTCCGTTCTGTCGATCCTGTTCGTCGTGGGTATTCCCCTGCGGCCAAGGGCGATGTGTGGACTGAACGAAACGCTCAGAGGCGGGCATTATTAGACTCAACTTGTTCCAGCAGAAGGACTTCGGAAAACGACGGCACCACCGGACGCCCCACGGACTCTTCTTGCGGGGGGCAAATGGCCCGAGAATCACCCGATTAGCGGCCATGCGGCCTATTGCGGGGGTTGCCGCGTCGGGCTAAACTCGGCATAGGTTGTGGAGCTTCCGTAAAGTGCGGTGTTCGCACCTAAAACGGGAAGCATAGTCACGGCAGAAAGGGGGAACATGATGTCTTGGCAACTTCGATGTTCTCGGCCGATCGTCACGTCGTGCATGTTCGTCTCGCTCCTCTGCATCGCGGCGGACACAAGTCAAGCGGACTCGATCGTCGAGTTCACCAAACCCGTTCCCGACGTCAACAAACCGTTCGAGTTGAAGTGGGAGTGGACGAACGAGGATAAGACGGAATGGAGGTGGTGGTTCGACAAAACAAGCGCGGAGTACAAGAAACAGCAGGTCACGTGTGGCACCGCCGGATTGGCCAACAAGCTGTGGGCCGCCGGGTACAAGTACGGTCCGAAGACGTGGGTGAAGAACCGAGGCGAGATCACCGGTTTCAAGGAAGTCGGTAGTGCCCAGGAGCTTTACCAAGCCCTGCTGGACTGGATCGGCACGGCCAAGAACAGCAACAGATACGCGGCCATTGGTCTGATCGGCCAGGACTCCTATGGCAAGAGATACGTCGACAGCCTGAAACAGTGGGATCCGAAACAGGTGCGCCTGTACAATAACTTCACCTGGAAGCAAACACCGGAGGGGATGACGGCAACCGATCTTAGCCAGGCGGAGACGCTGTTCCGCCAGTGCCAGTTCCTTGAGTTGGGGGTCGGGCACGTGGTCAGCGTGGCCGGATTTCGCACGACCACCGATGAAGAAGGCAAGGTCGTCAAGCGCGAGATCATGCTCCACGACTCCGATTTCGATGCCGTCGACGACAGCACGGCCGATCCCGAGCAGAACCCGCCGACTCGCAGCGCCGACGAGTGGTATAAATTGGTCATCGAAGACGGCAAATGGAAAATCGATTTCGGCGACTCGGGTGGCGGCGTGAAGCAGGTCGTGTCCTACAAGACGTTCTGCCCCGATTCTACGAAGACGGGAAAGTCCGTCGGCTCGGGAGACAATCCCGTCGTTACCTACGATCCCGGCAACAAGACGCTCTCCTTTGCCGACGGCAGTGTCAATATCCTCGACGCCCTGGGAGGCTTAAGCGGAGGAGTGGATGCCGCCTACGCCGGCGACCCGCTTCTGGGGGCTGTGATTTCGATCACCGATCTGACACTCACCGAGCCGCAGGACGAAGACCCGACCATCGACTTCGTTTACTTTCCCGAGGACGTCGAGTACGGTTACGCCGGCTACGTGTTCACCGGGGGAGACCTGACGATTGCTCTCGACGGCCAGACCTTGCTGCAAGCGACGTTTCCGTTTTTCCGTATCCTGCCCGACCGGACGCACGGCCTGGCCGACAGCTTTGGCATAATCACCGACATCCAGGTCAACAACTCGATCGGTTCGGCGATGCTGGATGACCTGGCCACCCAACTCGCCGAAGAAGGGACGGTCATGGACCTCTATGTCGAGGTGCCGGGATACGACAACCTGGCTGACGCGTTCGGCGGTTTCGACGGCGATCAACCGATGTACCACGATGCCACATACGTCCTAGCCAAGAACGGTAGGATCCCGGCCCCTTCGGCACTCGTCGGCCTCATCAGCATGGGCATCACGGGCCTGGTAATTGCCTGGCGACGGCGGAAGCGGCAACAGCCCCATCACCACCCCGAACGGCCAAGCCCCATCGGTTGCCGCCGGTGGGGTTTCCTTGTTGGGTCGTAGGCAGTGCCGCCCCAGTGTTCGACGTTGCCGGCCGGTTCGCCCAGAATTGACCCCGGCAGGCTCCGCGTCCGCAATACACGAAGAGCAACAGGGGTATGCCGCGGAGCCAATACAAATGTCCATTGGTTCGTGGACGGCCGTGCGATAACGTATACTCTAGAAACAGCCCCCAAAATCGCAGGTCGTCTCGTCATGGCATCGGATCCCGATTCCTTAAACCAGTCGTCGTCCGGTTCCCCGGCCGTCGGCCTATACGCGCCGCCCGGCGATCGCATCGACTGTCAACTCGACGGCGATCGGCTCACGCTGGCCATTCGTCCCGCGGCTAGCGCCGCGTCGGGCGGGTTTGGTTGGATCGTCGTTATCTGGCTGGCCTTGACGACCATGGCAACGCTGCTATCGCTGGTGGAAGTGGCCGAACCGTTTGAGATCGAGGTGGGAATCGGCGGCTGCATCGCCCTGGCAGCCGCTTGGGCGGGCGGACTCTGGCTCGCTGGGTTCTGGTTCGCCGCACGATTTGCGTGGATCCTGATCTCGGTCGAGCCGGATTGGCTGATCTTGCGGTTCGAACTGCTCGGCTTCTCGCGACAGAAGGAGTACCGCCTGACATGCTACAGCAAGGCCAAGCTGGTTGCCGCATGCGGGCTGAACGAGGAGATCGTCGACTGCGTCACAATCGCCGCCGATGCCTCGCCGTATCCCCGCTTCGGCGTGTTTCTTGCGCCGGAAGAAAAGGCGTGGATCGTCGCTCGCATCAATCACCATCTGGGTGCCGACGCATGTCCCGAGTCGATCCTCGGCGATTACATCGAGCCGCCGCCGTTTGAGTTATCGACGCAAGGGGAAGTCCGATTCTTCGAGGACTGATGCGTTTCAGCCCTTGTCGGCGCGTCTTCGGGATCGCCCGTCTTCCGTTACTATCCGCAGTGGCAAACGGTGGCGACTAGTCGCGACGCCTTCACGCCGAGCAACCGTTGAACAAAGGGCACGCTCCTGAACTTCTTGATTTCCCTCTCGATTGCGTCGGGGTTGCCGATCCACTGGTCGGCTAATGGTTCATTACCCGACGCAGGACCATAGACGAGGTTGATACTAAGGTGGACCGCTAAGTCATCGAAGTCCGCGTCTTCGTCATCGCCCGCCGCAAATACTTGTCGCGTAATATCGATGTATTGTTGTTCCGACTCCTCGAAGGCTATGTCGTCATCCGACGCGTTGCGCAAGTCGATGGGCTTCTCCGCGACAAGAGGAGTTGTGCAGCCCCATTGTAGCAAGAGCATATCGCCGTTGGAATCGATTGCGGCACCGTCGATCCTGACATTGCGGTAGAGTTGGATCACCCGTTGCAGAACGGTCTCTGCCGTGAGCGTGGCTGCGGCCTGCAGTTCTCTAGCGGTATCAAGAAACTGTTGAATCGCTGTCTCTAAACCCACGGCCATGGTAGAAACTCCAGTTCAGGGACTCAGCTACTGGATTGTCCCGAGAATTTCCGAAGTCGCAGGATACGGCACACGGAGTCTGGCTGCGACCATGAGGGGAAATCTGCCTCGGAGTTAAACGACTTGCCTGGTAACATTATCATGGATTTCCGCCTCGCAGCGAGCGCCGAACGGCGATTCTTCGATGACTGACGCGTTCGGTCGGCGCCTGAGTATAGCTTTCTCTGTTCCCTCTGCTTCCTCCTGTTCAAAGAAAGAAGCTTGAAACAGCGCAAGAGCCGGCGTCTTCGGCTGGGCGTTAAACGACTTTTTGGCAACATGAGACTTGGAGCCTCTTGTCGCATCGCCGCGGGTTTCTTACCATGAAGTGAGAAAACCACGCACGGAGATTGCGATGCACGAGATGGCGGAAGTCGAGTTTGTGTCTTATGACAAGTCGGTTGCCGAGGCGCTGGATGCGATCGGCGCGGCGGACGTTCTGAGCGAACAGACGGCGATTCTTATCAAACCGAACCTCGTCAACGCGTCGCCCTTCCCGGTCACCACGGCGCCGGAGTGCGTCGAGGCGGTGATCCGATACGTGCGGTCTTGTTGCACCGCTCCGATCGTCATCGGCGAGGGTTGCGGCGACATGCATCTCGAAACGCCCGAGGTGTTCCAGCGGCTGGGCTATACGGAATTGGCCCGGCGGCACGACGCCGAACTGGTCGACTTGAACCGTGCGCCGCTGGTCAAACTGAAAAACGCCGCCTGCCCCGTGTTTCCTGAGATGTATCTCCCCCAGATCGCCATGTCGCACTACCTGATCTCGGTGCCCGTGCTCAAGGCCCATTCGTACTCCCAGATCACCGGCACGCTGAAGAACATGATCGGGCTGGCCCCGCCGGAGCATTACTCGGGCCGCTACGGCGATTGGAAGAAGGCCGTGTTTCACGGGCGGATGCACGAGTCGATCGTCGATCTGAACACGTACCGCACGCCCGACCTTACGCTGCTGGACGCCACCGTCGGCATGCCCGACTTCCACTTAGGCGGCGCCCATTGCGACCCGCCGCTGGGTAAGCTGATTGCCGGGTTTGATCCCGTGGCGGTTGATCGCCGGGGGGCCGAGTTGCTGGGACTCGATTGGCGGGGGATCGGGCATTTGCGGTAGGCACGGCTCCGGACATTGAGGAAACTCGCGTATGCGACAGCGAAACTACTTCAAACTGAACGAGGGAGAGAAGACCGTTGGCAGTTCGGATGTCTTCTCCGTCGTGTTCGACCGGGGCGGATTCCTGCTGACCACGCAACGCGTGATCAAGGTCGACCGCAGCGCCTTTGGCGACAGATCGAAGGTACATTCCATCAACCTGGAGAATCTCGACTCCGTCGAAACCTCCGCCCGAGTCCATCTATGGACGCTCCTGCTTGCCGTTATGTCTCTGCTCTATGGACTGCGGGAGGATGCCAACGTCTACGTCGCCCTGGCGGGTGTTGCTATCTTCGTGGCACTCTTCTTTCTGCTGCGAAGAAAGGTCATCAAGCTGGCCTCGGGCAACAGCATCATGTGGCTGAATGTCAGCGCGATGGCCCACGAGCAGATCCAGGAACTGGTCTTCTCGGTGGAAGAGGCCAAACAGCAGCGTTTGGAAGGGTTACAGCATCGCCGGGATCCGAGCGGGCCGCCGGAGAGTGTCCGTTCGCGACTGGAGGAACTGAAAGCCCTTCTTGAGGACGGCTTGATCAGCCCGTCGGAGTATGAGGAAAGGCGAGTGGAGATTATCGCCGAACTGTGAGGGAGGCGGCCTGAACGATCATACCATGTTTCCCGCTTTACGGCACGTCCACCCAACGGCCCCCCGGCAGAGCCGGGGGCTGAGGGGAGTCTGTCAATCAAATCCCCCACGGATCGCGTAACGACCGGGTCAACATGCGAGAGGCTTCTTCGTCGCCGACGATCTCTTCCTTCGCGGGATCCCAGCGGACTTTGCGCTTCAGGCGGATGGCGATGTCGGAGATATGGCTGATGATGTCGGAATAGACCGCGTCGTCGATCGGGCTGATGGTCGTCTCGCGGGTCTTGATACACTCGACCAGATCGCTACCCAGGTTGCCCGACTTGAGATGGATTTGGTCCGGTGCGATCTTCACGTCCCAGAGCGACGCCGGATCGGCTCCGTGACCGCGGTCGCTGACCCAGACGGTTCCCTCGGTGCCGACAAACCGCACCGCGTTTCCGCCCGTGGTGAGCGACATCTTCACGCCGTTGGCACATTGCATCTTCACGTCCCAACTGGCGAGATTATCGTTGAGGCCCTTATTGGGGATCACGCCGGTTCCTTCATACTCGGTGATGCCTGTCTTGTGGGTGTTGTAACCCCATTGGGCAATGCTCAGCACATGCGACCCCCAGGCGGAAATCCAGCCGAGGCAATAGTCGTAGATGCAGTACCATCCGCGCGCCTTGCAGCGACCCGGCACATAGGGAACCACCGGCGCGGGCCCGAGCCAACGGTCGTAGTCGAGCGTTTCCGGCGCCGGTGTCGGTTTCGGATCGTTCGGCGCGCAACCGCCGAAGGTGGCGGCCGTCACGTGCAGTTCCTTTAGCTCGCCGATGTGCTTGTTGCGGACCAGTTCACACGCATGGCGCCATCCGTCGCCGGATCGCCGCTGCGGACCGTATTGAAACACGGTGTTGTACCGTTTGATCACCGATCGCAGGGCCTGATCTTGAGCAACGCTCGTGCCCAGTGCCTTCTCGCAGTAGATATCCTTACCCGCCTTGGCCGCCCGAATGGCCATCGGCACATGCCAGTGGTCGGGCACGGTGAGCACCACCGCGTCGATATCGTCGCGATCAAGCACTTCGAGGAAATCGGCGTAGCCGGGACACTTGCACTGAGCGGCTGATTTCTCGCGACGATCTTGCCACGTATCACACACCCCGACGATCTGGCCAGCACCGCCACCCATGCCGAAGTGGCGCGGCCCGCGATCACCCAGTCCGATGACCGCGAAGGTCACCCGCTCGCTGGCCGCGGCCTTGTCCTGATTGCCCAGGGCCGTGCTCGCGATCACTTGGGGTACGGCAGCAACGGCGGCCGTCTTGGCCAGAAACAATCGGCGGGTCAGTTGACGCGTGGATTGACGCATAGTCTGTCTCCTTTCGGGGGTGGATGTTCAACTGCCATGATAACCGGCTTGGCGGTGTGTGTCACGCCGGAATGGGGAAGTGAACGAGGGTGGCTGGGGTCGAGATGCGAGGGACGAGCAGGGAGCCCCCAGATGGTCGCGACCTGGGGGCTCGTCGCCCGTCCCTCGCCTTACGACCCCAGCCACCAGTCGCGGCTCGACCCCAGCCACCCATGACAGCCACGGCAAAGAACATTGCTGCCCGGCAACCGACGCACTACAATGGGCCAAATCGACACACCGCCAAACCCGCACCCCCGAGGAGCATCCGCCATGTTTGCCCAATTCGCCGTGATGACCGCTTGCCTTATCCCCGCAACCGCCACGGCCGAGGAGAAACCGAACATTGTCCTGGTCATGGCCGACGACCAGGGTTGGGGCGACATGGCGTATGTCGGGCATCCGGTCCTGCAGACGCCGCATTTCGACGCCATGGCCAAGGCCGCTTTGCGGTTCGATCGGTTCTATGCGGCCGCGCCCGTCTGTTCGCCGACTCGGGGCAGCGTGATGACCGGCCGCCACCCGAACCGCTTTGGTTGTTTCAAATGGGGCCATCCGCTGCGTCCCCAGGAAGTGTCGATCGCCGAGGCGTTGAAGACGGCCGGTTACACGACGGGCCATTTTGGTAAATGGCATCTCGGTTCGGTGCGCAAGGGCAGCCCGGTGAATCCTGGCGCCGCCGGTTTCGACGAGTGGCTCTCGGCCGAGAACTTCTTTGATAACGATCCGATCCTCAGCGATCGGGGAAAGGCCGTGGCTTTGGAGGGCGAAAGCTCGATGATCACGGTCGACGCATCGATCGAGTTCATCCGAGAATGTGCCCGCGAGAAGAAGCCGTTCCTTGCGGTCGTCTGGTTCGGTTCGCCGCACGGTCCGCATCGGGCCTTGGAGGAAGATACCCAACGCTACGCCGAACACCCCAAATCGCACCAGCATTTCTACGGCGAGATCACGGCCATGGATCGGGCGTTTGGGAAACTCCGCGGCGAGTTGGCCACGCTGGGGATCCGCTCCAATACGATCCTCTGGTATTGCAGCGACAACGGCGCCTTGCCCCGCGTCGGTTCGACCGGCGGGCATCGCGGACACAAGGGTAGTATCTACGAAGGCGGTCTGCTCGTGCCGGCTATTCTGGAATGGCCCGCGAAGATCGCCAAGCCGCGAGTGACGGACATGCGATGCAATACGTGCGACATTTACCCGACGCTATTGGAAATCGTGGGTGTGAAGATCGCCGGCCAACCACCGACCGACGGTATCAGCCTGTTGCCGCTGATCGAGGGCCGCATGACCGAGCGCCCGCGGGCGATGGGCTTTTGGGACTATCCAGTCGGAGGCATTCGCACACCCAGCCACGAGTGGATGAGCGAGTTGCTGGCGGCGCAACAGGCCGGCGGCGAGCCTGATGACCCGGCGAAACTGCGTCTGGACGCCGCGGAAATCAAACGGCGGTATTCCAAGACGGAACTGCCCGGCCACGCCGCGTGGACCGACGGCGATTGGAAACTGCATCGCATCGCGGGCAAGGGCTCGACAGTCAAATTCGAGCTGTACAACCTGGCCGACGATCCGAAGGAAGAACACGATCTGATCGAGCGGGAGCCGGATCGGGCCAACGCGATGAAGAAAGAGCTCGACGCTTGGTTGAAATCGGTCGTGGGGAGTCTTAACGGGGAGGATTATTAGGGAAGGCCGAAGCCACCGGTAATCGTTCGCTCCCCCGGAAGACAACGGGATCTCACGCAGAGACGCGGAGTTCGCGGAGGAGTCGGAAAGGAAATTGCCCACTTGACTTATATTCGCGTTCAGGTGACTTCCGAATCCAAGCAGTGACACTTTCTCGAACGCGCACGAAGTCGTGGCGGTGCCGCAAAACTTCTTGTCGATAGTTCCGGTGGGTCGTTTGGGAGAAAGGTGGGGCGAATTCAAGAAACAACGCGAACAGCCTAGTTGAAATCGGCCACGGCGCCGAACGGTTGCGATAGCTCATTTGTGCTGGCAACAGCCAAGATGGAGAGCCGGCGCTTCGCGTGTCCCACCCACAACCATCGTCGATTTCGGCGAGGATCCTCCGCGAGCTCCCCGCCTCTGCGTGAGATCCCTTTGTCTTCCGCGGTGCGACGGTTGCTGGGCCCCGAGATTGCCTAACGCTACGGCTTGGGCCGGCGCATCCGGACATGCGAAATGATCAGGTCTTCGCTGCCGGTCGCCAGGCGGAAGTCGGCGCTGTTGGCGCGGCTGGCGAAATGGGCGTGGGGGATCACGAAGGTGACTTCCTTCCACGCCCGGCTGTCGCCGATCGGTTGCGTATGCCCCGGACGGAACGCCTGGCTCAGGCCGGTCAACTCGGGGTCGGCCGAATCGTACTCGAGGCGAAAACCGGGGCCGCCGGCGTCGAAATAGCCGATCGTCACCTCGACCGGCTCGTCGCCTTCGTAGAGGAAATAATCCTCGACCTCGAAGTAAAGGTACCGCGAATCGGGTGAATGCTGGTTGCGGGTCGTACACCAAGCCTTCCGGCCGCCGACCGTCCGCTCGACGACCGGGCCGTCGCCCGAGGGTTGCGGCATCACGGAGAGCCCCTCCGATTTTTCCGGTGTGGCCGAGATCACCTCGCGCCGTCCGGCAATCTCCGACGGATCGAGCCTCCGACGAGCGTGGAACTGGTCGGCAAACTGCCGCGTCATCTCGATATACTTCCGTCCGTACTCGCGCGTCTCGCAGATCTCCGTGCCCTCGTGAAACTCGTTCCACGTTTCGACGTGAACGAGCCATGGGCGCGTCTTCGGGTCCATGGCGAGAAGCCGCTGCCAGCCGAACGTGTAGAAACGCCCCTCGTCACGCGAGCGAACCAGCGGGTCGCGATTGGGGACCGCCGAATGATCGTAGCCGGGGCCGATGCCGGCCGTGTCGAGAATTTTCGCCCCCAGCGCGCCGCCCCATTGATACTCGCTGTCGGCCTCGCCCGGCCAACCGCGCATCTTCACCAGGTAAAGGTCCGTGCCGAAATCCTTGCGAAACATCTTCCGCACCGCGGGAAAGAGCCGGTCGTCGACGTCCGCGGCAAACGCCGAGGCATAGAGAAAGACCAACGGCCGGCCGTCGATCGTCGCCCGATCATCCGGCGAAACCTGCGAGAAGAAGTTGCGAATCGTGCCGTAAAACCACAACCGGCCCGGCGCGGTGGTGAGATCCACATGGTAACCGCTCCGATGGCGGCGTAGCGTACTCGTGTCGTAAAACATGCCGATGGCCGGCGGCTTCTTACCGGCCTCGATGAGTTGCCGCCGCGCGGCGACCAGTTTATCCAGTCCCGTGTGATTCCAATTGGTGCCCGGCAGCGGTATTCCCCAATAGACGGGCAGGGCCACGTCGATCCCGGCGGCGATCATGTCGTCAAGTTGCTCGGCGTGCCAGGCGACGTTGTTATAGCTGAACCCCTCAAGCGTCGGCGGATGGTCGGTCAGTGCGTCGGTCCCGTCGTGATCGAGCACGTGGGCTTTACTCGGGGCGTCGTACCAGTAGAAGTAGCTGGTGGCCACGAGCGGCTCGCCGGCGCGAAAACCGGCCGGCGCCGATGCGTCGGTGGGTCCCCGATGCGGTCCCGGCGGATCGTCCAGCGCGAAATCGGCCGGCAGTTCGGCGCCGAGGAGGCTGCCGAGAATGATTGCAATTGTGGTACATCCGGTCATTGAGGGGCCTTTCGGGCGTGCGGTTTGGAGGTGTCACAAGGTGCAGTCTATCGTACCTCGGGGGCGCGTCGGGTGCCACTGGCATTTTGCCAGTGCCCTTCTTGCCCGTAGCTTGCACTTGGAAACGACCAACAAGTATTGCGCGAGTCGATCGCCCCCGAGCAAGCTGGTACTCGGTGTCCCCAAGAGAAGTGGGTATCCCCCATTTCGGATTCCCGAAGGCGGGATCGATTGCCGCGGGAGCTATCTTTGGTCGGGCGGAATGCAAGCTACGACGTGAAGAGGCACTGGCAAAATGCCAGTGGCACCCGACTCGCCGTTTCAGTCGCAACGCGCATCACTCGCCTTCGACGATGCCGTCTCGCAACGCTTCGGCGGTGGGCACGGGAATGGAATAGCAGCCGCCGGTTGGCGGATCGAACATGAAGCGATACGAACAGGGACTCCCCTGCGAGGCGAGCGTCGCCCAGCCGCCGGCGAAGTAGTCACACGTATCCTTGAAACAGATGTACTGAAACTCGCTGGACCATTCGATGAACGGCGTATCGGGCACGAGCCATTTGGATAGCTTCTCGTTGCAGTGGGGGCAACGCAACGTGTCCTTCACGCGGAGTCTTCTCCGCTGGAGTTCCTCCGCGTCCGGCGGAGAATGTACTTCATCGGTATGGTCGCACGCGGCCCGGGCGACCTCCTGGTGCTGCTGGGTCCCCATGGACGGGCTCCTTGGCAATCTGGTCATCGGCGAAACTCCGGATACACTTGAAGATGCGCGGAACCGACGGCACGTCCGTCAACGGTAATCGTATACGTCGACGGTGTCGAAGAGGGCCGTGCGTCAGTGCTACGGCCGCCGCGGCGGGCCGAGGTTGAAGATGCTGTTGTGGATCATGCTGTCGATGCGCTCACCGCCGATGCCTTGGAGGCGGTAGCGGATCTCCATGCACCAGGTCGGCGCGATGTCGGGCATGTGCAACAGCACCGTCTTGCCGTCGGCCGAGATGTCGACGCGCGAGACTTCCAGCGGATGTTCGTTGACGTGCGGCGAGCCGTAGCTGGCGGTGCGCTTCAGTCCCCAAACCTTCACGTTGTAGTTGGCCGGGTTCTCGGCCGTCTCGGGGTCGAGTTCGCCGCTGAAGGTCAGCCGCACGCCTTCGGTCGTGGCATTGATGCCAACCGGCAGATGGACCGGCTTGCCCGTGTAGCGGAGCCGGTAGAAGCCGCCGGGCTGGGTCCGCGACCCGGCCCAGGAGAACATACCGGCCAGATAGAGTTGACCATCTTTCGGATGGAACCGCGGGCGCATCACACCGGTGGGATACATGGGGATGGGCAGCCGGTTCATGCCGCCTTGCACTTGACCGTCGACCTTCTCAAAGGGCACGACGTAGACCATGCCGTATCCGTAAGACGTATTCAGAAGCGAGCCCTTGAGCGGTCCCCACTTGTCGCTGGTCACCCAGATCAGCTCGGCCGGCGAACGGTCGAAGCTGTTCGTGATCCAGCACAGAGGCTGGTCCATCGCTTCATCCGACGGGTCGGTCACGTCGTGATAGCCGTACATGTTTCCGTAGAAGGCGCCGCTGTTGGGAACCACCCAGTTGATGCGGTTCTTGGGGTTCCAGTGGCCTTCCTGATCGGTGACCATGAACGAGCCGTCGGGATTGATGCAGACGCCGTTGGCGGCGCGGAAACCCTTGGCCAGGATCTCGGTCCGCTGGCCGTCTTTGGTTACCTTCAACAGCGTACCGTGATGGGGCACCAGGGCCGTCCTGGCGTGCCGGGCCGATTTGGCGTAGTAGAAATTGCCCTCGGCGTCGGCCTGCAAGCCCATGGCGAATTCGTGGAAATGGTCGGTCACCTGATGGTCGTTGTTGAAGTTCTCATAATAGTCGATTTCGCCGTCGCCGTTGAGGTCGTGGAGGATGGCGATCTGGTCTCGGCAGGCGATGTAGATCTTGCCGTCGACGTATTTCACACCCAGCGGCTGGAACATACCCGAGGCAATCCGTTGCCAGGTGAGCCCTTCTTCCGGCCGCTCAATGCCGGTGACCATCCAGACGTTGCCGCCCCAACTGGAGACGGCCGCCCGATTGCCGTCGGGCATGAAGTCGAAACCGGTCAGCCGCATGCGGCAGAACCAGGGATTGGTGGCCGGATGGGTCAGCACGTCGGTGGCAAACGGTCCTTCGTCTTTGCCCACGACACCTTCGGTCTGGAGTTTGTCGATCCATCGCGGCGGGCCGCCGTGGGTCAGCGCCGCCAGATCGACGGCCGACTCGTCCCCGCGCAACTGCTCGGCCAGCGCAACGATCTGGTCGGCCTTCTCGGTGCGCGCGATCGAAAGGGTGAACCGTAGCGGTTTGCCCCCGGCGGGAATCACCAGACAAAGTTGCCCCTCCTCGGTGGCCAACCATCGCAAACCGTCAATCGGCTGCGAAACGCCGGCCACCACGAGCCCTCCCTTGGCGGCCGCCGGAGCGGTCGGAAGTGCCTTCGGCGCCGGAGTGCCCTTGACGACCTGGCCGTCGTGGCCGCCTTTCGTGGCGTCAGCGACCGTGTTTCCCTTGGCGCTGACGGGCTGCCAGCAGGCCAGCAAGCCCTTGGCCGGACGGTTGCCGGCGGTCATTTTGGCGATTTCGTCTTCGTTCAACGCACGTTGGTGGAAGCATACGTCGGACATCTGCCCGTCGAGGAACGGATGCCCGGGGAAGTTGCTCGACGTGTATCCCAACTGCACCGGGAAGCCTTGATCCTTGCCCAGCGGTTCGAGACGTCCTTCGCCGTCGAGCTTACCATCAAGATACAGGCGGATGCGGTTGTCGCCCTGCTCGTAGGACATGGCCACTTCGTGCCAGCGGCCGTCGTTTACCCTGGTCCGCCCACGCACCACGCCGACGAACCCGACGTCGAACGCCAACTTCCCGCCGCCTATGAAGAACGTTTGCCCGCCATGAGCCCAGTTGCCCGAGGGCGATGTTTTGCAGAAGATCGTGCCGTCGGCTTTCGTCTTAATCCGTGCCGAGACCGTGTAGTCGGCACCGGCCATCTTGAAATCGTCCGGCTTGGCCACGGTAACGTGGGTCCTTCCGTCGAACGACAGAGCGGCGGTCTCGCCCGACTCTTCGCTGGGGGCCGCGTTCTCGGCGACGACCGGCTCCTCCTCGACCAGCGCACCGCCGGGTCCGAACACGGCAAGCCGGCCGGAAGCACCCTTAATGCCCGCCATGTCGTGCAAGCCCGACTCCGAGCCCGGTTGCTCGGCCACCTGGAGGATCATGTCGCGGCGGCGGGGACCGATCTCGAAGGTGCGCGTGAACACTGGCGTGGTCGACTTCGTATCCACCCCGGGCATCTCCAGTACGGGCGTGTCGCCGATCGTGTAGGAAACGATCACATGATGGTTATGATGATAGAGCCCCTTGTAATGCGCCCATGGGCGAGGCAGCGGGCCGTAGGGTCGATCGTCACGCCCCAGGAAACGCGGGTCGTCGAAGCTGCCCGTGTCGGGGTTGGCCCAACCGGGGCCCGTCTTGTTCTCGAAGTGCAATTGTCCGACGATCCGCGGATGGATGGCGTGCTTGCCGTTGAGCATGATGGCGTTGTAGTCGATAAACTGCTCACCACTCCAGGCGGCCGCGATACGTAGCGTATCTTCGTCGAAGATCATCCAGTATCCGCCGCGCGTGACACCGCCGGGCCCGGGATCGAGCCGGACGGCGATCCCCTTGTAGGCGAAATTCGATGCGTTGGTACCCAATTCATACGAAGCGGTCAAGTGCGGCCCGTAGTCCATCGCCACCCAGGGCTCGAACTTCGACGGGGCGGGACCCTTCGTGTCGCCCTTGGGTAGCCGGGCCAGATAAGTGTCGTCGACCGTCGCGTATTGCTTGGCGTTGTGTTTCTTCAGGTATTCCTCGCGGATGTAGTGGACGGCGTCGTACTTCTGCTGTGGGACCATCCAGGTCTGCGGCACCATCAGGCCGAAGCCGTGGGTGAGCGTCTTGTACATACTGTGCGGATCGTTGCCGTTGCGAAATGCACCGGAGGCGAACCGGAGCGAAGTGGGCAGTGAGCCCGGCTCGTCCTTCGTGCCGTGGCAGTTGACGCACAACCGGTCGTAGATCTCTTTGCCCCGCTTGTAACTCTCCTGGTTCAAGCCGGCGATCATGCCCGCGTGGTCGACGTGATTCTCGTACTCCGGCAGCGGCGGCGGCGCGTAGAGCGACGGATCGGGCTCCAATTCCCGAGCCCGGGGTAAGCCTCCTGAAGTCACCTCCATCACGTAACGCACCAGATCGAGAAACTGCTGCCGGTTGGCCAATTGGTTGGTCAGAGCCGGCGTCATGATCGATTGCGGGCTCTCGGCCTGATCGTCGATCTCGTCTTTGGGGATGGTGACCAACTCGCCGTCCTTGGCCGGGTCGCGAAGCACGAGCCGGTCGGGATGGTCCTCGGCCAATAGCCCGGTGACCGTCAGCCCCTCGTCGGTCACCACGATCACCGGCTCGAAACCCTTGCGGATCTCCTTCGACGGGTTCAGGATCGACTCGACCAGGAAGACGTCGGTCGGCTTCTTCCCCGGCTTGGCCGGATCGGGCTTGGTCAGATCGGGACCCAGCAGGTTTTTCTCGTCGCCGAACGCGTGACACTTCGTGCAGGTGGTGTGCTGCTGGTAGAAGAGGATCGCCCCACGACTGGCCTCTCCCTGCTCTCGGGCGGCCTTGGCTAGCACGGCCGGATCTTCCTTGAGCAACTCCTCCTCCAGGGTTGGCACCGGCGGAAGACCGTCCTGTCCCCAGGCGGCCGACGTCGTAAGCGACGCCAAAAGCAACGCGGCACAAATCGGTCGAGCAGTAGACGTCCATCCGCGGTGCGGGGGGGTTCTCCGCAATATTCTCATCCAAGAGCCTCGAATACGGGGGGCGAAACGATCCAGCGGCGGTGCATGTCCGGGCAACCTTGTTATTATAGGCGATGCGACTGCCGTGTTCCACCGCGGGACGCTTGTGCGGTGGAACCGGGCGACGGGATGCTTCGCGCTTCGGCCGGTCGCGGGCGACGGGAAGCAACAGACGAGGAGTCCCGCGCTGGAGGAAGACCCGCGATCCAGGGTAGATCACTCTGTCGGTGACACGGAACTCGGCGGCTTCATCTCGGAGAATTTCCGGAGCAGATCCAGTGGCAGTGCAATCGTCGCGGTAAACGTTTTGCCGTCCACGGTCACGTCGACCGCGCCGAGGATCTGCCCCAGAGTCTCTCCGGTGTCCGGCTGCTTGCTTGCTTCTTCCTTGGCCGTGTCCAGTAGCAAATCAGCCAACTCGGAGATCCCGACGGCGGTCTCTTCGTCACCACACAGCAGGTCGACTCGGGCGGTAAGGTCCGCGCCGAAGTGGGCTTGCATCGCAGCCGAAGCGACTCCCTCGGGAAGTTGGTCAACAAGCGAGAAGGTCGACACGTTCTGCGGGAGAGTCTCCGGCTTCCGTGAACGTTCGTCCGGCACGACGATCGCCGCGACGATGGCCCGCGACGGGTTCAATCGCTGCCAGGCCGCCGCCAGTTGTTCCGGCATCCGAGCGACCGCACCGCGGTCCAGCGCGGCGCGCAGATCCTCGGGCAATGCCTTCACCAGCGTGCGATCATCGGGAAAATGCAGAGCGGAACTTCCGGGCGAGTCGTTGACGAAAAAATCCACTTCGCCGATCGTTTGGGGATGCCACTTCCCACCGCCAACCTTTTCCATTGCGGCGAACAATTCGCCCCGGTCGATCGGATCCGTCGACTCGATGACCGCCACCATCCGCTCGTGCCCGCCGACTCGGCGCATGCCAAACGTCGCCCGCGACATGCCCTCCACGGCGATACCCATTTTCCGCCGGGTATCGCTCAGCGCTTTTTGAAACATCGGTGTATCGCGGCCGAGTTGCTCGAAAGCCTCGCTGGAGAGGATGGCCGCCAGATCGACCGAGCCGATCGCCGTGCAGTCGTCGGGCATGAATCGCATGGCGGTGGTGAATCGGTCGTCGTAGTCGACCTCCACCAGCACCATTGGCGACGCGGAGCGGCTGCCGGGGCCCTCTTCGGTTTCTGTCTCGGTCGGCTGGGAACTGCCGCATCCGCTGCACGCCGAGCCGGCGATCCACAAAAGGGCGATCAGAATCGCCCGTTGG
>CAYUIQ010000122.1:0-26089 GCA_964444795.1 uncultured Planctomycetaceae bacterium
CCGCGAAATCGGTCGTCGCCGTAAGTCGTTACCTGGACTATGGAAGTGCCATTCGTTCCTGACACCTTTTTTGGACCGACGTAACCTCTTGTACCACAACAATTTACAGCACCCCTCCGAGTCCCCGCAGATCCGGGAATCTCGGAATTGAGTGTTTGCTCTGTTTGTCGCGAGTGGTTAAGCTGTGTGGTGTGGGGGCTATCGTTACCGGCACGGCGGTTTGGTCGAGCCGTGCGAAAACCGCAGATTTCGGCCGTGCGGAGCATACGAAGCACTTCACCAGGAGAAACATCATGACCGTCCGTTGTACAAACCGAGCCGTTGTCAGCGCCTTTGTGGCGATGGCGCTACTTTCTTGCCGTGCTCCGCGAGCAGAGGCGGACCTGCTGATGCACTGGGACTTCGACAATGTCACCGGCAGCACGGTCACTAATACTGGAACGCTCGGGACCACGGCCGACGGCACGCTCACCGGGGGAGTTACCGTGGTCAGCGACGCCACGTTCGGCAATGTCGCTCAATACGATAACGCGGCGGGCACCTATGTCAAGATGGGCGCCAGTGGCGTGGGGATCCAAGTGGGCGAAGTCGCCACGGTCGCCGCCTTCTACAAGGGGACCGATTTCGATTACTTGATGGATCAGAGAAGTCCGCGGACGGCGTTGATTTTAGATAACGGCGGACCTGTCGCGATCTACGACGGGGGGTATTCGTATCCTGGATACGCGGCCAGCAACCTTGAGGACGACGATTGGCATCATGTCGCCGTGACCGTCAACGGCTCTACCACGGCCAGCAATGGCTTGGCACCAGGCGCCGTCAGGCTGTTTGTCGACGGCGTCTCCGTCGGCATGGCCAGCGGCGCGGAAGACTGGGACCTGAAAACCGGCTCGACGACCTTGTGGGGTGCGCGTCACGACGCGAGCTACGGCCAGTCCTCCGGCCTCCATCACGACGTGCGAATCTATAACGAGATTCTTGGCAGCAGTGAAATCGCCACATTGGCGGGCGTTTCGCTCCCGAGCACCGTGAGCGTTGACATCAACGGCAACGGCGACTCGACGGCCGCCGGGTGGATCGGCTGGGATCCGGTAAATCCGAACAACAGTGCCTTGGATACGGGCGTTGGCGGTTTCTCGGCCTCGTTTGCCACCGACGGGGACTTCGACGTGCGAATCACAACCAACGGCAACACCTATGAGCGCAACTACGGCGTTGGCAAAGTCACCGGCTCGTTCAGCGCCGACACGCCGGGGGAACTGTGGCAGGATCAGTACTTCCACAACCAGTTGGCCGGCGCCCCGCTAACCATCACGCTCGACGACCTGAAGGCCGGGACCTATGAATTCACGATCTACAATTACTACGATGTCCTGACGGATGCCCATGGAATGGCCACCACGGACATTTACGTCAACGGCGTCGATTCGGGAATAGACGCGACGGCATACCCCGGAACCACGGGCCAAACAGCGGCGTTCCTGGAAGCCAACGCGGCGGCGACCGTCGGGTTCACGGTGGCCAGTGACAACGACATCGTCACCCTCGAATTCCGCAATCCAACCGGAGCCCATTTCGGCCTTAACGGATTTCAACTGACGACGGCCGCTGTTCCGGAACCTTCGGGCCTGGCGCTGATCGTGCTCGGGCTGGCAGGGCTGTTGACCTGCGCAGGCCGCAGGAAATGGCAACTTCTCATCAAATCACATCGCGGCTAGATAGCCGGAGCGACCGGGCGGAACGGTCGCTACGGAGTTCTCGCCCGAGTTTGAACCAGGCCCTATCTCGGGGTTTCTGCCCGTCGCAAGTCGTTTGACTATTCGGTTTGCGTCTTTTGCGGGCTGATGGTAGCGTAAATGCTCGTCGAGTGTTAACGCGAATCCGAATTCGTGGTGAAGGGGACAATTCCGTAATGGTACGACGTCTAATCCACTCGGCGACAATCACCTTGATCGTTCTGGCGGGTGCCGGTGTCCCCTGCCAAGCGGTTGAGCCAGGCTTCGATATCACGACTTCGAGCATTCGTTCGGATTCCTATCTGCCCGAGTATGCCTTTGACGCCAAGGGAGATACCCGTTGGGCGAGTATGCTGGACACGGGCAAGCCGGAATGGTTGCAGATCGATTTCGGTCGTGCCGTCACCTTCGAGGACGTTACGATCCGCTGGGAAAAGGCCCATCCGGCCGAGTACCAGATTCAAGTCTCCGATGACGGCCGAACTTTCAAAACGCTCCACGAGCAACTGCAATGCAAGGGCGGCGTCGAGACGGTCAAGGGCCTCGGCGGCAAAGGCCGATACGTGCGAATCAACTGCACCAAGCCGTCGAGCTGGAAACTCGCGTCGATCTGGGAAATCGAGTTCGCCGGCGGCAATGTCGAAGAGGTTCGCAAGGCGGTCGAAATCGAAGTCCGACGCCAACTGACCGAGTCCGACACTGGTTGGCGGATCGGCCGGGCGGACAACCGCGCCGACGAGCTGGCCCACGGACCGGGGGGATTCCGAGCCTACGAGCGCGACGGCCTGCTGGTCGTCGGTCGCTCCGACCCGCGCGAGGCCTGGCCCTACGCGCACCCCGGGCCGAGTAACCGTTGGGCCGGATTCCGCCCGCATGAGTTCTTCGTACTGTTCGCACTGAAGAGCGTGGCCGCCGAAGGAACGTGCCGGCTCACGGTCGATCTGCTCGACTCGCACTACGACGACCCGCCGCGGTTGACCTTCGAAGTAAATGGCCAGAGAGTCGCCCGGTACCAAACTCCCAAGGGACACACGGACGACTCGTTGCACGGGCGGTGGAAAGCGGACTACGAACACCAGTTCACCGTCGAGTTTCCCGTCGCCCTGCTGCACCAAGGAGTCAACGAGCTATCGATCACCAACGACCTCGGGAGCTGGTGCATTTACGACGCGCTGGCCCTGGTGACGCCGCCGGGTACGGAGACGGGCAAGGACGAGGGAACCTCGATTCGCTCCCTCCGGGCCGTGCCCTGGATGATGCGACGCGATGGCAAGCCGGTGCAGTACGTCGAGGTCGACCTGCTGCATCTGGACGAGCCGTGTACGGTGGTGGTTGAAGCGCGGGGCGCCGCGCCGGTGGCCGTGGCGGTCGAGCCGGGTGTCCGCTCACGCGTATCGCTGGCCATGCCGGCGGTGGAGTCGACCGCCCAGACCGAAGTCGTGGTCAAACAAGGCCCGCGCGTGCTCGACCGGCGTACGGTGACGCTGCGCCCGGCCATGCCGCCCCGCGAGCCGGTCGACTGGGCCGACTGCCTGATCGGCACCTCGATCTCGCGGTGGATGCTCTTTCCTGGCCCTTCTCTGCCGTTTGGCATGGTCAAGCTCAGTCCCGACAATCAAGGCCACGACCCAAGCCAGCGGACCTGGAAGGGGGGCTACGAGTACGCTCTGAACAACATCATGGGCTTCAGCCACGTGCATTCCTGGACCATGGGCGGGCTGCTGGTGATGCCGACCACCGGACCGCTGCTCATCGACCCGGGCCCGGAGCGCGATCCAGACGCCGGCTACCGCTCGCGCTTCCGCCACGAGACGGAGACTGCCGTGCCGGGCTACTACGCGGTGACATTGGACGACTACAAGGTACGGGCCGAGCTGACCTGCACCACTCGTGCCGGCTTTCAGCGGTACACGTTTCCGCGGTCCGAAGAGGCACGCATCCTGTTCGACCTGCACTTTCCCACGGAATACGGCAAGATCGTACACGATGCGAAGGTGGAAAAGGTCAGCGACAAGGAGATCGCGGGGTACGTGGAGATGCGCAGCGTGGCCTACCGCACTGGCTACCAGCATTACGTGCTGCACTTCGTGGCGCGCACCAACAAGCCGTTCCGCTCGATGGGCGGCTGGGTGAACGGCGAGATTCAACCGCAAGCGGCGGAGATTGCCGGCCAGGGCGACCTGGGCGTGTTTCTCAACTTCCAGACCGAGGAAGGCGAGGCCGTGCTGGTACAAACCGGCATCTCGCTGGTCAGCACCGACCAGGCGCGGCTGAACCTCGACGTGGAGATGAAGCGGTTTGGTTGGGACTTTGACGCCTGCCACGCGGCGGCCCGCGGGGTGTGGAACGAGTTATTGAGCCGGATCGAGGTCGAGGGCGGCCGTCCGGTCGACAACGTGAAGTTCTACACCAACCTCTACCGCTCGTACTGCTCGCGCACGATCTGGTCGGACGTGAACGGCAAGTACGTCGACATGAACGAGCGCGTGCAGCAGCTTGCCGATCCGGACTCGCCCGTCTACGGCTGCGATGCCTTCTGGAACACCTTCTGGAATCTCAACCAACTTTGGAACTTGGTGACGCCGGACGTCTCGGACAAGTGGGTCCGCTCGCTGCTGGAGATCTATGACAAGGGGGGCTGGCTGGCCAAGGGGCCGGCCGGGATCGAGTACACCAGCATCATGGTCGCCTCGCACGAGATCCCGCTCATCGTGGCGGCGTACCAACACGGCATCCGTGGATACAACGCCGAGCAGGCCTTCGAGGCCATGTTGCACTGCCAGACAACGCCCGCCCAGAGCCATCCCGGCGGCGGCCATGTGGGCAACCGCAATCTGCTGCCCTACCTGAAGCACGGTTACGTTCCCGTGGGCCAGGGCACGGCCTCCAACACGCTGGAGTACGCCTATGACGACTGGTGCGTGGCGCAGATGGCCAAGGCCCTGGGCCATGAGAAACGATACCACGAGTTCAGCCGCCGTGGCGAGTCGTGGCGCAACCTGTTCGACGCAGAGGTCGGTTTCATGCGAGCCCGGTACGCGGACGGGCGGTGGCTCGGGAATTTCAACCCCTACAGCGAAGCCGGCGGTTGGGTCGAGGGCACCCCCTGGCAGTTCACCTGGTTTGTCCCCCAAAACGTGCGCGGACTGGTCGAGGCCATGGGGCGCGAGCCGTTCATCGAGCGCCTCGACGCAGGCCTGGCCAAGTCGGCGGAGTATGACTTCGACGCCTCACATGACCGCAGGGCGTCGGTGCCCATCAACCACGGCAACCAGCCCAGCATGCAGGTTGCCTATCTGCTGAATCACGCGGGCGCGCCGTGGCTGACGCAGAAGTGGGCCCGGGCGATCATGGAGAACTACTACGGCGACGACCCGATCGACGGCTGGCCGGGCGACGAGGACCAGGGCCAGGGCGGCGCCTGGTTTGTGATGAGCGCCATGGGCCTGTTCCAGACCGACGGCGGCTGCCGGGTCGATCCGATTTACGAGATCGGTTCGCCCTTGTTCGAGCGGATTGTCATCCGCCTCGACCCGCGATACTATCCGGGCGGGGAGTTCGTCATCGAGGCGCGGGGCAATTCGCCCGAGAACGTCTACGTGCAGTCGGCCACGCTCGACGGCCGGCCCTTGCGCGGGCCCTGGCTGCCGGCCAAGGACCTGCAAGACGGCGGCACGCTGGTGCTGGAGATGGGCCCTGAGCCCAACAAGCAATGGGGCGCCGACATGACCGACGCCGTGCCCGCGACCCCCGTGCCCGCGATCGAGTGAGCCGAACGATCGGCGACGAGACCATGATGTCAATGGACCCGAACCTTTACGAGGTTAGTGTAGCCGTCCGGCAGATTCCAGAATGTTACGGCGATCCGCGGCAGAAAAGGTGTTAGGAACCGTTTCTTGACGGGACGGCGGGGGCTTGGTAGGTTTCGGGGATGGGAAGGCCAAGACGAGTAGCCGACGGGGGTCTGGTTTATCGTGTTCTGAATAGGGCGAATGCCCGGATGACGATCTTGGAAAAAAACGGTTCCTGACACCTTTTCCGCAACACCTTTTCCGCACAGGATAACCGACATGAACTCGCCGGTGAGCATTTCCCGAGCAGCACGGCAAATACGTGACGGCGATCTTCGGCCGATCGAACTGGTCGAGCAATGTCTCGATCGGATCGACGCTTTGGAAGAGCGTCTCCAGGCTTGGGTGATCGTCGACTCCGACGGTGCCCGGCAGGCCGCCGAACAATTGGGGCGCGAGGCGGCCGAGGGACATTTCCGCGGGCCGTTGCATGGCATCCCGCTGGGTATCAAGGACATTTTCGACATGGCCGGCTTTCCCACCGAAGCCGGTTCGCCGCTGCGTCAACAGCACACGGCCCGAGTCGATGCCCCGGCGGTGAGATCCTTGCGGCAGGCCGGGGCCATCCTCTTGGGCAAGACGGTCACCGTCGAGTTTGCCTGCTTCGATCCCTCGCCGACGCTCAACCCCTGGGATCCGCAATTACGGCACACGCCCGGCGGTTCCAGCAGCGGGTCGGCCGTCGCGGTGGCCACGGGCATGTGCCTGGGAGCCCTGGGTTCGCAGACCGGCGGCTCGCTGGTCCGTCCGGCTTCTTACTGCGGCATCGCCACCTGCAAGCCGACGTTCGGCCGGATCTCCCGCTGCGGCGTGGTGCCGGTCAGCTATCACCTGGACCACGTGGGGCCGATGGCCCGATCGGTCGCCGATCTGCGAATCCTCCTGGATTGCCTGGTGCAAGAAGAAGCCCAGCCGCCTTCCGAGCCGGTCGGTCCGCCGCGACTGGGGCTTCTCGAACCGTTCTTCATGGAGCAGGCCGATGCCTCTGTTGGGCAGGTTACCGAAGCGGCACTGCAGAAGCTGCGCCAGGCCGGCGCGACGGTCGAGCCGGTGACCTTCGACGGTGGGTTTGAGCAAATCCGTGCGATGCACTTGCGGATCATGGGCGTCGAGGCGGCCACCTATCATCGCGCGAACTTCCCCGACCATCGCGACCAATACGGCCCGAAGATCGCTTCGCTGCTGGACGCCGGGCTGGCGACTTCGGCGGTGGATTACGCCGCGGCGCTGGCCGACCAGCGTCGTTTCCGCCGCCGCGCCGGATCGTTTTTTGCCGACGTCGACGCCCTCGTCATGCCCTCGACCGACACCCCCGCTCCGGCCGACCTGACCACCACCGGCACGCCCCTGTTTCAAGCCCCCTGGAGCTGCGCCGGCGTGCCGGTCGTCTCGATTCCCAGCGGTTTGGCCACAGACGACATGCCCGTCGGGCTGCAACTCGTCGGCCCCGCCTATCAGGAAGATCGGCTCCTGCAGATCGCCGGGTGGTGCGAAGCGCAAATCGCTTTCGACGCAGCGCCGCCGGTTGGATAGATCGCTCGCTACCCCCGATTAAGGGAGGGTCGGGCGGTAGGGCCGGGAGACTTCGCGCACAGCGCGAGCTTACTCGGGCGCGGGCTCGGCTTCCGACTCGCCGCGGAGCCAGGCGGAAAGGAGTTCGATCTGGCGGGGTGTGAGGCGGTTGGTCTCGGGCGACTCGGCCGAAGCGGCGTAGGCCGGCATGCGGTCGTTGTCCTTGCCGTAGAACTGTCTGTGTGCCGGGTTGGCGATGATGCCGGTCAGCCACTGGCGCGATCCGTAGCCGGTCAGTTCCGGGCCGTCGGCGGTCCCTTCGTCGTCGAAACGGTGGCAGTCGAGGCAGTAGTCGCCCAGCAGATCGCGGCCCTCTTCGATCAGGTCTTCGTCATCTTCGTCCATCTCGCGCTGAGAGGGCAGTTGTGCCTCGGCCGAAAGGGCTGCCACGATCGCCGCCAATTCCTCTTGCACGAACTCGACTTCTTCCTCGCCCTCGTCCTGGGCATCTTCAAAAAGTTCTTGGATCGTCTTGACCATTTTGCCCTTGCGAAACGCCGTGTTGCCGAAGTACTTCTCCGAGGCGATCTGCTCGGGATCGACAATACCGGCGAGCCACTGGCGCGTCGCGAATCCGCCCAGGTCGGGTGCCGACGAGGCGCCCACGACGATGTCCGGGCCGTCACCGCCCGTGGAATAATGGCACGATGAACACGAGTACTGCTCGAAGAGCAGCCGGGCTTCGGCGTGCGGCGCGTCGGGGTCGATCACCGGCTTGGCTGTGTCGGTCTGTTCCCAGCGGAGCGCGGCAATCGTCTCGGCATCGGTTCGCGGCGGTTGCCAGATAGGCTGGTTCGGATCGTCGACCGGTCGGATCCACTCGCCGCGCAGCCAGTCGGCGACGATCCCGACCTGCCGGGTCGATAACAGATTCTCGGCTGGCTTCTCGATCGACTTGGCGTAAGCGGGCATCCGGTCGTTGCGATTGCCGTAGAATCGCTCGTGGGTCGGATCCTTGATGATGCCGAACAGCCACGGCCGCGATCCGTAGCCGGTCAGGTCCGGCGCGTCGCCCAAAACGCCTGCGTCGCCGTAACGATGGCACGAAATGCACTCGCCGACCAGCAATTCCCGTCCTTCTTCGATCAACGCGACGTCGTCCCGGTCGGCCGCGGCTTGAGATTCGAGCCGTGCTTCGGCCGAGAGAGCGGCAATGATCGCTTTCCGCTTCTGCTCGTCGAGCTTGGCGAACTCGTCTCGCACGTAGTCGGCCATCAAGCCTTGGGCCATGCGCGTACCGCCGAAGTACTTGGCCGTGGCGATCTGCCCGGGATCCAACAGGCCGGCAATCCACTCGCGGCTGGCGAAGCCGTACAGCTCCGGCGCGACCGGTTCGTCGAGTGTCAGCAGCGGCCCCTGGCCCTCGGGCGGTGTGTACGTGTGGCAGTTGGCACAGTGTTGCTTGCCCAGCCGCGGACCGGCGATCTTGGGATCGGTATACATCAACGACAGCCCGCCTTCGCCCGGAATGCCGCCGCGAGCGCGGATCACTTCCTTGACGCGCCGGGCCTCGGCCTGTTTCTCGGCCAAGGCGATCTGGTGGCCCTCGTTGTTGGCATCGGCGTTGATTGCCATGGCCGAGAGCACGACCAGCCCGACGACCAATACGCCGGCCACCGCCAGATTGACACTGTGGCCGTGCTTCCATTGGGCGATAAACGGCATGGCCATCACCGCCGCGAACAACAGCCCCGGAATCACAAAGATGGGGATAACCATCGGCCCGCCTTCGAACAAGTGGGCCATCTGGTACAGACCCAGGAACGACCACTCGGGACGCGCCGTCGCGTCGGCGTCGGCCGGATCGGCCGGCGCGCCATGCGCGGCGCCCATGGTGTCGGACAACCGTTCTTCGGCGTGGTCTCCGGTCATCGCGTGCCGGGCGATCAGCAGTCCGACGACGACCAGCATCACCAGGCAGGCGGCCATGTTGCGCCACGCCTGATCGGGCCAGGCCAGCGAAGTCTTTGGGTTCTTGTTCTCGGCCGGTCCCCCGGCGGGGAGCCCGTGACGGCGCAGCAGGCTGCCGTGGAGGACGAGCAACACCGCCAGCGTCGCGCCACAGAGTCCGATGTGCAGGGAGAGGAATCGGGTCACCGTGTGATGGCCGAAGGCAGGTCCTCCGACGGCCAACTGGAACAGATCGCCACCGATCACGGGCACGAGATTGAGAAAGCTGGTTCGTACCATCGTGCTCCAATAACCGCGCTGATCCCACCGCAACAGATCGCCGGTCAGGCAGAGCCCCAGCAAGACCAGCAGCATGAGCACGGCCACCCAGAAGATCACTTCGCGCGGCGCGCGATAGGCCCGTGTGAGCAGCAGTTGGAGCAGGTAGATCCCGGCCAGGGCGACCATGACCTGGGCCGTGTAATGGTGCAGGCCGCGCAGCAGCCATCCGCCGAGCAGTTCGTGTTGGATGTAGTAGACGCTCTCCCAGGCGGTCTGTGCGCTGGCGCTATAAACCATCCACAAAAAAAATCCGGTGATTGCCTGCACCACAAACCCGAACGCCAACAGGGCCGGTAATACGAACCGGAGCCCGGCCCCGCCTTCGACTCGCTGGTTGATGCAATGGCCTGCCGCGGTGCCCAAGCCCGTGCGGCTTTCGATCCAGGTGATGATGGCTTTCATGCTTCTTTTTTCTCGGACGTGCCGGTCTGGTAGTTGACGAAGGAAACCCAAACCTCGTTGCCGTGCTTGATCTCGCAGGCCAGCGTGTCGAGCGGTCGCGGGCTGGGCGAACTGTCGGGATCCTTGAGTTGGCCGTCCAACTCGAACCGCGCGGCGTGGCAGGGACAGTAGAAATCGTCCTGCTTCGAGTCGTACTCGATGTAGCAACCGGCGTGGGGACAAACGACGTGGATCGCTTCGGCCGTCTCCTTGCCCAGGCGCCGCACGAACACGGCCCCGACCGGCACCTGCAGCAGCCGGTTCCAGGCGTCGCCGCGGTCGGCGATGACGGGAAATCGGCGCGGCGATCCGTCGGCCGGCAGGGCGTCGAGTGTGGTAACGCGGATCGACTGCCCCGCTTCGCTCTTCTGCCGCCACGGATTGAAAAACGAAACCAGGCCGACGATGCCGGGCACGGCAAGGGCAGCCAGCCCCATCGCGCCGGCGGCCATCTGGCCGAGAAAGCTACGCCGTGGCGAATCGGCGGGAGGTTCGGGAGTGTCGGACATGGTATCGGATACCGTTATGAGGGAGGGAAGATTGCTATACGGCAGTACTTCCCGTCGATTATCGCATGGCGGCGCGCACGGCGTCAAGAACTCGGGCGCGAACGCTCTCGAGTGGTCCGGCAATCGTGGCCCCGGCCGCCGCCTTGTGTCCGCCGCCGCCGAACTGCTCGGCCAGGGCACTGCAATCCAGCGAGTCGCGGCCGCGAAAGCTCACTTTGAATCCTCCGCCGGGCTTCTCGCCGAAGAAGACGGCCGCCTCGGTACCGCCCACCGAAAGGGTCATGTTGATGATATTTTCCGTATCGGAGGGGAGCGCGCCGGTGGCCTGGAAATCGTCCTGCATAACGTGCGTGTGGATCAGCCTTCCGTCCAACTCGGTCCGTACCCGGCCCAGCACCCGGCCGACCAGCCGCAGCCGGCCCACGCTTTCCCGCTCGTATAACTCGGCGTACACCCGGTCGGGTCGAACACCGGCGTCGATCAGTGTGCCGACGAGGCGATACGTGTCGCCGGTGACCGACGAGAAACGAAACCACCCGGTATCGGTTGCCACGGCGACGAACAACGGCGTGGCCATGGCCTCGTTGATCTCCACGCCCAACTGCCTGGCGGCCTCGACCACCAACTGGCCGGTCGCCTCGGCGGCGACGTCTCGAAATACCTCGGCCCCCAGATCATCCTGGCTTCGATGATGGTCGACGACCATCTTCAACCCCTGGAACTCCCGGACCATCGGGGCCATCCGGCCCAACTGGATCCAGGCGCCCGTGTCGAGCACCATCAGCACGTCGAATCCGTCGAACTGCGTGGCCGGGGCGTCTTCGGCGAGCACTTCGATCCTGGAGGCCGGGTCGATAAACTTCACGTTTGGCGGGGTCGGATGCGCGTTGACGATCCGCACCTCCTTACCCAACGCCTCCAAGATCAGGGCCATCGCCAACTCGCTCCCCAAGGCATCGCCGTCGGGTCGCACGTGGGTGGTCAACAGAAACCGGCGGTTGGCACGCACGATCTCGGCGAAGTGGGTCCAGTTGCACATGACGAATGATTCACCCCGTAGGCATTGTGTCAACAATCCGCCGCGTATCGGCGACGTCGCGATGGAGTTGGGCAACGAGTTGGTCGACCGACTCGAAGGTCTCGACGTCTCGCAGCCGGGCCAGAAAGTCGATCTCGATCGGGTCGCCGTAGATACGGGCGTCGAAGTCAAGCAGGTAGGCTTCGACCTTCAGCGCGTGTTCGTCGAAGGTGGGATTCGGGCCGATGCTCAAAGCGGCCGGCCACCATTTGCCCTGGGCCAATGCCCGCCCCGCGTAAATCCCCGGGCCGGGCAGAAGCGTATCGATCGCGTCGACGTTGGCCGTGGGGAACCCCAGCTTTCGGCCTCGCTGGGCACCGTGGACCACCAGTCCGCGAATGCGATAGGGCTGGGTGAGCATCGCTCGGGCTTCGTCGACGCGGCCCTCGGCCAGGGTCTGGCGGATGCGCGAACTGGAAACGAACGACCCGTCGACTTGCACCGGCTCGACGACATCGAGGTTCACGCCGGCGGTGACGCAAAGTCGACGTAGCACGCCAATCGTGCCGGCCCGGCGATGCCCGAAGAAGAAATTCGGTCCCTCGACGATCGCCCGGGCCCCGAGGATTTCGCCGACGACGTGCTCGAAGAAGGGCCGCGGTCCGAGGCGGAGGAACTCTTCGTCGGTGGGATAGGCGATCAGGGCCTCGACGCCCAATCGGCCGAGCAGTTCGGCCTTTCGCTCGAGCCACGTCAGCGGCGGCGGGGCCTGCTCGGGACGCAGCAAACGGGCCGGATGCGGGTCGAACGTGAAGCCCACCGCCGGACCGCCCAACACGGTGGCACGGGCCAGCAGCCGCTCCATGATCCGCGCGTGCCCCAAATGGACACCGTCGAAATTGCCGATCGTGACGGCGCCGCCTCGCAGTTCGTCGGGAAACTCGCCCAGATTGGAGATGATTCTCACGGGTTCTCGTTTCGTCGCGATCAACTCGGCTCGGACAACCGACGGATTTCGTCTCGCAATCGGGCCGCCTCCTCGAACGATTCCCGTGCCACGGCCTCCTCAAGCTTGCGACACAAGTCGTCGACCGGAGTTTGCGGGAGGGCGTCGGCCGCTTCGGATTTCTTCAGCAGAACCTCTTCTCGCCACTTCTCCAAAGCACCCAACTCCGAACACTCTTCGGAGTTATGGCTCTGGTCGTACTGGTCGAGGAATTCGCGGATGTTTTCAATTCCCCCTTCGATCACCCGCAACGCCTCGGCATATTGCTCGGCGGCAATCATCGGCTTGGCGACCGCGCGGGCGTTCATCATCGTCACGTAAGGGCGCCACTGATCGAACTGCAGCTTCTGATGATCGTCGTCGACGTGACTGCGCACGAAGGCGAACAGCCGTAAGTTTCGGGCCGTGTCGCGGGCACACAGGTCGTAGCGATCAAGGTTCCAGAAGCTCAGATACCGGTGATAGAACTGGATTCCCTCGCGCCAGAGTTGAATACAGTCGTCCTCCCCGAGTTGATACGGAGCGGAGTCGGGGTTCGAGGCCTCGTAGGCTTGCTGCTGGTGCTCGAAATAATCGAGCCACGACTCGAACCCCTCGGGACGCAAGCCGTCGGGACGTCCGTCCATCTCCATCTGCAACAAGCCGAGATCCAGCCGCATCTGGAGCTTCTCGCGGCCGTCGTCTCCCTGGATCACGCGTACCAGGATCTCGTCCGGATTGTGGTCCCAACCTTCCAGGACCTTGAAAATGTCCTTCGACATGGATATCCGTATATTACGTGGACTGGAGACGTCTGACCGGCTACATAATTTATACGGGGACCGCTCAGTCGGCGATAGGGGGTGGGCGGTGAGGCGCCACCGGGGGCGTACCGGGAAACCGGTCGTGGGGGACAGGCGGATCGAGGGTGGTCGTTTCCCCTATTCGCTGGGGTCGCGAATCACCGTCTCCATGACTTTCGTGTTGCGCTCGACGGCCAAGACGATCGTCCGCTGTTCGACGCCGTCGCCGCTGCTGGCCACGACGGGTAGCACCTGTCGGCAATCGGGTAGATTGAGCCGGACCGAAAAGGTTCCGTCGGGCCGCAGCCGCACCGGTTCGCCCTTGACGGTAACATAGGCGTCCGATTCGGTGGTGCCGGAAACGATCAACTCGGCCTCGACCTCGAAGGAGAAATCCCGTCGCCTTCCCGAAAGACCACCAGCGCCGAGTCCGAATCGCGTGACCATCGGCGAGCCCATGGGGCGGCGAAGTCGCTCTTCGAAAAGATCTTTCAGGTCGCTGGCAGCGCCTTGCTGGCCGTATCCGCCGCTCATCGCGTAGATGCGTTCACAATCGTCGGCCACGGCCGCCCAATTGCCGTCCAGCGAGTCGGTGGCACCCGGTCGCGGGGTCGTCACCACGTTACTACGCGACAGGCAGAAGAACTTGCCGGTGGCGGCCAGATACCCGATCTCCAGGCGATAGCTGTTGGGCGGATCGGCGACGTCGATATACCAGTTGTTCACGCCGCCGTGGATCTCGATGTCGCGAAGCACCCGTTGCGCGCTGCTGGTGGTGCCGTTGCGAGAAACTTCGGCTACGCGCAGAATGGGCTTGGCTCCGTGCCACAACTGGCCCAGTGCGGCCTTCGCCCGATCGATGGTTGCACGGGTGAACTCCCAATAGGCCTGCAGCCAATAGGGATCGCGAACCAGAACCACCAGACGGTCTTTGACCGAGCCGTTGCAGTGGGCGTTCTGGCAGGCCAGTGCCAGATCCTTGGCGCGGGTGAGTTCCTCGCGTGTCCGCCGGATCCGGCGAGCCATGTACGCGGTGCGCGTCTTCTTCGCGACGCTTTTCGCGGCCGGCTTCGCGGCGGCCGACCTTTTGGTCTTGTTCGAATTCGAGCGCTTTTCAGCCTTCGAATTCGCCAAGCGGACCAGTGCTTTGATCAACTGGTCCTTTCGCATCGAATGCCACCCGCGAACCCCCTTCTTTCTGGCTGCTTGCGCCAGGTCCTTAGCGGTGCGGGTCTTGAGTTCTGCTGTCGTACTCAAAGGACCAAAACCTCCGGATTGCCAACCGCCTCAAGGGTGGTTGGGGGCGATGTTTCGACTTCAGCGGAGCTGTGTCTCTCGACGGCAAACCGCATCTCTGATCCGACAAATAACGCCCCGTCTCGCCCGGCGATGCTCAGTTTGGCACGATGGCGACGATCACCCTTCGAACTTCAACGAAAGCCTATCGACACACACCTGAATATCTCATCAAGGGCTATGTCTCATCGGGGGGTTAGCCGACACGCTCCAGTTGACGCCTCGAAAGGGTGTGTGCCACCCTTTTGTGTAGCCGGCATCTATCCTTCTCGGAACCGGGTGTCCCGTTTGGGGTTTCCTGCCTACGGTAGGAACCCGACCAAAGCGGTCGGGCTAAGCCGGCAACCCCAATAAAATCGATTATAACAACACTGCCGGTCGAACGCAACGAGTTGGCACGCGAACAGTCGAGACTTGACGCTACATGAAATACCGTATGTCATGTCATACCAACATGTTAAGGAAATCATCTCATTCCGAAAATCCAAACCAATCCCCTCGTTTTACGCTTCGGGGAGAGGGGCTCCCGTGGACGGCCGAGGGCTCCGAAACGGTTTTCCCGAAGCCACTCAGTTGACACCTGCGCCAGCGCCCGATACATTGGCCCCACTTGACCCAGTGGACCGACCCGTTCCTTTCTCCCCTTGGCGCTGATGAACGACCCGGGCGATGATCGCTCGCCTTTGGCAGTTGCGATGGGCTTGGCGGCCGAATGGTCGTCCCGGATCATGACGATCGCGGCGATCATGGTCCTGCCGGCCCTGGCGGGGCATTGGCTCGACGGTCGCCTGGCCATCTCGCCGGTGTTTGTGGCCCTGGGAAGCGCGCTGGGGCTGTTTGCAGGGATCTACCTGCTGAAGCGATTCAGCGATACGTTGCATCAAGGAGACTCCTCGTCGGGAGACGAAGAGCAGCCAGATGGGAAGCGGTGAATCGGAACCCTGGAAAATCGGTGCCGAGAGAGACAAGTGCGGACGGTGAACGGCAAGAATCGGGGAATTGGCCGGCGGTGGATGCGGATTCGCCGACAGGGGCTTGGCGTGCGAGAGGCCCTGTTGACGGTGGTGACGGTCGTCGTTTTCGCCCTGGTGGCTCCGGTGGCCCACGGTCAGAGCGGCGCGTCGGGATTGTGGGCGGCAGTGGCGGCCGCGGCGGTCTGCCTGGCCGGAGCCTCCGTGGCGCTGGCCGTGGGCGAGTGCTTTCGTAGCCCCGAGCGTGCCGTGATCGGCCTGGGGGTGTCGATGGCACCGCGGATGGGTATCCCCCTGGGATTCGCGTTGTGGGTCCACCTTGCGGGAGGGGTGCTGGCAGAGTCGGGCTTTTTGTATTATCTTGTGGTCTTCTATGCGGTCACCCTAGCGGTGGAAACGTCGTTGTGGCTACCTCCCGGCGAGCGGTCCGGTGACGTGACGTCGAACGATTCGACGCCGAACGACGCGGCGAACCTTCCTTGAATTTGCGAGCGACTCCGACCGATGGACGCCAAGGAAACCCAAGAACTAGCCGGTCACGTCAAGGATTCATACTCCTTCCACTTCCCCGACTTCTTCCCCGGCCCCGCACATTGGCATTATCCCCAGCCCTTCGAGGACCTGGGGCTGAGGCTGAGCAAGTTCATGTTGCTGGAACTGGCCGTGGCCGGTTTGATGCTGGTGGTATTTATTTCGCTGGCCCGAAAAATGGCCTCCGGGCAGCCGGTCCGGGGGCGGTTCTTGAATCTCTTCGAGGCGATGGTCCTGTTCGTTCGCGACGGGGTGGCCCGGCCGGCCATCGGGCGCAAGGACGGTGATCGCTTCCTCCCGTTTCTCTGGACGATCTTCTTCTTCGTGCTCTTCTGCAATCTCGCCGGGATGGTGCCTTGGGCCGGTTCGCCCACCGGGTCCATTTCGGTGACCGCCGCCATGGCGACGATGACGTTCGTGACTGTGGTGATCACGGGCATGAGGAAGTTCGGGGCGGTCGGGTTTTGGACCGGCTTGGTTCCCCACATGGAATTGCCCTTCGTGCTGGCCCTTTTCGTCAAGCCGATGCTGTTTGCCATCGAAGTGATGGGCTTGGGGATCAAGCATACGATTCTTTCCGTGCGACTTCTGGCCAACATGTTTGCCGGGCATCTGGTGCTGGCCGTGATCTTGAGTTTCATCGCCGCCACGGCCGCTTCGCCGCTCTGGTACGGGGTGATGCCGGCCAGCCTGCTGGGGGCCACCGCGTTGAGTATGTTGGAATTGTTCGTGGCCTTCCTGCAGGCCTACGTTTTCGTGTTTCTTTCAGCCCTATTCATCGGCATGTCCGTGCATCAGCACTAGGGGCTGGGCTCGCCGTGCCGGAGCGTCAGTTAATTCAAGGAGACGGATCAAGTGTTTAGACTGTGCAACATTGCCGCCCTGTGTTTTGTCCTGATGTTGATCGCCTTGCCGGCCCTGGCCCAAGACGAGAAGACCGAGGCTACCGACGAGACCAAGGTCGAAGCCACCGACGAGGCCGCGGCCGTGGCCGAGAAGGAACGCGCCGAGCAGAGCCTGATCGTCCTCGGTGGCGCGTTCGGAGCGGGCATGATCATCATCGGTGCCGGAATGGGTATCAGCCGGATCGGGTCCTGTGCCGTGGAAAGCATGGCTCGGCAGCCGGAAGTGGCCGACAAAATCTCCACCGCCATGATCGTCTCGGCCGCGCTGATCGAAGGGGCCACGTTCTTCGGCCTGATCGTCTGCATGCTCGGCTAGACGCGATCGTTCGCTCCCTGCCAGAAACGCGTACAGAACGGCCTCCATGGTCGGGCGCGGTTCGGCGGAGGTATCGTGAAAGGGACATCGCAAAGCACGCCCCGGAAGATCCCCATGCATTTTTTACGGGTACCAAGAGGCCATAGTACGATGCTAGCACGAGTTGTTCCCAGCCTCGTGGCGGTCATGGTTTTGGTGGCAGTCGTTTTGATCGCCACCGCTCCAGCCGCCGCTTCCGGGGCACCCGGCCACGGGGGAGAATCCGGAGACAGTCCGCCAGACCTCAACCCCCTGGACTGGAAGTCCGATCTGGCCATCTTCACCGGCGTTCTCTTCGTCATCCTGTTCGTGGTGCTGTCGAAGTTCGCCTGGGGGCCCATCGCTTCCGGGTTGGACAAACGCGAGCAGCGCATCGCCGACGAGATCGCCGCGGCCGAGAAGAGCAACTCCGACGCCAAGCAACTGCTGGGCCAGTACGACGAGAAGCTGGCCGGAGCCAAGGACGAGGTTCGTCAGATCATCGACTCGGCCCGACGCGACGCCGAGCAACTCGGCCGCGAGATGCTCGACAAGGCCCGGGCCGACGCCGCCGCGGAAGCCGAGCGGGCTCGGCAGGACATCGAGACGGCCACCGGCGCCGCTCTGGAACAGTTGGCCACCCGCGGGGCCGATTTGGCGGTCGATCTGGCCGGCAAGATTCTCCGCGCCCAGGTCGATGCGAGCGCCCATAAACAACTGATTCAGCAAGCCGTGTCCGAGTTCCCTCAAGCCGACGCGGATACCAACTAGGCGACGAAAACCACCACACGGCAACACGGCCCCCCCAACCGAGACGCCACCAGCGACGGATGTACCCATGGCCAAAGACCCCACGGCGCAGGACGCTCGACACGCGGCCGAAAACGAGCCGGATATCGGCGTCGAACACGTCGCCACCGTCTACGGCCAGGCCCTGCTGGACACCGCGGAGAAGGCTGGCCGGGTCGATGCGGTGCTGGAGGAGTTCGACTCGCTGGTCGGCGACGTGCTGGAGAAATTCCCCAAGTTCGAGTCGCTGCTCGGCTCGGCCTTGATTTCGCACGAGGAGAAGGAGGGAATTCTCGACCGCACCATCGGCGGCCTCGCTTCGCCCTTGTTGGTGAACTTTCTGAAAGTCGTTTCTCGCCACGGGCGGCTCGATTGCCTGCGAGCCATCCACCGGCGTACCCGAGAACTCCACGACCGGATGTGCGGCCGCGTGCCGGTTACCGTGAGTACGGCCACCGAAGTCGACCGCGACATGGCCGACCGAATCACCGAGCACCTGCGCGGCTTGCTCGACGGCGAACCGAAGCTGGAGCAGATCGTCGACCCCGAACTGATCGGGGGGCTTGTCGTGCAGGTCGGCGATACCGTCTACGACGGTTCCATCGCCACCCAACTAAAGAATACGCGCCAGCAAATGATCGACAGGAGCGTCCATGAAATTCAAAGCCGACGAGATCGCTTCCGTTATCCAACAGGAGATTGAACAGTTCGAGTCCCAAATCGACGTCAGCGAGGTGGGACGCGTGCTGGAAGTGGGTGACGGAATCGCCAGAGTCTACGGGCTATCCAACGTGATGGCCGGTGAGATGGTCGAGTTCCCGGGTGGAATTCACGGCCTGGCGTTCAATCTCGAAGAGAACTCCGTCGGGGTGATTATCCTCGGCGACTACCTCTCCATCAACGAGGGCGATCAGGTTCGCAGCACGGGACGCCTGCTCAGCGTGCCGGTCGGCGACGCCGTGCTGGGACGCGTGCTCGATCCGCTGGGCAACCCGCTCGACGGCAAGGGCCCCGTGGCCACGACCGAGCGGCGCGAGGTCGAGACCATGGCCCCCGGCGTAGCCCATCGCCAGCCGGTCAAGGAACCGCTGCAAACCGGTATCAAGGCCATCGATGCGATGACCCCCATCGGCCGCGGACAGCGGGAACTGATCATCGGCGACCGCAAGACCGGCAAGACGGCCATCGGCATCGATACGATCATCAACCAGCGCAACACGGGCGTGAAGTGCTTCTACGTGGCGGTGGGGCAAAAGGAGTCGACCGTCGCCGGGCTGATCGAGGTGCTCCGCAAAGAAGGGGCCATGGAATACACCACGGTCATCCTGGCCGGTGCGTCTTGCCCCGCTCCGCTGCAATACGTGGCTCCCTATGCCGGCACGGCCATGGCCGAGTACTTCATGTACAAAGGCGAGCACGCTTTGATCGTCTACGACGATCTCTCCAAGCAGGCGGCCGCCTACCGGCAGCTTTCGCTGTTGATGCGACGTCCGCCGGGACGCGAGGCCTATCCGGGCGACGTCTTCTACTGCCACAGCCGGCTCTTGGAGCGATCGGCCAAGCTCAGTGACGAACTCGGCGCCGGCTCGCTCACCTCGCTACCCATCGTCGAGACGCTCGAAGGCGAAGTGTCGGCCTATATCCCCACCAACGTCATCTCCATCACCGACGGGCAGATCTACCTGCAGCCCGACCTGTTCTTTGCCGGGCAACGGCCGGCGATGAACGTGGGCATCTCGGTTTCCCGGGTGGGGGGTGCGGCCCAGGTGCCGGCGATGAAGAAAGTGGCCGGCGGCTTGCGGCTCGATCTGGCCGCCTTCCGCGAACTGGAAGCCTTCGCCCAATTGGGTACCGATCTGGACGCCGCCACCCAGTCCCGGCTCGACCGCGGCTATCGCATGATCGAAATGCTCAAGCAGGGGCTCTACCAGCCGCTGGACGTAATCGACCAGGTGTTGAGCATTTTTGCCGGTACGCGCGGCCATCTGGACGCTGTGCCCGTCGACCAAGTCCACGCCTGGGAAACGGGGTTCCTGAAATTCGTCCACGAGAAGAAGCAGGATATGTGGCAAAAGATCGCCGACAGCGGAAAGATGGAAGACGAATCGGCCGCCGAACTGGAGGCCGCGCTGGCCGAGTTCGCCGAACAATTTGAATCGGCTTCCGCCACCGCATAATCAGACTACATCGCTTACGACGAAAGATTCCCAAAGAGCATCACGATGGCCAAGGCCCGAGCACTCGACAAACGCCGCAAGTCGATCCGCAACATCCGCAAGATCACGCGCACCATGGAATTGATTTCCACGGCGCAGTTCAAGCGGGCGATGGACCGGGCCAGCGAGGCGACCGCCTACACTCGCCGCATCACCGCCCTGGTGCGCAATCTGGCACAATCGGGGCTTGAGGTGACGCATCCGCTGCTGGAGGGCCGGGAGAAAACCGACCGCGCCATCCTTCTGGTCATCAGCGCCAATCGGGGGCTGTGCGGCGGTTACAACTCCGGCGTGTTGCGGTTGGCCACCGCCCAGTGGGCCCGCTGGGGGGAGGAGATCCCCGAGCCGAAGCTGGAAGTGTCGGGCAAGCGGGGAATCTCGGCGTTCCGCTTCCGAAAGATCCAACCCGACGAAACGTTCACCCACTTCGAGGACCGGCCCGCCTTCGAGGAAGTCAACGTCCTGGCCAACCGTTACCTTGAGGCCTACGAGGTCGGGCAATTGGACCGGCTGGACGTGGTCTACACCCGGTTCGAGACCATCAGCCGGCAGGAAGCCGTGGTCGAAACCTTGCTGCCATTTGGCGATCTCGACTCGGGCGACGAGACCGAACCGGTGCAGGCTGGGGCGGAGATTCGCTACGATTTCCTCCCCTCGGCCGAGAGTATCCTCGAAGAGGTCGTGCCGGTCAGCTTCAGAACGAAGCTCTTCAAGTGTTTCCTCGACGCGGCCGTCAGCGAGCAGATCGCCCGAATGATCGCCATGAAAGCGGCCACCGAAAACGCCGATTCGATCGTCAGCAACCTGACGATGGCCTACAACCGGGCCCGCCAAGGGCAGATCACCGGCGAACTGCTCGAAATCCTCGGCGGTGCCGAGGCGCTGAATAAGTAAGCACACACCCAACATGACGCCATAACCCAAATAGCGAAGCCATGTCGACAACCGAATCCTCCACGTCGGCCGCCGCGGCCGCCGAAAAGAACAACGGCTGGGTCACCCAGATCATCGGCTCGACCTTCGATGCCGAATTCCCCGAGGCCCGTCTCCCGGCGATCTACAACGCCGTGAAGATCACCGCCGAACACAAGGGCGTGAAAGTCGATCTCACCGGCGAAGTGCAGCAGCATCTCGGCGGCAGTCGCGTGCGATGCGTCGCCCTGGGCAGCACCGACGGCATGGTCCGCGGCATGGCGTGTGTCGATACGGGCTCGCCCGTAACCGTTCCGGTGGGCGAGGCAACGTTGGGCCGCGTCTTCAACCTGGTCGGCGAACCGGTCGACGACCGCGGTCCCGTCAGCGCCGACGAGCGCTGGCCCATCCACCGCGAAGCGCCCGAGGTGACCGAGCTGTCGACCACGGTCGAGTTATTCGAGACGGGCATCAAGGTGATCGACCTGTTGACCCCGTTTGTGCGCGGCGGCAAGGCGGGGTTGTTCGGCGGGGCCGGCTTGGGCAAGACGGTCATCCTCACCGAACTGATCGCTCGAATCGCCAGCGCCCACGGCGGCTATTCCGTCTTCGCCGGCGTCGGCGAGCGGACCCGCGAGGGAAACGACCTTTGGTTGGAAATGCAGGAGACCGAGATTGGCACCACCGGCCGCAACGTGCTGGAACAAACGTGCATGGTCTTCGGCCAGATGAACGAGCCGCCGGGAGCAAGGCTCCGCGTGGCCCTCTCGGCGCTGACCATGGCCGAGTATTTCCGCGACAGCATGGGCGCCGACGTCTTGCTCTTCATCGACAACATCTTCCGTTTCTCGCAAGCCGGTAGTGAGGTGTCGGCCCTGTTGGGACGCATGCCCTCGGCCGTGGGGTACCAGCCGACCCTGGCCACCGAGATGGGGGCCCTGCAAGAGCGAATCGCCTCGACTTCCAAGGGAGCCATCACCTCGGTCCAGGCGGTCTACGTACCGGCCGACGATCCGACCGACCCGGCCCCGGCCGCCGCGTTCGGCCAGCTCGACGCCTTCGTGTACCTCGAACGTTCGATCACCGAAAAGGGTATCTACCCGGCCGTCGATCCGCTGGCCTCCAGTAGCCGGATTCTCGATCCACAGTACGTGGGCGACCGCCATTACGCCATCGCCCGGCGGGTGCAGATGACTCTGCAGCGCTATCGCGAGCTGCAAGATATCATCGCCATTCTGGGTGTCGACGAGCTCAGCGAAGAGGACAAGTTGGTCGTGCATCGGGCCCGGCGGATGGAGCGGTTCCTCTCACAGCCGTTCCTGGTGGCCGAGGTGTTTACCGGCAAGGAGGGCGAGATCACGCCCCTGGAAGAGACGATCCGCAGCTTCGAGGAGATCGCCGACGGCAAGTGGGATCACCTCGACGAACAGGCCTTCATGTACGTCGGGGCGGTCGAACAGGCGGCCGAGCAGGACAAAAAGATCAAGGCCATGGGGAAAGGTTAACGATGGCCCAACTTCAGTGCATTGTGGTGACGCCCGAGTCGACCGTCCAGGATGAAACGGCCGAGTTCGTCGCGCTGCCGCTGTACGACGGCGAAATCGGCATCGCCCCGGGCCACGCCCCGCTGATCGGGCGTCTGGGGTATGGCGAAATGCGAATCACTCAAGGCGGTCGCGTGGCCAGATTCTACGTCGACGGCGGTTTCGTCGAGGTGCTCGACGGCGTCGTTTCCGTGCTCACCGGCCGGGCCGTCGCCGCCTCGGAGCTTGACGCAGCGGTCGTCCAAGAGGCGCTCGACACGGCCCGAGCCCGACCGGCCAACACGCCTGAACTGCTGGCCCAGCGCGACCGGGCCGTAGCCCAAAGCCGCGCCCAGTTGCGCGTCGCCCGCCGAGCGGACATTTGATCGTTTAGCGCTGGCACTTGTGCGTGTGCCACTGCTTGCTTGCAAGCAGTGCGGCGGGGTGAGATTGAAACCCGACAAACACGCACTGCTTGCAAGCAAGCAGTGGCACACCTTCCCGTCAGTGCCGCTTTTCTCAACGGGCTGCCAACGCCGTGAAGACTCTCCGCCTGCTACCGTTCGTCTTAATGGCCGGTCTGGCGGCGTGGCTGTTCGCCGATGCGTTGTTCGGATCCGGGATGTTCGTCTATCGCGACGCGGCGCATTACTATTATCCGCTGTTGGAGTACACGTCCGGGCAGTGGTCACTCTCGCAGGCTCCGCTGTGGAATCCGTATGAAAACCTGGGAATGCCGACCGTCGGCGACGCCACGGCCGCGCTGTTCTATCCGGGAAAACTTGTCTTCCTGCTGCCGCTCGGGTTTGCCTGGACGTACAAGATCTACATCCTCGCCCACGTGCTGCTCGCCGCGGTCCTGGCTTACATCCTCGCGCGGCAGTGGAACGCGGGCACCACGGCCGCCGGGATCTGCGCCCTTTCCTACGCCTTCTCGGGCAACGTCTTGTTCCAGTATTGCAACGTCGTATTCCTCGTCGGCGCGGCCTGGTTGCCGCTGGCCCTGTTGGCGGCCGAGCGGATGTTCTCCCGGGAAAGCCCACGCTGGGCCGTCGTCCTGGGCGTTGCGCTGGCCCTGATGACCCTCGGCGGCGATCCGCATACGGCCTACAACGCCGGTCTGGCGGCCGTCGGATACGCCGCCTGGTCGTGGTGGTGTCGGCAAAAGACAACCTCGCGTGGCCGGGCGCTGCGCGACGGCGGCTCAAGCCCCCGTGTCGGCGCGCATTTTCTGCTGTTGACATTGGCCGCGCTGACGGCCTTGGCCCTGTCGGCCGTGCAGGTCTTTCCTTCGATCGAAACGGCCCGGCGGACCAGCCGCGCCACCAGTAGCACGGCGCGCAGTATTTACGAGATTCCCACGCACGACAACGCCGTCGACGGCCTGCTCTATCGAAACGTGGAGGAAGGCTCGCACCAAGAGCAGATCTACCAGTTCAGCGTGGCCCCGTGGCGACTGGCCGAGTACGTCTGGCCGAACATTTCGGGGCGGCAGTTTCCCACCCACCGCCGCTGGCTCGACGCGATCCCGGCTGAAGGGAACACCTGGGTGCCGTCGCTCTACATGGGAATATTGCCCCTGTTACTGGCCCTTTCGGCGATGCGGTTTCGGCGCGGTCGCGATACGCGGCGGGGTTGGCTCACCTGGATGACCGTGCTGGCCGTGCTCGCTGCTTTCGGCTGGTATGGCATGGGATGGCTCGCTCAGGAGGTGGCCGGTAAGCATCTCGCCGCGCACGTCGGCGCGCCGGTCGGCGGGCCGTATTGGCTGATGACGGTTGTCTTGCCCGGCTACGTTTACTTCCGCTATCCGGCCAAACTGTTGGTGCTGGCCGCTTTGGGGTTGAGCCTGTTGGCCGCCCGCGGTTGGGAGGAGACGTTCGGGCACTCGGGCGTCGGCACTTCAACGCGTCGCTTGGGCCGTTGGGTCGCGGTGGTCGTAAGCATCAGTCTCGTGGAGATCTTCGCCGCGCTGGTCATGCGGCCCCGCTGGGAAGCCTGGCTTGCCGGTGCCGAACCGAACCCACTGTTCGGGCCGCTGGATACGGGGGGCGCGTTTACCGACCTGATTTGGGCGTTATCGCAAACGGCCCTGCTCGGCTGGGTCTCTTGGTGGCTGCTGCGCAGAGCCAAGATGCAGCGGCGTTGGGTCGCGCCGGTCGCCCTGCTGCTGGTGGCGGTCGATCTGGGCGTGGCCAACCGCTGGATGGTCGTCTGCGCCCCGCAAAGCCAGTGGACCGGGCCCTCGGCGGTGGCCAAGGCGCTCGATCGGGAAGACGAAAACCGCGCCGACGACGGGCCGTACCGCGTGTATCGCCACCCGCCGTGGATACCGCCGACATGGTCCGCCACGTCCTCGCCCCAGCGACAAGCCGACGCCATGCGCTGGGATCGCGACACGCTGTTGCCCAAGTACCCGATGCAAGCCGGGATCGCCATGGCCGAAGTCGAAACGGCCTCAATGCCGTCGGATTACCGGGCCGTTTGGGACGCGCTTGATGAAGATCCGGCCCGTGGCGCCGCCGTGCTCGATCTGCTGGGCGTGCGATACGCGGTGCTGCCCGGTGAAGAGCAATTGACCGAGGCGAAAAAGGGGTCAGGACCCTTTTGTGCGAAGCACCCTCCGGGCCGTTCCGGCAAAAGGGTCCTGACCCCTTTTTTCCTCGAACTCGCCCAGGGCGTGTCCCTGGAGCTGGTCCGCATCGAGCCCGGCCGATTCGTGATGGGGTCGGAACACGGTTATCCCAACGAGCGGCCCGCCCATCCGGTGGAGATCGAGAAGGCGTTCTGGATGGGACGACTGGAGATCACCAATCGGCAATACGCCTGTTTCGATCCCGCCCACGACAGCGGCCTGGAGACGGGCGAGCAGTATCAGTTCGGCGATGACGAGCGGGGGCATCTCTTGAACCGGCCCGAGCAACCGGTGGTCCGCGTCTCCTGGGATCGGGCCATGGCGTTTTGCCGGTGGCTGTCGGACAAGACAGGTAAGCCGTTTTCGTTACCGACCGAGCCCCAATGGGAATACGCCTGTCGCGCCGGCACGACGGGTCCGCTCTGGTACGGCACGACCGACGACGACTTCAGCCGCCGGGCCAACCTGTCCGACGCCACGCACCACACGGTCGACTACCCCCATGTACCAACGGCCCTTCCTCCCTGGCGTCCGGCCGACACACGGTTCGACGACCGCTGGCGCGTTTCGGCGCCGGCGGGTACCTTCGAGGCCAACGGTTGGGGCCTTTTCGACATGCACGGCAACGTCGCCGAGTGGACCCGATCGGCGTATGGCCCCTACCCTGACAACGGCCGCGACAACGAACCCTCGACAGGACGCCGGACCGTACGCGGCGGTTCGTGGCTCGACCGTCCTCGCCGCGCCCGTTCGGCGTTTCGCTTACACTACGAAGCGACGCAAGGCCACGTACGACGGCGTGAAACGCATCTGGAAGGCCGACGCCACGC
>CAYUIQ010000123.1:0-26057 GCA_964444795.1 uncultured Planctomycetaceae bacterium
CTCTTGTCGTGGTGGAACGCCGAGAAAGCCGGCGCCTTCGGCTGGGCGTTAAACGAACGATCCCCAAAACAACCTGTGAATGTCAATCCAGTCAAAATCCCTGATAGAAAAACAGATCCCCCGTCCGGGCACACCAGTAGACCAGCAGCAGTTGCACCGCCACCCAGGAGACTCGCAGCACGAACCGCGCTGGCGACATGCCGTCGAGCAGTTCGGCCAGAGGCGCTTTGGTCTCTTGGTCGTTCATGGCCAGATCTTCTCCAGGGGATAAAACGCAACGACCAGCGACAACGCCACGAACTCGAAGGTAAGGATCACCGCGACCACGCGGATTCGCCAATCGGCCAGGTATCGCTTCAGCCCCTTGCTCCCCAATCGCTGCCGGAGGAAATGCCGGTGCAGGTTGTTCAGCACCATGCCACCGGCGTGTAGCAATCCCCAGGCGAGAAACTGCCAACTCACCCCGTGCCACAGCCCGCACAGGGCAAAGGCGACGACAAACGCCACACTGGCGCACCAGAGCGGGTGGCGGCCATCGGTCCGGCGAACCATGACCAATTGCAGCGGAATGAACAGATTGCGGCGGATCCACTGGCCCAGCGTAATGTGCCAGCGTTCCCAGTAGTTGATCATATTTCGGGCGAAATAGGGCCGGTCGAAATTCTCCGGCGTGGCCACGCCCATCAGTCGCCCCATGCCCACGGCAATGTCGCTGTAACCGCTGAAATCGAGATACAACCAGAGGGAGAACACCTGCGCCTCGAAGACCAGATACCACCCGTCGGTCCGAAAGCCGGTGAGAAATACTTCGTCGAGAATGTAGGCCAGCACGAGTTTCTTGAACAACCCCAGGGCGATCCGCTCGACGGCTGCCAATACGTCGGGGGTTTTCAGCTTCGGCGGCACGGGCGATTGGACGACGAACTCGTCGTACGCCTGGATCGGACCGGCTGCCAGCATGTGAAACGGCAGCAAGTAGTTGATCGTTGCCAGCAGATCCGGCGGCGGATGCCGGCCCTCGAACACGGCCCGCGACAGATCGATCAGCCGCAGGACAACATAAGAGAATCCCAACGCCACCAGCAGTGGGTTGGCCGCCGCGATATTCCACTGATCGCCGAGCCAATCAAGTTTGCGAAGGAGAAACAGCGCCAAGAGCACGGCGCCCAGGAAACATGTGGTGGGCAACCGATACCCTGGCCGGACCATCCCACGAAGCAGCAGCCAGGCGATCAACACACCCGCCAACACGACCGTCCACTGCCCCAACGGCAGCAGCAACCCGAGAAACGCCACGTTCACCGCGGCAAACACCCAGCGGCGTGGCCGGCCATGGGCCAGCGGCGTCAACACGGCTACCGCCGCGAGAAACACCAGCCAGACCAGCGGTGTGGCAAGATCGATCGAATGCGTGGGCATCGGCTTACTCGGATTCCTCGATACAAGTCGAAACCGCCGCGGCCTCGGAGACCGAAAGTCGGAACGTCACCGAGCCGTCGGACCCCTCCGCCACTCGCTCGAAGCCAAGCCGCTCGTACAGGTCGGTGACCAGTCCGTTCTTTCGGGTCGGCAGAAATTCTCCCAGCAGGCATTCGTAACCCGCTTCCCGGGCGCGATGCAGCAGGGCGTTGAAGAAGAACTCCTCGACCGTTCGCCCGATCACCCGGCAGCTCATCAACAGCGTGTCGATGCGCAGCGTCTTGACGGATGAGTTTTCCTCTGGCGCGCCCAGCACCACGGCCACCAACCCATGATCGCCGAACCGATCGGCCACGCGTAGCGACAGGCCAATGGCTCCCGGCTGGGCCAGCATTTGCTCCACGTCGCCCGTCCCGTGGCGGCGCGTGGTCAGGTTGAATTGGTTGGTCTTGCCGATCAGTTGCACCACGCGTTGCATGTCGCCCGGGTCGATCGGACGCACGTCGGCGCGCATCGCCAGCGACAGCAGGTAATCCTCGATCGAACCGGCCGATTCCTTCAGCCGCCGGCGCTGCCCCTGTTGCTGATATTGCTCGGTACGCTGCCGATCGGCACCCGTCAGCGCGACGCTCTCGAACCATAACCCGCCTTGCAGAGCGCGGATGTATTCGGCCGGATCCTCGGGCACCTCAACCACGGTCACCTCGGGCAGCGCCTGGCGCACGTGCTCGCGCTCGGCCGGGTTGTCGTCGAAGAAGACGAAGCTATCCAGACCCAGGTTCAACGCCCCGGCCGTCCGCTCCAGGGCCACGGCCTTGGGGTCCCAACTGGCCTGAAAATCGGCGACGTCCTCCAGCGAGAGCACCATGTTGGCGTTTTCCGTAAACGGCTCGCGGGCGTCTTGCGGGTTGTTCTTCGAGCAGACGGTCAGCAGCACGCCGCGTGCGGAGAGTTCCTTGAGGTGTCGCTGAAAAGCGCGAAAGGCTTCGCCCTCGGGACTTTCTCCCAGCGAGATTCCCAACGGTCCCGTCTCGCCGACGACCCCGCCCCAGAGCGTGTTGTCCAAATCCAGAGCGAGCACTTTCTTCGGGCCGGTCAACGTGGCCCGGATGCCGGCCCAGAGATGCTCGGCAAGACACCGCGCGCCCGCTTCGCTCAACGGTTGTTTGGTCCAATAGTGGCGTCGCGGGTCGTAGAACGCTTGCCGGCCGATCGTTCCGGAGGCTTGCTCCAGATCGACGAAGAACGCGCCTTGGGGCAACTCGGCTCGCAACGCGGCGTTGGTCCGGCGAATCAAGTCGACCGTACCGTCCGCGGCACCGCCCAGGTGATGTCCCATGGCGCCGGGCGTGACCCAGTCGTAGCCGACTTGCAGCACCCGAGCGCCGAGCCGGTCGACGGCCACACTCCAGGCCTGATGCCAAAAGGCCAATTCGTCGTCGATGCGGTCTTGCGACGAACGGTCGCCTCCGCCGAAGAGCAGCCGCTGGTTCCAGGGCATGAGAACGACCACGTCGGGCTTTGCCGACGATTGGGCCGCGGCCATTAACTCCTGCATCACGTTGTCGTATTCCCCGTCGGCAACCGGCAGCGCCGCGCCTTGCCCCCAGGCGACCGCGGCAAGCGAATTGGCCAGCCATGGCGTGGTGCATTGCCCCAACAGCAGAACATGGCCGTCGATCTGAGTGGGTTCGAAGCGGGCCAACTCCTTCTGGATCAGCCGGCCGGCCTTTTCCACTTCCTCGGCTTCAAGGTGCTCGCGACGCAATGCATCGCGGAGCAAGGCCAGCGCCTCGTCCGATCGCGATTCCTTGCGGAGCCGTTTCACGCGGCGAAAAAGCGACGGTGATTCCAGGGCCATTGCACTGATCATCGCGGTGTTCTCAAGATAGGTCGTTGTGGCGTTTCTGAACGATCAGGGCCATCGATCGCGGTAGGAATCGAGCCTTGGGTAACGTGCGACGAGGTGCGGCGCACAGGGTCTCTAATACCCGCAGGCGGTGATCCTCGCACAACCGAACCAATTCCGACTCGCGACGGAACTCGTAAATGTGATCCACCTGGGCGGCCGTCAGGGCAGCGGTCACAAACGCCGGGGCACCGGGGCGAAGCAGATGTTCGATCACGGAGAACAATCGCCCCGGTTTCTCCAGGTGTTCGGCCAGGAAGCAACAGATCAGCGCGTCGGCCGACTCACCCGGCATCCGGTCCAAGTCCAGCGCGTTTTGCTCGACGTAAGAGGCCCGATCGGCGTGACCGGCCGCGGCGGAAAGGCTACGCGCGATGTCGATCGACGAGGGGCTGATGTCGAACCCGCGAAGCGTGGCGCGGGGTAGCACGTCCAGCGCCCACGTTCCCCATCCGCCATGGCCCGGGGCGATTTCGACGAGTTCGGCCGCTTCGGTGGACAACGGTTCCTGACACCTTTTTTCCAGGAAGCGATCGCGGAAGAAAAGGCTGATCTCCGTGTGGTGCGCCCAGAGGATGTTGCTGAGGAATACGGCCCAGAGGTAGTCGTCCATGCGATCGCGACGGCTGTAGTGATCGGCATATACTTCGTCGAACGAGCGATGTTGGTACTGGCCGTCGGCTTCGTATCGGGCCTGGGCCAGGTTTACCTCGGTCGAGTACGTGGCAAATGCGTCGATGGCTTTTTCGACGTCACCGCCGGTGCCGACCAGCCAACCGAGCATCCGACCGGTGACGCGGTCGAATCGCTCGGGACAGACCGCTCGCGCTTCCTCGACACCCCGCACCGATCGCGGATGGCGCCGCCGGATGATTTCCCAGAGCATGGTCAGGAGATCGTCTTTCATGAGGCGACTTTCGAGTCGATCAGATCGACCAACTCGCCGACGCTCTTCAGCCCGGCCACTTCCGCACTGAGGAAGCGGACTCCGAAGGCCTTTTCCACGTTGATGATCAGCGTCACGTGCATGAGCGAGTCCCAGTCTTCGACGTCGGCGGCCGTGGTGGCCCGGGTTGTCAGCAGTTCGTCGTCGTCGAAAACGTCCTGAAAAACGTCGTTGAGTTGCACCAATGTTTCGTCCATCGATCGAATCCTCTGTTAGCGGCCGTTTGTCTGTCCGGTGGGTCCCTTTGGGAATATAGCTTAGACGGCAGATCCGACTCGTTCGGGGGATATCCATGCGACCGCATGGTTGCGACGAACGTGACGATGGTCCCGATTCGTCCCGATTGTTACATTCCCGTTACAATCATTCGGTGCCCCGAATGCGTCCAATCTCCCAGAGTGACAGGCCCCCGCGCAACCGGTTCCCAGGAATGCCCAACCGCGGCGACGCTCCGGCGGCGGTAGCCCGCGGCCGTGAAGCATGGGCTTGCCCGTCTTTGCCGACCCCCCAAAAGGCAAGGCAGGCAAGCCGCCCATGGTATCCGCGCGAAGACGTTTTCGTTGCTCGGGGGTGTCCAGTGTGATAAGCAGCGATGGAGTAAGGAGTTACAGGCTTTTGTTTGGGTTACCGCCCTCGACTGGATATAATGGCGAGTAACTGGGTGGCCGTGGGGGGGGTGCTAGCGAGTTTGCGACACTGTCGTCGAGCCACGGGAGCGACACGATGAAGGACACCGAAAAACGGCATCGCGGTGGTCTCACCGTGGCATCGAAACCGTTGACCGAAGAGGCGCTGGTCCGCCGCACGGTCCTGCTGGGTGAGTTGCGTTTGCTGGACCCCGTCCGATCGGGCGGGTCGGCCACGCTTTATCCCGCACGGGCCGACGACGATCGGCCCTTCGTGATCAAGACGCTTTCGCCGGTTTTTGCCGAGAACGAGCAGTGTGTGGCCAGCTTCCGCGAAGAAGCCGCCGCGCGAATGCGCGTGGAACATCCCAACCTCATCCGCATCCTGGAGGTGGGTGAAGACCGGGGCGTGTATTATTGCCTCACGGAGCACATCGAGGGTCGAAGCCTGCGCCGGCTCGTCGAGGGTGGACGGGCGCTGGAGTCGCTGCAAGCGGTGCGGATCATCCGATCGATTGCCGAGGCGGTGGGCACGCTACACGCCGCCGGGCTGGTGCATCGGTGCATCCAGCCGGACAACATCCTACTGACCGGCGGCGGGCGCGCCGTGTTGGCCGAGCGAGGGTGCGCGCTGTACGTCGATCAGCAACTCGACCTCCTGCACTCCGGCCACGGGTTGGAAACACGGCAGTACCTGGCGCCCGAGCAAATCGTCCGCCAAACGGCGGCCGACGCCCGATCCGACGTCTATTCGCTGGGAGCTACCCTCTATACGCTAGTTACCGGTAGGATTCCTTTCCGCGGCGAGGACGTCACCGAACTCCTGCGAAACAAGGAGAACCATGATTTTCGGCTTCCCCATCAGATCAATGCCAATCTGAGCCGTAGTCTCACCAAGACGATCGTTCGGGCAATGGATGCCGATCCCCGGCAGCGTCCGCAAGACGCCGAGGCGTTTACGGCGCAACTGCAAGACGACGTGGAAACGGCCGGCCCGTACGAGCTGATCGAACAGATCGGAGGCAGCGGTGCCGAGGCGATGTTCCGGGCGCGGGATCCGTCGGGACAGACCGTGGCCGTCCGGATTCCCGGTCCCCACACGACGGTCGATCCGGATCGGCTCGCCCGGTTTCGGCAGCGTGGCCGGCTGTGGAGCCAGTTGTCGCACCCCAACGTGGCCCGGGTGATCGCTCGCGGCCAGCAGCAGGATCGATACTTCATCGCCACGGAATTCGTCGACGGGGAAACTCTGGATCGCTACGTGGCCAAGTCGGGCCATCTGACCGAGAACGAGTCGCTGCAGATCGCCACCGCCGTTGCCGAAGCGCTCGACGCCGTTCACCAGCACGGGATCCTCCACCGCTGCGTGAATCCGACCAAGATCCTCTTAACCCGGTCCCGGCACGCCAAGTTGGCCGAGCCGGGCATGTTCGACCAGAGCGATTCTTCCCCCGCTGGGTTCGACCCGAATACGGCCCGCTATCTACCGCCCGAGCAGTTGGGGAAGAACAAGGACCTCGACCGCCGGGCGGACATTTATGCCCTGGGAGCCTGTCTCTATTTCATGACCACCGGATGCCCGCCGTGGGCCGGCAGCACGCCGGAGGAACTCCTCGAAGCCAAGCAGGCCGGCGCATTCCGTCCGCCCGAGGAGTTGAACCCCTCACTGAGTCCGCTGACCGCGTCACTCATCCATAAGGCGTTGCAGGCCGAAGCAGCACGTCGACCCGCAACCGCCGATAGCTTCGGCAGCGCGGCCGAGGTTTGCCTCAAGCAGGAAGACGGGACACAGGTCGTCTTCGACGATGAGGTGTCCGGCACTCCGGCCGAGATAGCGGCCTACTGGTATGTCCAGGTGTCGCGGAGGCCGCACGGCGTCTCTCGCCTGAAGGCTACCGAGTCTCAGGTCGAACGGCTGATTCGCCAGGGCATCGTTGACCGCCACGCGCGCGCCTCCGGCGACGGGCTCGATCCGTTTGTGCCAATTGGCGAGATTCCCGTCTTTGAGCCGCTGCTGGCGCCCCACGGAATGGCCGGCACCGTCGCCTCGGCGATCAAAACGCTGGCCACTCGACCGATCGCCGCGCTGGGCCATGCCGTGGCCACCGTCGTGGGACCCGGCTCGGCTAAGAGTTCCTGACCGTTTGGCCCCGCCACTTGCGCCGGGCTAAACTTGCACGTCGACGGACCAGCCGCTAACCTTAGAGTTGCCGTCAAGCGAGTAACACACCCCTTTCTCCGAGGTACTTCCCGATGCGCGCATCCGCTGTTTTGAGTTGTCTGGTCGCCGGTTTGGTTTTCTTGGCCGCCGAAGTTCGGGCCCAGGGGCCCACGAAGGTGTCGTTCGAGATGCATCGCGTGGGCAGCTACCGGGGCGAGGCCTGCGGGGTGGCCGATTTCAATGACGACGGCAAGCCGGATATCGTCGCCCTGCCCTATCTCTATTTGGCTCCCGACTTCAAACCGATCGAGATCTGCAAGATCGCGGGGGAAGTCGACGACCAGGGCAAGGGCTACCGCTGGGACTTCATGAATGCACCGCTGGACGTCGACGGCGACGGGCTGCTCGATATCGTCACCTGCTCGTGGCACGGCAAGCGGTGTGAATGGCTCCGCAACCCGGGCGCCACCGGTGGCCTCTGGCCGCGAGTTCTGGTCGAGGAAAATGGCAACTATGAATGCGGCGAACTGATGGACATCGACGGCGACGGCGAAGAAGACGAGATCCTGCCCGCGACCACCGACACCATCTACTATGAGCTGGCCACCGGGAGCGACGGAAAACGAAATCTCGTGCGGCGTTCCGTCTCCTCTCGCCGCGCTCCCTGGGGTGGGGGTGCCGGCGACGTGAACGGCGACGGGCGCCCCGACCTGCTGCGACCCGACGCCTGGTTTGAAGCACCGGCCAAACCCGACGGGCAGTGGAAGGAACATCCCTTGGCCTTGGGGCACCTCGAAGAAGGCCGGGCCGACCACACGCCGCAGATCCTCGTCCACGACGTCAACGGCGACGGACTCAATGACCTCGTCACCAGTTCGGCCCATCGCTATGGAATCTTCTGGTATCAGCAGATTCGCGACGGCGACAAGTACCAGTGGAAGCAACACACCATCGACAAAACGTGGACCCAGGCCCATAGCCTCACGCTGGCCGACTTCGACGGCGACGGCGACCTCGATCTGGTCACCGGCAAGCGTTTCATGGCCCACAACGGCAACGATCCCGGGGGCAACGAGCCGCCGTGCGTCTACTGGTACGAGGTGACCCCGGGCCGCACGGTGAAGTGGACCCGACACGCGATCTCCGTCGACCAGGGTATCGGCTCGGGGATGAACATCCCGGTGGTCGACATGGACGGCGACGGCGATCTCGATATCGTCGTCACCGGCAAATGGGGCGGACCGGTGTGGTTCGAGAATAAGTTGAAGTGAGAAGAGTGAAGACGGGGGGAAGATCGTCTGTTACTCGCCAACCTCCGAACAAGGAGCGTCGTCATGGCAAGAGCGGCAATCGGCCTGATCGTTGTGGTGTTGACAGGTAGCGGCCTCGCTTGGGGGCAGGGCGACGAGAAGCCGCCCGCGCTAACCGAACGGCCCGACCGACCGCCGGCGATGGTCGTCGTGCAGGTGATGATCGCCGAACTGAAACTGCACGACACGACCGCAAGCGAAGCGAAAGACGAGGAGACCGACGCGTCACCGGCTGGGGACGAACCGGCCGAATTGCCTCCCGAGGGAAGCGATGAACTCAAGGCTAAGTTGAAGGCGGCCGGGGTCGATCTGTCGGCTTCGGCCGACGAACTGGCCAAGCAGATCCGCCGACTCCAACAGCGGGGCCGCTTGGAACTACTCAACCATGCCCGGCTGACCACGCTGGACAATCAACCGGCGTTTCTCCACGTCGGCGAGCGTAAACCCAGGGTAACCGGCTCTGCCACGTCGTCGGCGTCGCGCTACCCTGGCGGCCGGACGCCGAGCCGTAGCGTTTCGGTTTCATACGAGAACGTGGGGCTGATTGTCAGCGTTACGCCGCGGGTCAATGCCGAGGGACTGGTGACGATGGAGATCGACGTGGAGAAGTCGTGGCTGGACGAGAGTGAATCTCCTCCGGCAGAGGATTCTGACGCCGACCCGGTGATGCGCGCCCCGAGAGTCAAAACGACCAAGGCACAGAGCACCGTCAGCATCCCCGACGGCGAAACCGTCGCGCTGGGCGGCCTGATCACCCGATCCGGAACCCAAGCTGAAGAACTGGTGATCCTGGTCGGGGCGAAGATTCTTCAGCCGGGTGCGCCGGGGAAGTAGTCGATCCTCGTGACGACGCTTCCGCGTCGTCACGCACGGTCCGACGCTTCTGCGTCGCAGTTCTGCTTTTCCGCGCGAAAACGCCGGTTCCTATCGCAACGGAGTGCTGCCCGACAAACGCCTGAGTAGTCCGATCTGTCCCGCGTGCAGCATCTCATGCAGCGGGCAGAAAGCCAATGCTCCCAGCTTGGTCGAGAACATGGGATGCGGCTTCTCGGTCGGCTCGTCCAGGACCGCGTCGGGAAGTTGCCCGAGTTCCTCCACGGCCTGATTGTGAACGCCAGCGAACACGTCTTGGATCGTCTCGATGCTTGGGTACTCGCCCGGATCGGACTGAGGGACGGATCCCTTGCCGAACAGCGTGAGGAAATCATCCCCGATCAGTTCGGCATCTTCCGCCCGACGGCCGCGCATTCGCTGCATGGTGAGGAAATACTCGGCCGCGGCCAGATGGCCCACCTGCCAGGCGATGTGCGTTACGCCCTCGGCCGGTTGCCGAAACCACTGATCGGCCTCGACGCCTTCCAGAAGCGACTGTGTGTATAGCCGAGCCTTGCTGATCTGCGCGACGACGAGAGTTAAGCGGGGCATGTTGGTCTCCCGGTATTGAGAAGGGCCAGTAGCAGGCATAACCCGTGTGCCGTCCGCCATCGGACACCACAGTAGCATGGGCCCCCGGCCCGTGGGATCAACGCCAAAAGCAAAACTCCCGGCGGCACGGGCCGGGGGCCCATGCTACCATTCACCTAAACCGTCACCGCCAAACCATCACTTCGCGCCGGTAAACTCATCGCGAAGGAACGGGGCAACGAGGGAAATTGCTACCTACCCAGTACGGCTTTCGCTTCGGCGACGACGCTTTCGGTGGTAATGCCGAAGTACTTGAACAGCGTGGCCGCGGGGGCGGAGGCGCCGAAGTGGGTCATGCCGACGAAACGGCCGTCCAGACCGATGTACTTGTGCCAGCCTTGCTCGATACCCGCCTCGACCGCGACTCGGGCGGTCACTTCCGGCGGCAGGACCGAGTTGCGGTAGTCGGTCGTTTGCGACTCGAACAGCTCCCAACTGGGCATACTTACCACGCGGGCGGCGATGCCCTCGCCGGCCAGTTGCTCCCGGGCCTCCAGACAGAGCGACACTTCGCTGCCACTGCCGATGAGGATCACGTCGGGCGTGTCTTCCGTGTCGATCAACACGTAAGCGCCTCGCTGCGTGCCCTCGGCGGGGGCAAATACACTGCGATCGAGCGTGGGCAGGTTCTGTCGCGTCAGCACCAGGGCCGAGGGCCGGTTCCAGAGCTTCATCGTGGCCTTGTACGACTCGGCCACTTCGTTGGCGTCGGCGGGGCGCAACACGACCAGACCGGGGATCGCACGCAGGGCGGCAAGATGCTCGACCGGCTGGTGCGTCGGCCCGTCTTCTCCCACGCCGATCGAATCGTGGGTGAAGATATGGACCACCGGCAGTTGCATCAGCGCGGCAAGTCGCATGGCCGGCCGCATGTAATCGCTGAAGACGAAAAACGTCGCGGCATACGACCGCAACCCACAGAGGGCCATGCCGTTGGCGATCGAGCCCATGGCATGTTCGCGGATGCCGAAGTGGAAGTTGCGGCCCTCGGGGCTGTCGGCCTGAAACTCACCCGCCCCGTCGCAGGAGAGGTGGGTCTTGTTCGAGGGGGCCAAGTCGGCCGATCCGCCCAACATCCAAGGCACCCGAGCGGCCACCTGGTTGAGCACCTTGCCGGAGGAATTGCGGCTGGCGATCCCTTTGGCGTCGGCCGGGAACTCTTCGATGCCGGCGTCCCAATCCTCCGGCAGTTCGCCTCGTTGCATACGGTCGAACTGGGCGGCCAGTTCTGGGTGCGTCTCGGCGTACTCGTTGAACTTGGTCTCCCACGTCTGGCGCATCTTCGGGCCGTGGGTGCCGATGCCCTGGGCAAAATGCTCGTAGACTTCCGGCGGCACGCGAAACGTCTCGTCTTCCGGCCAGCCATAAGCCGCCTTGGTCAGCTTGATTTCTTCCTCGCCCAGAGGCGCGCCGTGAGCATCGTGCGTGTCGGCCTTGTTGGGCGCTCCGTAGCCGATCACGCTACGCACGATAATCAACGTCGGCTTGTCGTCGGTCCGCCGAAACATCTGGAAGCCCGCCTTGAGTGCCTCCAGATCGTTGACGTCCTCGACCGACAGTACGTTCCAGCCGTAGCCGACGAACCGGGTGGCCACGTCTTCGCTGAAGGCCAGCGACGTCTTGCCCTCGATCGTGATCCCGTTGTCGTCGTAGATCCAGCAGAGGTTTGCCAGTTTCAAATGACCGGCCAGTGAAGCGGCCTCCGCACTGACGCCCTCCATCAGATCGCCGTCGCCACACACCGCATAAGTATCGAACCCGAACAGTTCAAACCCCGGGCGATTGTATCGGGCGGCCATCCATCGGGCGGCGATCGCCATGCCCACGCTATTGGCCACGCCCTGGCCCAAAGGTCCGGTGGTCGTCTCGACGCCGGCCGTGTGACCAAACTCGGGATGACCCGGGCAGCGGCTCTCCAACTGCCGAAATCGGCGAATCTCGTCCAGCGAAACGGCCGGTTCGTCGCTCGGCCCGCCACATGGGTAGGGCTGCTTCACGCCGATCAGGTGGAGAATCGAATAGAGCAACATCGAGGCGTGTCCGCAGGAAAGCACGAACCGATCCCGGGCCGGCCAGCTCGGAACGTCCGGATCGTAGCGAAGCACCTCGGAGAAAAGCGTATAGGCAATTGGCGCCAGGGCCATCGGCGTGCCCGGATGCCCGCTATTGGCTGCCTGCACTGCGTCCATTGAGAGGGTACGAATCGTATTGATTGCCGTCAGGGCCATGTCGTTGGTCGAATCAGCCATTTCTCTCCCGTCGCTTCCAATCCGGAGGACGCACGCACCCCTCGGATGGGTGAAGTTCGTGCGTATTAAACTCAACAGTGTAAGGGTTTGCGAGCCGTTCGTCAATCAGCGGCCCGCGTGTCCACCGTGCGGCGACGGGTATCATTCACACCCGATCGTCGCCCAGCGCCTGGTCGAGCAGGGCGAGTTCTTTCTCGATGTTGCGCATCGCCAGGGCATCGAACTTGTCGCGAAAGTACTTGCTGCGGTAGATGAACCCCTTGGCTGTGAGCTTCTTGAGAAAGGCTTTGCGCTGGGTCAGAAACTCCACTTCGCCGCACAGCCCGGAGAATTCCAGGTCGATGCATTGGGCCACTTCCGCCCGAACGGGGTCGGGCCAGGCGAAACTACCTAGATCGAGATCCATGATCCGATCGAATTGGGGGTCGGTGTTCGCTTCGAGATGGTCGGCGGTGACGATGATCGCGGCCGACACTTGGTCCAACGGCCGGTCGAGAAGATGGGGCGCCAATACCGTTTCCAAATAGACGGCACTCTCGTTTTCGTTCTCTTTCGCCACAGCGCCCGGATCATAAACGGCATCGTGGAACCAGAGGGTCAACTGCTCCCACCACTGGAGCGTCTGGGCGTTCTTCCGCGCCCATTGAAAAATCGACAGGATGTGGACCGGGGTGTGATAATGAAGGATACCGCTGCTCATCTTGTCGGCAAGCTGCCGGGCAATTTGCCCCGCCGGTTCCACTCCCAAGTCACGAAGTAGCAGGGCGCAGTTGTGCCGGAAGTCGGCCAGCGTCAAATCTCGCCGCCGGGGGGAAGCGGTGGAGAAATCGAAGAAATCGCAATAGTCTCGGGAAAAGCGCATGGTCATCCCCGGTGGCGACCCCCAATGTGCCCCAGTACAGCCCCGGTTATAACCGTGCGGTGGGGTCCTGGCTAGCCGAGCATTTCCCGGAACGCGCCGAACAGATAGTGGCTGTCGTGCGGACCGGCCGACGCCTCGGGGTGGTATTGCACGCTGAAGGCGGGATATTTGCGGTGTCGAACGCCCTCGACCGTGTCGTCGTTGAGATTCCGATGGGTGACTTCCAGTTCCCCCGGCAGGGAGTCCCCGTCGACGGCGAACCCGTGGTTCTGGCTGGTGATCTCGACACGACCGCTGGCCAGATCGGCCACGGGCTGGTTGGCCCCCCGATGGCCGAATTTCAGCTTATAGGTCTTGGCCCCGCAAGCCAGTGAGAGGAGCTGGTGTCCCAGGCAGATTCCGAAGATGGGTACCTTGCCCAGCAGATCGCGGATTGCCCGATGCGCGTATTCCAGCGGTTCAGGATCTCCCGGTCCGTTGGAGAGAAAGACGCCCTGCGGACTTCGCTCCAGCACGTCTTCGGCGGTCGCCGTGCCGGGGAGGATCGTCACCCGGCAGCCGGAATCGAAGAGATGCCGGGCGATGTTCCACTTCAAACCGTAGTCCAGTGCAACCACGTGGGGGGCATCGTCCGCGACTTGCTCTCGCGGCGAAGCGCTCAGCCGAGTCCAACGGCTTAGCGGTTCGTCCCAAGCGATCGCCTTTTCGGGAATCACCTCTTGCACCAGATCGCGGCCGACGAGTCCGGGGCTCGCTTTTGCCTTGGCGACCAGGCTTCGGTCGTCGAGATCCTCGGTCGACAGCACGCCCTTGAGTGCCCCGTGGGTGCGAATGCGACGCACCAGTGCGCGGGTATCGATCCCCTCGATAGCAACGACGCCGGCTGAGAGCAGATATTCGTGCAGATTGCCGTCGGCCCGGAAGTTGCTCACCCGCCGACTGCTCTGGCGGACGACGAACCCGGCCAGATGTGGCTGCCAGCTTTCGACATCCTCGCGATTGACGCCGTAGTTGCCGATTTCCGGATAGGTCATCGTCACAATCTGACCGCGATAACTCGGGTCGGTCAAGATTTCCTGATAGCCGGTCATCGAGGTATTGAAGCAGACCTCTCCGTCCACTTCACCCCGGGCACCCAGGGCAATGCCCGTATAGACCGATCCATCTTCCAGTGCGAGTTTTGCAGTTTGGGTCATGGCGAGCGGCAGCGCGGTGTTTCCGGCGGGATCGGTGTGAAACAATTCGGTTTGTGCCAGTGGCGCGCGGCGCGAGCGCGCGATTCTCGTCGGGGATGCTCGGACCGAGCATCAGTCACCTAAAGTCTTTCCACCGGTTGGCCCGATAGGGTTACTAACGGCTGTGGGTCTCCGGGCAGGACGGACAACGCGTTTGCCTGCTTGGACAGCCAATATCGAGGGCTTTTGCTTCGGCGAGCAAGAGCCCTCACTTTTTGCGCATCTTCCACGCAACCCGGAAAACATTATAGCCACTCGGCAAACGGCCCGATAGCAGCCCGTCGAGGCAAAGCTAACCGCCGAGACACCGTCCGATTTGCCGCACGGCCTGGCGGAGCCGGTTCTCGTTTTCGACCAGCGACATGCGGACGTACCCTTCGCCGGCGGGCCCAAACCCGGCCCCCGGGGCGACCGCCACGTCGCCCTCCTCCAGCAGCTTCATGCCGAAGTCGAGCGAATTCATGGTCGACGCCCACGGCTCGGGAATCTTGGCCCACACGAACATCGTCGCCCGGGGCCGCGTGATCGTCCATCCGAGACGTTCCAGGCCGTCGCACAACACGTCGCGCCGCCGCTGGTACAAGGCAGCCTGAGCTTCGACCGCCGCCTCGGTATGACGCAGGGCGACGATCGAAGCGATCTGAATCGGCGAGAAGATGCCGTAGTCGTAATAGCCCTTGATCGTGGCCAACGCGCGGATCATCTCGGCATTGCCGGCGCAGAACCCCACTCGCCAGCCGGCCATGTTGTACCCCTTGCTCATGGTGGTGAGCTCGACCCCCACATCGAGCGCGCCCGGGGCGGCCAAGAAGCTGGGAGCCTGATACCCGTCGAACGTCACGTCGCCATAGGCCAGATCGCTGATCACCATAAACCCGTAGCGCTTGGCCAGCTTCACCACTTCGACGAAAAACTCCGGTTCGACCGTCACGGCCGACGGATTGTGGGGGTAGTTGACCACCAGGAGCTTGGGACTGGGACACAAATGGTGGCACGTGTAGGCGATATTCGAGAGCAGTTTCTCCGAATCGGCCACCTCCAACTGGATCTGACTGGCGGCGGCCAAGGCCACGGCATATTGGTGTGCGGGGTAGGAAGGGGCGGGCGTGATGGCCGTATCACCGGGCCCCAACAGGGCGAGGCAGATATGGCTGAACCCCTCCTTGGATCCCAGGCATGCGATCACCTCGCGTTCCGGGTCGAGACGAACCCCCGATTTCTTGAGGTATTTGCTGGCCACCTCCCGGCGAAGATTCAGCAATCCCTGGGAGTCGCTATACCCATGATTACGCGGATCGGCGGCGGCCTCGGCCAGTTTCTCGACGACCCGCTCGTTGGGCGGATCGCTGGGATTACCCATCCCCAGGTCGATCACGTCGTCGCCGGCACACCGCTTCTTGTATTTCAGCCCGTTGATCTGGGCAAACAGATAGGGCGGAAGACGCCGTACCCGCGCCGATACATCGATCTCGAAAGGAGCATTGCCGTTGTGCGGTGTGCCGAAGTCGCTTGTGTCGTCCATCGCCTTTTCCACGACAGGATCATCGGAAACGGGGAAACCTTTCCAGGATACCCCGATTCGCTTCCCAGGGGAACGGGCAAGGGATAAAGGGATAAAGCGGCCGCTACCGAAGCACGGGCACTGGCCGTACCAGCGGGCTTCCCGTGGTGGCGCCGACCTGAGGCACCCTCTTGGGTGCTTGCATGGTCCCCGTCAGGTAGTTGTCGATTCGGGCCGACTGCTTGAGATGCCGAAATTGCCCGTTCATGGCCAGGCGGAGCTTCTTGTCAAACAGATCGCGCTGGATCTCGTCGCGGACCTCGCTCATTTCGACGGCGACCGGTTCGGTCATGCCCTCGCACAAGAGGATGACGAAGTTCTGGTCGACCTGGACGATGGAGGACAGCTCACCCGGTTTCAGCGCGAAGGCCGCATCCTCGATCAGGGGGCGGCCACCATTTTTCCTGATAGGGGGAACCTGGCCCCCAAGTGATTTGCTGCCCGCCTCGACCGAGAATTGCTCGGCCAGTTTGGCAAAGTTCTCGACACTCGGGTCGGTTCGCAGCATGGCGAATACTTGTTGGGCGTGGCGGAGATCGCTCAAAACGATTGCCCGGCACCGAACCCGGGGTCCAAAGTTGGCCTCGAACCCTTTGTCCACGTCTTCCGGCAACACCTTCACGGAATCGACGACCATCTTCTTCAGCGCCATCTTGGCCCAGACCACGTCATTGCGATAGGCCTCAAGCGAAATCTCGCTCTCCTCGGTCACCCGTTTGAGCCAGCCCTCGATGTCGGGAGAACCATCGGCCTTGTGCGGCAACCAGAAGGCGGCCGCCTCGGCCACGCCCGCGTCGATGTCGGCGTCGCTGATCGTGATACCCCGTCTCTTACACTCCTGCTCCAGCAGCCGGCGGTCGATCAGGCCGTCGAGCACTTCCTCGCCGTGTCGTCGGAGGCACTCTTCCTTGAGATGGCGGATGGGCACCTGCCGTCCGTTGACGATGGCGGCCACGCCCGGCAATTGGCGGCTGAGCACGGGATCGTTCAGGACGTTTTGCACCTGCGATCTCTCTTGCAGTTCCTTGAACACTTCGCCCGCCACGCCGCGTAGCTTCTGATCGCGGATCATCACTTCCAGTTGGGGGGCGGCCTGCTCGAAGGAGATATTTCGGGCGGGGATTTGCCCCTCGCACTTGAAAATCACGTGTTGATTGCCCAGCGGAAGCACTTGGGAAATCTCGCCTTCCTTCATGCTGAAGACGACCTGTTCGATCGCTTTGTCGCCCGTGTGTTGGTGGATGGGGCGTATCATGCCGTTGGCACTGGCGCTCGCCACGTCCTCGGAGAAATCCTTGGCCATGGTCGCGAAACTTGCCGGATCGGCCGCGGCCTGGGCGCGCAGCCGGGCCGCTTCTTTCGGATCGCTATGCACGAGAATTCGCACTTTCACCGCGGGGCCAAACCGCGACTCAAAGGCCTCGGTCAAGTCCTCTCGGGAAACGGTCAGCCGATCGCCGGCCAACTTGCGCAAAGCCAGCGTGGGCCACATAATGTCGTCGCTGTATTGGGCCGGCTTGATCCCCCGTTCTTTGGCCAGCATTTTCAGCCACTGATCGACCGAGATATTGAATCGCGCGGCCATGCGTTCGATTTCCGTATCGATCTCCTCCTGCGAGACCTTGATTCTCCGACGGTCGCATTCCTGGCTGATGAGGAACTTGTTGACGAGGCTTTCCAGGACCTCGGTGCCGTAGAGCCGGATGCACTCGGCGGCCAATTCGTCGCGATGGATCGTCTGCTCGTTGACACGGCCGACCAACTCGGTCCCCGTGGGTGTTGCCGACGCGACGCCGGCGGCGAGGCGCGACGACGGCGTGGTGGAAGTGGGCCGCGCGGCCGTGGAAGTCGTAGCCCCTTGCGTGGCCCTGGAAGTCGCCGTCCGATAGCCGGTGGCCGAAGGTGCTTCGGCGGATGCCGTTTCGTCGCCCCAGTAATACCGTCCCGCCAGGCACATGCCGATTACGGCGACCCCGCCCAGGACCATGGCAATCCTGGCCTTGCGTCCGGACCAACGAGACTTCTTCGTATCAGAGTTCTTGGTATCACGCAAACTTGTTCGGGCCACGGAGATTCCTCCCTAAACCATTGCCACTGTGTGCTTTACGCCTGACTGCCGATCCTCCCGAGCTATATCGGGTGGGGCAGTATAGGAAGGGGGTCCCCGGCAGGTCAAGATCGGTTTGCGCATGAAGAACGGCGGCCCGATCGTTTCCGACCGGGCCGCCGTTGTCGTTGGACCAGACCCCCCGTGGCGTTACGTAGCCGCGGAGGCATCGCAGAGACACGTGCCGAGCTGGCACGATGCCCCCCATCTCAGCACGAAGGTTTGTCGCAAACCCCCACCTCTTCGCAAGCCTTCGGCTCTTCACAGCACTTCGGCGCGTCGCAGCAAGGGATCGGGCAGCAGACCTTGACGGGAACCTGCTTGCAGATCACCTTGGGTACGCAACGGGTCACCGTGTAGGCCACCTTTTTCGGTACCATGCGAACGCAGTTAATCGTCTTCTGATAGCGAACCGGCTTGCAGACCGTGTAGGCCACCTTCTTGACGCATCGCTGCGGCACCATCTTGCAGACCCGATACGGGACCTGCTTGGTGAAGCACTCGCTGACCATCCGGCACACGCGGTAGCGGCAGGTCTTCGTGCGTTGCTCGGGCACCATCTTGCACACCTTGTAGGTGCAACACCGAACGCGCTGCTCGGGTACCATGCGGCATACCTTGTACTGGCATGTCTTGGTACGCTGCTCGCGAACCATCCGGCATACCTTGTACTCGCAGGTTCTCGTGCGTTGCTCGGGCACCATCTTGCACACCTTGTAGGTGCAGGTGCGAACGCGCTGCTCGGGGACCATGCGGCATACCTTGTAGGTGCAGGTGCGAACCTTCTGCTCGCGAACCGTGCGGCATACCTTGTACTCGCAAGTCCGAACCCGTTTCTCGGGCACCATCTTGCACACGCGGTATTCACAAGTTCGCGTGCGTTGCTCGGGCACCATCTTGCACACCTTGTAGGTGCAGGTGCGAACACGCTGCTCAGGCACCATGCGGCAGACCTTGTAGGTGCAGGTGCGAACCTTCTGCTCGCGAACCGTGCGGCATACCTTGTACTCGCAAGTCCGAACCCGTTTCTCGGGCACCATCTTGCACACGCGGTATTCACAAGTTCGCGTGCGTTGCTCGGGCACCATCTTGCACACCTTGTAGGTGCAGGTGCGTACTCGCTGCTCGGGCACCATGCGGCACACGCGGTACTCGCACGTCTTGGTGCGCTGCTCGCGAACCCGGCGGCACACCTTGTACTCGCACGTCTTGGTACGCTGCTCGCGAACCATGCGGCACACGCGATACTCGCACGTCTTGGTGCGCTGCTCGGGTACCATCTTGCAGACGGTGTAGGGGATGCGCTTCTCGCAAACCTCTTTGACCATCCGGCACACGCGGTACTGGCACGTCTTGGTGCGACGCTCGGGCACCATCTTGCAGACCGTGTAAGGCACCTGTTTCACGCACGTCTCGCGGACGTACTTGACGCACTCGATCTGACGCTCGCAAACCTCCGGAATCCAGACCCGCTTGCAGATCTTGATCGGCGGGCACTGAACCTTGACGATCTTCGACTCGCCCGGGCAGAAAACGCGGCGGCAACGGACCGGATCAAACGTCCAGCAACCCGGCTCCTGCACGCACTTGCGGATGATCCGACCCGGCCTCTCGGAAACCTGCGTTTCCCAGCGACCCGAGCACTCGCGAACCGTCTTGGTATACTTCACGGGCTTGCAGACCGTGTAGCGGCACTCGCGCTGACGCTCTTCGTAGACTCGCTTCATGACCGTGTAGTTGATCTCGCGGGTCTTGGTCTCCCAGACCGGCTTGCAGACCGTGTAGCGGCAGACGCGCTCGCGCTGCTCACGCACGGGCTTCATCACCGTGTAATTGATCTGCCGCGTCTTGGTTTCCCAAACCGGCTTGCAGACCGAGTAGTTGATCTGCCGGGTCTTGGTTTCCCAGACCGGCTTGGTGACCGTGTAATTGATCTGACGGGTCTTGGTCTCCCAGACGGGCTTGCAGACCGTGTAGGGGATGCTCTTGGTCTTGGTTTCCCAAACCGGTTTCGTTACCGTGTAGTTGATCTGCCGGGACTTCGTTTCCCAGACCGGCTTCATCACCGTGTAGGAGACCTCGCGGGTTTTGGTCTCCCAAACGCGGCGGCTCGTGGTGTAGGGAATACTCTTGGTCTTGGTTTCCCAGACCGGTTTGCAAACCGTGTAGGGAATGCTCTTGGTCTTGGTTTCCCAGACCGGCTTGCAGACCGTGTAGTTGATCTGTCGGGACTTCGTTTCCCAGACCGGCTTCATCACCGTATAGGAGACCTCGCGGGTTTTGGTCTCCCAAACACGGCGGCTGGTGGTGTAGGGAATACTCTTGGTCTTGGTTTCCCAGACCGGTTTGCAGACCGTGTAGGGAATACTCTTGGTCTTGGTTTCCCAGACGGGCTTGCAGACCGTGTAGTTGATCTGCCGGGTTTTGGTTTCCCAAACGGGCTTGCAGACCGTGTAGTTAATCTGGCGGGTCTTGGTTTCCCAGACGGGCTTGCAGACCGTGTAAGGGATCTTCTTGGTTTTGGTTTCCCAGACCGGTTTCATCACCGTGTAGCACACACGCTTGGTCTTGGTTTCCCAGACGGGCCGGCTGCGAACACAGTTAACCGTTCGCACGCAGTTTTCCCAGACCGGTTTCATCACCGTGTACTGGACGTCGCGGTAGCACGTTTGGGCGACTTGCCTGACGCAGTCGATGGTTCGCTGCTCGCAAACACGCTCGTAACAGGTCTTGTAGCAGGTGTACTGCTGTTTCTCGTACACCACCTCCTTACACGTCTTCATCACCGTGTGACACTGCTGCCGACAACTGGCGTAGTCCGGCACGCTACAGCGCCGGTTACAGGCGCGAAAGCGTGCGGCGCCGAAGTAGCCGGCGTCGGTTGTGTCGGCCGACATGGCTGTCAGTAAGACAGCTATGATCGGCACACCCAACAGGCTTCTCATGTTTTGCCTCCTTAACGGCGTCTACGAAATGTGTAGGGTCTGGTCCTAATGTCGCAACTCACTGATTAGCTATTCGGTTCCCCCAGTCTTCTTGCATTAACAGCGTTACCAAGAACGTGCTCCCATACACGTTTGTGTAGACGCTGTAAGTAGACAGAATATCTGACCTAACAATTAGAGAATCGTCATATTGGGGGATATGTCTGAAGTAGATTCGTTAAGAAAGAGAGGGTAATCCACATGAAGTGGATAATATGAATTGGTCGACCGGTGTCCGTTAAGAAGACGAAGTGCCCGTTGTAGGGGTGATGGGGGGCATGTAACAGATAAGAGTGACGGTGTTTGTGCGTAATATAGGGCGAGATGAACACTAAGAGGCATTTAACCCCCTCGGATGTGGCTCGATGGAACCCTCTTTGCCAATGCGACACCTTGTCTCGGCTTTCCCCTTGCCCTCGCGAGATGTTGGGCCGGCGCGGTCCGAGAACCACTGGATGCGGTCCGCTGGCGGTAGTTTCCGGGCGAATGACAGGCCATCGGTCCGTTTTTCTTCCGATACGGCCCTTTTTTCTTGACGACGGGTTTTCTGCAACCTACTTATGAAGAGGAAACGGTTGTTGGATCGTTGGAACCAACGAGGCAAGCCGTTGACCGGGGCGAGTTACGAGAGAGCGCCTTTCCCGATGGCGACTCTGCTTCGGCAAAGGATGCAGGCGAGGATGAAGACGGCAGCAGAGTACGGCGAAGTTCGCCGCACGGTTCGGGGCTTGGCAAGAGATACTGGGGGCCGCCATCGGCCCGAACGTTTATTTCCAGGAGGAAATGCAGCATGACTAGGGCCCAAAACCACAACGGTTTCACGCTAATCGAGGTCTTGATCGTCGTCGTCATCATGGCAGTTTTGGCGGCCACAATCATCCCGCAGTTTTCGTCGTCGACCGAGGACGCTCAGCGAAGCACGCTCGATTTCAACCTGCAATCGCTTCGGTCCCAGGTCGAGGTCTACAAGGTCCAGCACCTTGGCCAATACCCCACGATCCAGAGCAACGATTTGCCGCAGTTGACCAACGCGACCGACACGGCCGGGGCCTTTGTCGGCCGGGTGCCCGACGCAACGCATCCCAATGGCCCCTACATTCAAGGGGAACTTCCCACCAACCCCTTCGACAATTCCCGAGCCGTTTCCGCGGTCGCTACGCCTGGCGGAACGCCGGCTGGCCCCAACGCCACCCCCGGCGGATGGCAGTATGACGTGGCCACCGGCAACGTCTGGCCCAACCATGCCGGCTACACGCCGTAGGCGATCGGCGCGGAGATTCCGGCCGGCTCCTCTTGCCACCGGCGACGCGAGAAAATACCATTGGGTGGTCAACGTGAATGGAATCCGCATGACCTCGTCGGCGATACCTCTCGCCCTGGGTCACGCGGACCCTCCCCACTACCCGGTGGTGTAATTGGCAACACTAGGGATTTTGGTTCCCTCATTCCAGGTTCAAGTCCTGGCCGGGTAGCTCTCGCGGGCCCCCGCGGCCTCTCGGAACGGGAGGGCTGGCCCTATGCGGATTGTTGCGGCAGCCCCCCCGTTTTCTCTGTAAACTACTGGCAGGGCGACAGTTAGGTAAAACTGGACTGCCGCCCTTTGTCATTTCTTGGGGATCCGACTTCCCGTGACGAGATACGGGATATCGCGCAATTCTTCGGCGGGTACCTCGATTGACGGTTCCCGATCCGATCGTTAAGTTATAAGGTTTGCCGGCGTGAACGGTCCACGGCCGGCGCTAAGTGTGTTTCTTCTGACCGAAGCGTCGCAGTAACGCCGGACGCCCCGCTCGATCGGGTGGGGACATAGCCGGTGTGCTTTTACACGAATTGGGAGGAGATGCCCCCGTGGCAACCGTACTAGTTAAGGAGTTGATTGAAGCGGGCGTCCATTTTGGACACCGGGCCAGCCGATGGAATCCCAAGATGCGGCCCTATATCTACGGCCGCCGGAATCTGATCCATATCATCGACGTGCGGGAGACGGTCCGCGGCCTGCTCCGTGCCCGTAAGTATCTGCAGCAGGTGGCTGCCGGTGGGAGTCTCGTGCTGTTCGTGGGGACCAAGCGTCAGGCATCCGAGTCGCTGGAGACGCAGGCCCAGCGGTGCGGCATGCCGTTTGTCACCGACCGCTGGCTGGGCGGCACGCTGACCAACTTCCGCACGATCCGCAGCCGTTTGGCCCGACTGGAGGAGCTTGAGCGGATGCGCTCCGGCGACGAACTCGCCACCTTCTCCAAGAAGATGCAGTCGGCGTTGTCGCGCGAGTACCGCAAGATGTACCGCAACCTCAACGGCATCCGCGATATGAACCGGTTGCCGGAATGCCTCGTCGTGGTCGATCCGAAAAAAGAGCGCAACGCGGTGCGCGAAGCGCGAAAAATGGGTATCACTACGCTGGCGCTGATCGATACCGACTGCGATCCCGACGCGATCGATCTGGCGATACCGGGCAACGACGATAGCATTCGTTCCATCGATCTGGTGGCGAGCCTGCTGTCCGATGTCGTATCGGCCGGCAGGGCCCAGGCCGGGCACGTACAACAAGCGGCCGCCGAGGGAGCGACGCCGGCGACCGCCGGCCAAGCGGCGGGGGCCTAACCTAAGCATTGAGCATGGACGCCGCGCAGAGGCGAGTCGGCGGTTGCCGGACGTTGAGGACAGGGCGGATCGAGTCTCCGTCGTGGTTATGCGTCGCATCCCCACGCCATGCGCGGTGGCGGTGATCGCTGGAACGAGAAACGTGATTCCGCCCCGGCGTTGCTTCCGGACGGAAGGCCACCACCCTCGCCCGGCCGGAATCCTGTTTTCACTCTTTTTGTCATTTCGAACCGAGAAACACGAATCGCAGGTACGGGAGAATACCAGATGGGAGTCATTACCGCGGCCGTTGTCAAACAGCTCCGAGACAAGACCGGGTTGCCGATGATGGGCTGCAAACGGGCGCTGCAGGAAGCCGACGGCGATCTGGACGCCGCGGTCGAACTGCTTCGCAAGGCGGGTAAGAAAACGATGGAGAAGCGCGCCGGGCGGCAGACCGAGTGTGGGCGGTTCGGCGTGTACACCGACATCGAGACCGGGGTCGGCACGATGATCGAGTTGCTCTGCGAGTCGGCTCCCGTGGCCTCCAATGAGGAATTCATGCAATTGGCCGCCGATCTGGCCAGGCAATTGGCCACCGGGCCGGGCGCCGCGGGGCCCGATGAACTGTTGGACCAGCCCTCGCCTTCCGATCCGACGCACACGCTGCGGCAGCAGTTCGACGATCTGAACAACCGTATTCGCGAGGTCTTCAAGCTCACTCGCGTCCTCCGCATCGATGCCCCGTGTGCCGGCTATGCGCACCACACCGGCAGCACGGGCGTGTTGCTGGAGATCTCCGGCGGCAGCGCGGAACTCGGCAAGGACATCTCCATGCACGTCGCGGCGATGCGCCCGCAGTCGCTCTCGCAAGACGATCTCGATCCGGCCATCGTGGCCAAGGAGCGGGACATCCTCTCCGAGGCCGCCCGCGCCGAGGGCAAGCCCGAGAGCATCATCGAAAAAATGGTCGATGGCCGGATGCGCAATTTCTTCGCCGAACAATGCCTGCTCGATCAGCCCTTTGTGAAGGACGACAAAAAGTCGGTGGGTGCGGTCGCCAAGGAGGGCGGGATGGAAATCGTTCGGTTCGTCCGCTGGGAACTCGCCAAGGTGTAGAAATACCGTGAAGAAGTAAGGTGTAGAAATGTCGGGAGCCAAATCGCCAGAGCAGCCGTCGGATGCCAAACGTTACCGACGCGTCGTCTTGAAGATTTCCGGCGAAGGGTTTGCCCATGCCGGCCAGCGGGGGATTGCCATGGAGGCGATCCTCCATCTGGCTCGCGAGGTCTACGAAGCGTCGCGCGACGGGATCCATCTGGCCGTGGTCATCGGCGGGGGGAATATCCTTCGCGGCGCGCAGTTCACGGCCGGCAACTCGGGCATCCACGAAGCAACGGCCCACTACATGGGCATGTTGGCCACGGTGATGAACGGGTTGGCCCTGCAGGACGCCCTGGAATCCCTCGGGTGCGAAACCCGACTGCTGACGGCCGTTCGCATGGACGGCGTCGCCGAGCCCTACATTCGCCGCCGCGCCCGCCGCCATCTGGAAAAGGGACGCATCATCATCCTCGCCGGCGGCACCGGCAGCCCGTTTGTGACCACCGACACGGCGGCCGCCCAGCGGGGGCTCGAACTCGATGCCGACATATTGCTCAAGGCGACGCGCGTCGACGGCGTCTTTAGCGACGACCCCGAGAAAAACTCCCATGCCGTTTTGTACGGCGAACTCTCCTACGACGAAGTTCGGCAGCAGAATCTTCGCGTGATGGATCCCGAGGCCATCGCCAAGTGTATGGAATACGACATGCCGATCCTCGTCTTCAACTTCAAGCACGAGGGTAACATCCGCCGGGCCCTGGCCGGCGAGAAGGTGGGCACGCTGATCTCGCGCGGTGCGACCGCCGCCAAATGACAACACCCCTGGGCCATCGGAGAGCCATGCCATGTCAGCCGACGAAATCCTCTTCGACGTCGAAGAAAAGATGGAGAAATCGGTCGCCAAGCTGAAGAGTGATCTGGCCGGCATCCGCACCGGGCGTGCCAACCCGGGCCTGGTCGACTCGCTCCGCGTGGAAGCCTACGGCTCGCCCATCCCGCTGAAGCAAATCGCTTCGGTCAGTGTCCCCGAGCCGACACAAATTCTCATCCGCCCCTACGACCCGGGCACGTTGAAGGACATCGAAAAATCGATCATCGCCGGCGATCTGGGCTTTATGCCTCAGAGCGACGGCCGCGTCATCCGCCTCAACGTACCCGCCCTCTCGGCCGAGGTGCGTCGCAAGATGGTCGGCCGGGTCAAGGAACTGACGGAAGAGACGAAGGTCTCAATCCGCAACATTCGCCGCGCCGGCAACAAGACGGCCGATCAGGGCGAAAAAGACAAATCCCTCTCCGAGGACGACCGCGATCAGGTGAAAACCGAAATCCAGGACCTGACCAAGAAATTCGAGTCCAAAGCCACCAAGCTGGCCACCGCCCGGGAAAAAGAGGTGATGGAGAATTAGCCGGGCTCTCTCCTCTCCCTCCGGGAGAGGCGCCGGAGCTGAGGGGGTTTTGAGAAGTACGTTCGGCGCGGGTCTCTGCCGTGTTTGGGTGCCTGGCGGTCGAGCGCAGCGAGCCCCCAGTTCGTCGCATACTG
>CAYUIQ010000124.1:0-25876 GCA_964444795.1 uncultured Planctomycetaceae bacterium
GTCGAGCGCAGCGAGCCCCCAGAACCGCATTCTCTGGGGGCTCGCTTGCGCTCGACCCCAGGCACCCTCCACAAATCGTCCTTTCTCAACAGGCTGCTAAACGAAACTAAACGGTCGCTTCGCCGCCGGCTGTCGCGCCGCCGGCCAGTAGGTTTCCCTTCAAATCCACGCCCACGTCGGGTATCTCTCCGGCGACGGTCGCAAAGTGGGCGATCGTCGCGGCCATCTCCTGTAACACGGCCGGTGCGTCGTACAGCCCGTCTCTGCCCAGCAACCGCCAGTACAAACCGCCCTCGACTCGCACGCCACCCGGCGGACGGATCGCCCGGACTGCCGACTGCAGGCGGTCGAGACGGTTGACATACGAACCGTCGCGCTCGGCAAACGCCGCGCCGGGCAACACGTAACCGGCCCGTTCGGACAAGGGCGAGGCAAACATGTCTTGTACAACCAGCGGATCGGCCTTGGCCAGCCGCGCGGCCGTCGGCTCGTCGATCCAGTCGCTCTTGTATCCGCCGGATACCCAAACGCTGCCCATCTCGCTGCTTTCCAATTGGTCGAGCAGCCCTTCGAGCGTCGTGACGTTGCCGGTGAAATGCTCCAGCACGGCTTCGACGCCGCGTCGGTTGGGGCATTTCTCCGCGGCGATGGTGAATCCGCCCGGGAAGGTCTCGTCGGTTCCGGTCACGGGCACCGGTCCCAAAGCCAATCGGGCCTCGGGGTCGAGTTGTCTGGCGTAGGTTGCCAGCAGGTAAGCTTCCTCGACGGTCAGATGCGGTGACAGCACGGCGGACATCCGGCCCGCCTCATGCAGTCGGCCGTCCAACTCGGTCACCAGCGACGACCAATCGACCGTCTCGGTCGAACCGCCCTTGCGACGCGACGGCGCTAAGAGCCGCTTATCGCTGTGAACGTGGGGGTATCCGTAACGGCCGGCGTTGCAGATCCACCACTTGTTGACTTCCAGGTTCTCGCGCGGTTTGATCCGGTACACGCGGTCCTGGTTCTCCTCGACCCAGATCGAGCAGCCGGTTGAGCAGCCCGTGCATACGCCCCGATGCCGGTTCATGAACCAGACGCGCTGCTTGTAGAGAAAATCCTTGTCGCCCAACGCGCCCACAGGGCAAAGGTCGACGACGTTGCCCGAGAGGTTGTTGTCCAACGGGAAGCCAGGGACGACGTCGATTTCCGTATGCGACCCGCGGCCGACCATCATCAGTTCGGCCGTGCCGGTGATCTCGCGAGTAAACCGCACACACCGCGAGCAGTTGATGCATCGGTCGACAAACAGCGTGACCGTGGGCCCCACGTCGCGCCGGCGGCTGGTAAACGGGCGGACGTCGGCCCGGCGCTCGTCCCGGCCGTACTGGAAATGATAATCCTGCAGCAGGCATTCGCCCGCTTTGTCGCAGACGGGGCAATCGATCGGATGGTTCAGCAGCAGGTCTTCCTCGACCATCGCCCGGGCGTGTTGCACTTTCTCGCTGTTGGTCACGAACACGCTGCCGTCTTTGGCCGGGGTCTGGCAGCCGGGCACGAGCTTGGGGATCATCGAGATCTCACCCGACTGCGGATCGCGCGAGCCGGCCTCGATCAAGCACATCCGGCAGCTACCGGCCACCGACAACCCCGGATGCCAACAGTAATGCGGCACCTCGATCCCCGCCCGCGCCGCCGCCTGCACGGCATTGAGCCGCAGCTCGTCGGGAATCTCGATCTGTTGTCCGTCGATCGTAACCGTGGCCATGGGGAGTTATCGGTTGAGAGTTGTCGGTTGTCGGTTATCAGGTCATTGCCGCGACCGCTTCGGTGACGGCGTATCCTTGCGGATTCGTTTGCTTAATGAACTCCTCCAGCTCATCGCGGAACTTCCGAATTGCCGTCTTGATCGGCCAGGCGGCTCCATCGGAAAGGCCGCAGATCGTTGTGCCCGGGATGATACCGATCGAATCGCCGATCTCCAGCAGCAGGTCGAGATCCTTGATCCGTCCCCGGCCCGCCTTGATCCGCTCGGTCATCGCCAGGGCCCAATGCGTGCCCTGGCGGCAGGGCGTACACTGGCCGCAGCTTTCGTGGGCGAAGAAGCGGCAACTATTGTGGAGGAAATCGACGATCGGGTACGTTTCGTCCAGCACGACCACGCCGCCGGTGCCCAATCCCAGGCAGCCGACCGTCGGCGGGCCGGAGAAATCCATCGGCGTGTCCAACTCCGCCTCGGTCATCAGGCCCGTGCTCAGTCCGCCGGGCACGACGGCCTTCGCCTTGCGATCTTTCCACACGCCGCCCGCATAGCGCTCGATCAGTTCGCGGCACGAGATACCCAAGGGCGCTTCGTACACGCCCGGCTTGTGTACGTGGCCGCTGATGCCGAAAATCTTCGGACCGTAACTTCCCGGATCGCGGGGGTTGTCGGGGTCGGACGGGGTGCCGATCGATTTGAACCACTCGGCGCCGCGGCCGACGATCTGGGTGACACAGGCGGCCGTTTCGATGTTGTTGACGACCGTCGGCTTATGGAACAGCCCTTCCACGGCGGGAAACGGCGGCTTGATCCGCGGCCAGGCCCGCTTGCCCTCGATACTCTCGATCAGCCCGGTTTCCTCGCCGCACACGTAAGCGGCCGCGCCGCGATGGATGTAGATTTCCAGCGAGAAGTCGCTCTTGAGGATATTCTCTCCCAACAGGCCGGCCCGATGGCACTCGTCGATGGCCGACTGCAGCCGCTGCCAGGCCTTGGGATACTCGCATCGCAAGTAGATGTAGGCCGTCGCCGCACCGGTGGCGTAGCAGCTCAGGATCACGCCCTCGAGCACCTGATGGGGATCCTCTTCCATCTGCACGCGGTTGCAGAAGGTGGCCGGCTCGCTTTCGTCGGCATTGATGCACATGTAGACCGGGCCGGGATGATCCTTGGGCAAAAACGACCATTTCAACCCAGTGGGGAATCCGGCCCCGCCACGACCGCGCAAGTTGCTGCTGCGAACCAGATCGATAATCTCTTGCGGCGATTTCGTCGCCAATGTCGCGCGCAGCGCGCGATATCCACCGCCGGCTTCGTACACGGCCAGCGTATGGCTATCAGGCTTGTCGATATTGGCCAAAAGGACCGGTTGGAAATCTGCCACGGAACGGTTGCCGCTGTTCGGTTATGGTGATTCAGTTATCAGTGTTTAACGATCGGCGTTCAGTTGCCAAGCTCTCACTCCAACCCCTCAACAAACGCGTCAATTTTCTCTTTTGTCAGGCATTTATGCAAGGTACCACCCGCCAACATGGCGGGCGCGTAATCGCAGGCACCCAGACATTCGGCAAACTCAAGCGTCACCCGGCCGTCTTCGGTCGTCTCGCCCGGACGGATGCCCAACTTCTCGCACAGATACTCCAGCAGGTCCTCGCCACCCCGGGCCGCGCAACTCAGCGAACGACAAACCCACACGCGCACGCGCCCCAACGGTTCGTCCTGCTTGAAGAACCCATAAAACGAGAGCGTATCCTGCACTTGGGCCGGGGCCAACTCCAAGAGTTCGGCCAGTTCGACCACGGCCGCCGGTTCCACGCGCCCCAAATGCTCCTGCACCAAATGCAGCGCCGGCAGCACCACCGCCTGTCGCGTCGGATACCGCGGGAAGTACTCGCGGATCGCGGCGACGATCTCTTCGGTCAGGATTGGGTTGGTTGTGGACATGGTTTCTTTCAGCGATCCAACTCGGCGGCGATAATGTTCAGACTTCCCAGCACGGCTACGACGTCGCTGATCGTGTGGCCGCGGATCAAATGGGGGAAGAGGGCGAAGTGGAGAAACGACGGCGGGCGACAGCGGGCCCGATAGGCGCGGTTCGTGCCGTCGCCGACGAGGTAAAATCCCAACTCCCCGTTCGGTGCTTCGGTCGCCGTGTAACATTCCCCGACGGGTGCCTCGAAGCCGCGGTTGCTCATCGTCAACTCGAAATGCGAGATCAGGCCCTCGATTGTCGAGTAAACCTCGCCCTTTTCGGGTCTTGCAGTCCGCTGCTCGATACCCACGTTGACCGGTCCGGCGGGAAGGTTATCCAAGGCCTGCTCGATGATCTTCACGCTCTCGCGCATCTCGGCCATGCGGACCAGATAGCGGGCGTAGCAGTCGCCCGCCTGGGCACAACAGACCTCGAAATCCATGTCGGCGTACGCAAGATACGGCTCGTCGCGACGGAGATCGCGCTCCACGCCGCTGGCCCGGGCAATCGGGCCGGCACAACTGCGGTTGATCGCTTCGTCGCGGCTCAACACGCCGATGCCCTTGGTCCGGTCGATGAAGATCCGATTGCGGTCGAGCAGTTGCTCCATGTCGTTCAGAATCCTGGGCATCTGCCGCAGGAAGCTGCGGATCATCTCGATCGCCTCGGGCGAGGCGTCGCGCATCAACCCGCCGACGCGTGTGTAGCTGTTGGTGAATCGGGCGCCGCATAGGGCCTCGAAGATATCGTAGATCTGCTCGCGGGGGTTGAATGCGTAGACAAAATAGGTGAACGCCCCCGTATCGAGTCCCACCGCGCTGTTGCAGACCAGATGGTCGCCGATTCGGGCCAACTCAGAGACGATCATCCGCAAATACTGACACCGGGGCGGTGCCTCGACGCCCATCAGATTCTCGACGGCCAGATGCCAGGCGACGTTGTTGGACATCGGCGAGACGTAGTTCATCCGGTCGGTAACCGTGACGTACTGGTTGTAGTCGAGATGCTCGGCCAATTTCTCGAAGCCCGAGTGCAGGTAGCCGATGTCGGGCATGGCGTCGACAACCCGCTCGCCGTCCAGCTTCAACACCAGCCGCAACGTGGTATGCGTCGCCGGATGCTGCGGCCCGAAGTTCATCGTCCACAGATATTCCCGTGGATCATCGTGGGCCAGGTCGCCGGAGAGCGTGCTGGGTGTTAAAGGCATATTAGCGCTCCGCTCGCGTGACCACGGGTAGATTGTGCCGCTCTCCGTGCCCTTGCAGCGGATAGTCTTTACGCAGCGGATGGGCCTCGAAGGGGTCCGGCAAGACGATGCGTCGCAGGTCGGGGTGGCCCGGGAATCGGATACCCAAGAGATCCCAAACCTCGCGCTCCAGCCAATTAGCCCCTTCCCACAGGTCGACCACCGACGGGGTCGTCGGATCCGCCTCGCCGAGAAAGGTTCGCACCGTGATCCGCTCGTTCGTGTCCACTCGAGCCAGCAGGTAGAGCATGCCGAACCGGTCTCGCGCGCCGTCGTAGTTCAGATAATCGACACAACTCAGATCGACCAGCAGGTCGAACCCGAGCTGTTCCTTGAGCATTCGCAGCACGTCGACGATCGACTCTCGCGGCACGACCACCCGGGTCTGCCCGCGAAACTCATCGAACTCCAGATCGGCAAAAGCCGCGGAAAGCGCGTCGATCGTTGCTTGTTCAGTCATGGCAAAGTCATCGGGTGTCGGTTCTTACTCTTCAATCTGCAATTTGCAGCGGTCAATTTGCAGTCTTCAATCTTCCGTCTTCCATTCTCTACTGACTGCTCAATCTCCTACGGTTTCTCTCTCAACGCCCGATTGGGCAACTGCCGCTGGGGATCGTCAAACTCCCGGCACAGCATGGTCCCTTCTCTTTGAATCTTCTCCTGCAAGTCCATGATCGCCTGGATCAATTGCTCCGGACGCGGCGGACAGCCGGGTACGTACATGTCGACCGGCAGGAAACGGTCGATCCCTTGCACCACGGCATACGTGTCGAACACGCCGCCGGTCGAGGCGCACGCACCCATCGCGATGCACCACTTCGGCTCGTGCATTTGCTGCCAGACGCGTTGCAGCACGGGCATCATCTTGGTGACCACGCGGCCGGCCACGATCATCAGGTCGCACTGCCGCGGGCTGAAACGGAACACTTCGGCCCCGAAACGGGCCATATCGTGCCGGCTGGCTCCCGTGGCCATCAGCTCGATGCCACAGCAGGCGGTGGCAAAGGGCATCGGCCAAAGGCTGTTCTTGCGGCACCAACTGACCAACTCGTTCAACTTGGTGACGACCACGTTGTCCATCAGGTCTATCGCCATCGAAAGACCCCCTTGCGCCAATCGTAGATGAACCCAATGGCCAACAGCGCGATGAAGATCATCACCCCGGCGAAGACCAATCCCCGGCTTTCCACCAGCCCGCCGTCCACCGCCGCATCGATTCCCAGGGGAACCGCCTCGACTCCCTCGGCCGATTCGACGCCGGCGTCCATGTTCGGCCGCGTCGCCACCGCCCAGGGGTAAAGAAACAGCAACTCGACGTCGAATACCAAAAACGCGATGGCAATAAGGTAGAAACGCACGTCGAACCGGCGTCGCGTATCGTGGATCGGGTCGACCCCACTTTCGTAGGGCATGTGCTTCGCGGGATTGAATCGCTGCGGATTGAACAACCGCGCGATGATCAGCAAGAGGACCCCCAGGCCCGCCGCGCAGACTGCAAACAGAAATATGGGGAGCACCGCCGTGTGCATGAAAACCACCTACTCGGGAAACGGCTCAGCGGGAGGCCGGTCAGAGAGAGAAACCGGCCAGTGGGGCAAGAACGTCACCTGCGCCCAACTATCGCCTGCTGGGCGATTATCCTATCGGCCGTTTCTTGGCTGGTCAACCCACCGAAAACGGTCCCCACGGACAAGGCGCAAAAAAAGTGCCCTTCGTAGGCGGGGCAGGGACCTACGAAGGGCGATAGGGTGAGGTATCCCTCACGATATTAATTATCGTTCGTAAGCCAGGCAAACTCAACCCCACATTCGGGGGTTATTTCTGGATTTCGTTTTGCGCATTTTTTTCGTAATTTCTTGCCCCACATACAAGTGTGTTTAGACCACACCGCACAAGTAGATTCAGGGACGTTCGCTGAAATCGCTGTCTACAATCTCCACAGCCCCTACATTAACTCCATGGCACCCTCCCTCGGAATTCCCGGCTGTACCAAAAAAATGGCGGCCGTCCTACGCAATGTAGATGACGACCGCCGCGTTGGTTCCACCGAGGATCAAAGAAACCGGCCCTGTCGACGCCGGGTTTCCGATCACAAAGCCGTGTGGATTAAAAGATATCCAGGAGAAAATGGTGTCCGTCGTGGTATCTTCGGGCCTGGGGATAGTAGTTGTGCCACTGCTTGTTGTAGACCGGGATCCGCATTTCCGGCGGATAGCGATGGTACATGTCCGGGGCACTGCGGTAATAGTCGGCGCCCCAGAAGTTTTGTGGGTAGTAGACGTAGGGATAGTGGAGAAATCGGTTCCAATCCTGCGTGCTGTACGTGCGGCCCCATTGACGGTTGAATGCCTGCTGGGCCTGAGCGTCGGAGGCATCGAAGATGAGGACCGCGGCTGCCACAAGAAGCGACAGAAAGATCAACCGGCGAAACATGGGCTCCCCCCCTGGAAGCAGTAGGTGCGAATGGCTGCAAGGAGGCCCGGCGGGCAATCCCCGCGTACCGGGCCACATATCTTAACCATCGGCAGGCCCAGTGGCCCCGATTGAGCGATTATCCCGCACAGCCGGTACAGACCGATGGCTGGACCCTTCGTTAGGGGGGCGAGACAGACTATCGTAGCTACGTTCGCCAGAACGTGGTCGTAACGGCCGGGCATGCACCACGTTCTGGCGAACGTAGCTACCGTCCTATGGATAATCCGGGCTAATCGCTCAGCGAACCGGGGTCTTGCTGCCCGCGGCACTCGCTCTCGATATAGGCGGCCAGCAGAAGCTGGGCGGCCAGCATGTCCAGACGTTTCTTTCGCCGCTTGCTGGTAAGTTGGGCCTCGATCAGCATTTGCTCGGCCTGGACGGAAGTGAACCGTTCGTCGAAGAAATCGACGGGTATCCCGGTAGTGTCCGTCAACCATTGCCCAAACTGCCTGGCTTCGATGGACTTTTGACTCTCACCGCCGTCCAAGTGTACGGGCAGGCCGACGACGAACCGAGTTACATCTTCCTCGGCGACCAACCGAACGAACCGCTTGGCATCCTGATCCGGCCCGCGGCGGTTGTAGTTTTCGTACGGGCTGGCGATCGTCCGGCCCGGGTCGCTCAAGGCGATACCGATTCGCACGGTGCCATAGTCGATGCCGGCGACACGTCCGGGCGGGGTCTGTGGTGATGAGGATGGTGGCATGGGTGAAATCGTGATTGTTCACAGCCTGCTGAAAAACACATCATCATAACCCGAAGCGTAAGCGAGGGACGGAAATGGCAAGGAATTCGGCCGCTCACTTCCTCGCTCACGCTTCGGGTTACTATTTCAACGGCCTTCGTCTTGCTTCGGAAACGAAATGCCCTTGGTTGAGGAACGTCAACACGTACCCTTGCACGTCTTTTCGGTCCATGAGGAAGGTGTGGGTGCCGGGGGCGACGACGTAGTCGCGGGCGCCGGCCAACCGCGCGGTGGCGGTCGTGATCACCATGTCGTTGTCGCCGGTCAGCAGCGGATTGAACCCCTTGCCGTCCCCTTTGCCGCCGGCGATGATGCCGAACTGACATTTTGGCGTGGCCAGATGCCGTTCGAGATTCTTCCAGTCGACGCCCAATTCCTTCGCGGGCATGCCGATAATCAAGTGGGCCGCGCCGTTGTCGGCCAATTCGGTGGCCATTCGCGAACCGTGGTTGGGCGGCGCGATCATCACAAACCGCCGGATTCGCGGGTCGCCCTGGCGGCCGGTCGCCGGATCGGTCTGGTCGTGCAGGTAATGGCGGACGACGATATTGCCCATGCTGTGGGCGACGAAGTTGATCTCCTCAATGCCCTCCAGACGACGGACGACCCGGTCCAGGGCCTTGGCGTGTTCGGCCGTGGTTCGCCGAGTGGTCGGGTAACTCACGTTGAGGACGATGTAACCACCTTCCTGGGCAAGGTGCCGGGCGAGCTTGTCCATGGCCGCGCGGCTGCGCATCAGCCCGTGCAGCAGAATCACCGCCTTGCCCGACATCGGCGGCAGATTATGTCGGCGCTTGATTTCCTCCATCGCCGAGTGACACTGCGTGTACGTTCCCCAGGCTTGGCGGACGTCTTCGGGATCCAACAGCCGGCAGTGGCCGGTCAGCACGTTGCGCTGGATGCGCCAATGATGGAAGAACAGTTCATCGGACCAGAACTGTTTGCCGCCCGTGGTGGGTATTCGCCAGTTTGTACGGCCCGTATCCGGCGGATCCGCCGCGCGAATTTTGCCGATCGGCGCGCATCCGCCGGCCAGAACGATCGCCAGTAGTATCCATACGACGAGCCCAGGGGATTTCATCGGCCATCTCATGTCGGACCATGCCCTCATTTCGTGCCTCGCCTGCTCGTACCGCATGTTTGGATTATATCCGAGGTACGATTCGACCGCTACGTCGTTTGCCCATCTAACCGCGCACCGGGCTTCTTTCCGGAACGGGCTGATTGACGCCCAGCCAGAATTCCAGCGTACGGCGAATGGTCTGCGAGAAATCGCCGAAGACGATCGGTTTGCAGATGTACCCCCGGGCGCCCAGTTGATAGGCTTCGTTGATGCTTTCGTCGTCATCCGAACAGGTCAACACGACGACCGGAGGAAACGGTCCGGCCTCGTTGCCGCGGACGCGACGCATTACCTGCAGCACCTGAAGGCCGTCCATCCGCGGCATTTTCAGGTCTAGCAGGATCAGATCCGGCATGGGCGGGCGCGGCTGACCTGGGCTCGACCCGGTGCCGAAAAGATACTCGATCACTTCCGTTCCATCCTGGACGACTTTCACCGTACAGGGGAAACGGCTGGCCATGACCGCTCTTCGGAACATGATCGCATGTTCCGGATTATCCTCGGCCAAGAGGACGAGTGGGTGGTGCATGACATTTTGCCGATACCGGAAAACGAGGGGACATGCTATCGGTATCCTAGGCGCCTTTCACGACTTGGAAAGCCCGAATCGACAAGAAAATGGAGAAATCCCCGAAAAAGTGGTAATTTCGATGGCTGATTGACCCGTTCGGGAAACTCCCGTACGATCCAGTTTCGACCGATCCTTTTGCACTTGGGAGATTCGCCATGCCTCAGAATGCCCGGATGACACGACGAACGTTCACCGCCGCCGGCGCCGCGGCCACCTTCGGATTGACCGCGGCGGGGGCTTCCCGCGTATTGGGGGCCAACGATCGCGTCCGCTGCGGCTTTATCGGCGTGGCCAATCGCGGCGGGCAGTTGCTCAGCGCCTTCTCGCAACACGCCGACATGGAGGTCGCCGCCCTGTGCGACGTCCACAAGCCGACCCTGGCCAAGGCGGCCGGGCGGTTCGACGGCAAACCGGCCGTGTACGCCGATTTTCGCCGCCTCATCGACCAGGGCGACCTCGATGCCGTGGTCATCGCCACGCCCGACCATTGGCACGCCCTCCAGACGGTCGCCGCCTGCAACGCGGGCAAGGACGTTTACGTCGAGAAACCGCTCTCGGTCACCGTGGTCGAGGGACGCCGGATGGTCGAGGCGGCGCGTCGCAACAAACGGGTCGTGCAGGTGGGAACCCACCGGCGGAGTTCACGCGTTTACGCACAACTTGCCGAAATGATCGCCGCGGACAAGCTGGGGAAGGTGACCGTCAGCCGGGCGTATCGGCTGAGCAATATGTACCCCTCGGGCATCGGTCACGAGAAGCCGGCCGAGGTGCCGGCCGATCTCGATTGGGACATGTGGCTGGGTCCCCGGCCCGAGCGGCCGTATCAGGCCAACATCGCGCCCTACAAGTTCCGCTGGTGGCAGTTGTATTCCTCGCAGATGGGAAACTGGGGCGTTCACTACTTCGACGCCATCCGCTGGCTGACCGGCGAGGTGGCCCCGGCGTCGGTCGGCGCGATGGGCGGACGGTTTGCCGTGGACGACGATCGCACGGTCCCCGACACGGCCGAGGCGACCTTCGAGTTCGCCACCGGGCGGCTGGCCATCTTCGGCCAGTACGAAGCCAGCGGCAACCCGGCCATCCCGCGTCCGACCGAGCCCGGCGAAGATCCGCCGATGCCGCAACCCGAGTTGGAACTGCGCGGCACGCTGGGGACCGGCTACATCAGCGGCACGACCTTCAAGATCGTTCCCGAGCGCGGTGGCCAGTTCCAAGACCGCGCCCCGCGCGCCGAACCGGTCAAGGTTGTCGACAGCGGCAGCAACCGCGACCTGACCGCGTTGCACGCCCGCAACTTCCTCGACTGCATCAAGTCGCGCAAGAAGCCTCACGCCGACGTCGAAGACGGCCACCGCTCGACCACGATGTGCCATCTGGCCAACATCTCCCTGGCCACGAAGTCCCGCCTGGAGTGGGACGCGAAGACCGAACGTTTCACCAATAACGAAGCGGCCAATGAGTTGTTGCATTACGAGTATCGAGGACCGTGGAAGTTGGGGTAGTAGGATTGGCCCCGTTTAGCCCCGGCACTTGGGCCCGGCGTTGCGAGGGGAAGAGGGAACGATCGCACTTTGAAACGCCGGGAACGAGTACTCGGGCTAAACGGCCTACATCCATCGCCCCCAGCCACCCCTCCCGGCACATGTACCGGGTCCGGACGCTTGCCCGCTTGACTTTTCCCATCAAATACCCTATGCAGGATGAATCCGTTCAGTAGACAACATCCACCTTGAATCCTTGCCGAGGGCACCCCTCATGGCGAAACCCAGTATTGTCGGCGACGTAATCAACTTCCGCGGGTTGGTGTACGGGCCGGCTAACGAGATGGGCGTCGTGGCGCTTTTTGCCAAGGTATGCGAGGAAGTCGGATTCATCATCGAGGAGATTCGCGCCGAGTTTCCCGACTGTATCGCCCGGCGACAGGTCGATCGGGGATGGGAGCGAGTGTCGATCGAGTTCGAGTTCAAGAGCAGCAACTTCCGCCGCCACGGGCACGACCCCGACGCGTGCGATCTGATCATCTGCTGGGAGCACGACTGGGAAACCTGTCCCGTGCCCGTGATGGCATTAAGGAGTTACGTGGCCGATGCCCAAGCCAACGTCTCCGCCCCGCTCGATCGCGTCCGCATTTCCGAGCCCGTGCAAACCCGCATTGCGACGATCACGCCGGGCGGTTTGAAGAGGGGCTACCTCAACATCAAACCGCTGGATGATTTCTGGCCGGCGGAGTGCCTGGGAGGAAACACCGAAAGGGCCGAAAAACATCTGATCGTCGAGTTCGAAGGCGTCGGCCGGGTCACCACCGACATTTCCGGCCGCCACAAGACCTTCCGCACGGCCCACGGCACGATTCGGGAGTTCTTTCAAGCCAAGAACCTCCGAGCGGGCGATCAAGTCGAAATCGTCCGCATCGGAAAACACGAATATCGCGTCCGCCCGATGAGTAACGGTTGACTGCGAGGCCGTCTCTTCCGTCCTCGCTGACGCTTCGGGTTACTAAGGGCCCGCGCATCCATTTCACGGCAAACTGATCGCCTGGCCGGAGCGTACGCTGGCGATGTGAATCTGGCCCTTGTTGGCGTAGATGATGACCATGGCTTTGGTCTGTCCGAAGGCCGGGTCTTGCAGTCCGTGGCCGGCGTTGGTGATTTGCAGCCGACCGTCCTTGACCGCGGCCTGGGCGGCGGAGGTGATGTCGAGCCAGCCCTTTTGGGCTCCCCACATGGCGTCGAGAACCACGAACCTGTCGTGCGAGGATCGCAGGGCAGCGTCGCGCAACGGGCGGACGACGACGCGCTTGACCGGCTGGTTCGACGGCAGTCGGAACGATGCCCCCTGAGCGGCATACACGGCGTAAACCTTGCCGCGGTAACCGCAAACCGCCACCAACGTCTTGTAAATACCGGGCGTGGGATTGGGGAGATGGCTGCCGGTATCGGCAATCGACAGTCCCGACTCGGTCACCGCTTGGCGCAGCTTCTCGGTCACGTCCACCCAACCGTCCTCCGCGCCGTACAGGGTCGCGATGATCCTCAGCCGGTTGTCGACCACCGGGCGCGGTGCGGGAGGCGAAACGGTCGTCGGCGGCTCCTTGGCAACGATCTCGTCCAGTCGCTTCGCGACGCGAACCTTCAGCAAGCCATCGGGCAGATTCTTCAACGCCCGGACATACCAATACCCGGCGCGTCCCCGGAGGGCATCCCGGTGTTGCTCCTCCGCCTGTTCGGCCAGCTTCCACCAGAGGTCGCCCAGGTCGACCAGTTCTTCAGCGCTGGCGATCTCTTCGAGTTCTTTTCGGGCCGGGACTTGCAGTGCCGGATCGCTACCCAGGGCAAGCAGTGGGATGCCTTTCCCCCACTCCCCCTTCAGCAGGCAGTAGAACTTGCCCACCGCGGCGTTGGCGTCCGGGTCGGCCGGCTTCTCGGTCAGCAGTGCCAGCGACGGCTTGATCGCCGTGTATGCCTCACTGATTCGCCGTACGTCGCCGCCGATTCGGCCGAGCCGGCGAGCCAAGTCTCGGTCGCGGGCAGCGCCGGCCGCCGACTTGGCCGCTTCGACTAATTGTCCCGCGGCAACGTAGTCGTCCCGATCGACGGCCGTTTGGATGATCGCCGGGGCCTCTTCGGCCAGCGCCATTCTCTGCTCGGCCAGTTTCGCCGCACCGGCGGCGCCGAGCAGCGCCGCGATTCTCATGGCCCCGGCGTCGATTTCGAATTGCGCGTCCAGCAGGTTAATCGCCCGCAGCGCGCCGGTCACGTCGCCCGCCGAGACGGCCACGTCGCGAGCCACTTGCAGCAGCACGTATTGCCCCGCCGGATCGTCCCGGGTCTGTGCCGCCTGGGCGGTCATCTTCTCCGCCAGGGCCGTCTTCTCGGACGCGGTTTTCGCTCCTTTCCACTCCGCTTCGTACAACTCGGCGACGATTTTCATTGCCGCGGCGCGACTCGCCTCGTTGGGCGCGGTCGCCTTGACAACGTCCCGCCGACCGAGCGAGGGTTGGGCGCCAGTCGGCGGCAGACCGCACAGCACGACGGCGGCGGACATCAGCGCGTACACGCTGCCCCGTTGTGTCCAGGAAAAGATCATGGCGTCACTCCTTCCGCGATGACCATCGGCCGTCTGGCCCGGTCATCCACTCAACCGTTTGGTACCCCATTATTTCCCACTCGGGTTGAGCCGGATGGCAATCCGGGTTCGCACCGGCGCGCATTATAACATCGCCTTGGAGAGCCGCCAATGCGGTCCGCCGATCTAATCGTCCGCGAAGAACCGGCCGCTTCTTCCGCTCAACCCTTGCGCCGTCTTCGTACGGCGGCCAGACCGAGAGTGCCTAGGGCCAGCAGGATCCAGGTTGACGGCTCGGGCACCTCTTGCAGGACGATGAAGTTGTCGAACAGGCCGAAACCGACCGCCGGACCGGCGCGACGGAGCCCCATGTCGGCGCCGACGGAGCCGGGGTTGAAGAAGGTCGTGGAGTAGACGTTGGACGGATCGGCGCCGTCGACCAGCGTGAGGTCGAAGTTACCCGTTCCGTCGGCCTCGACGGTGAGCAGATGCAGCACGCCGTTGGCCGGCGTGAAGCCGACGTTGGTATTGCCGAACCCGCCGGGCCCCTCGACGCGGAACGCTCCACCGCCCAGACCGGGATGGAAGACGATGTTGTTCTCGCCGATGGCCAGCCCCACGTTGTAGCTGCCGCCGCTGTTGTCGGCCCCGACCAAGGCCGAGACTTCAAACGCGCCAGTCAGGCCGTCGGTGAGGAAAGTCTGAAACGTATCGGTATCGCGCTGCGCGCCGATGGTCAGAACCCCGTTCTGCACAACAGCCCCGCCGCCGTTGAACGTGGCGGTGAAGTTGGGATAGAGAGCCTCGGCATCGGTACTCACGTCAAAAGATTCCACGCTGCTGTTGATGGTGAAGTCGTCGAACAGCCCCACGCCGGCGCTGGGGCCCTTGCGGACCAGATCGACCCGGCCGTCCACCGACCCCGCGTTGGTGAAGGAACCGCTCCAGGTGTTGGCCGGGTTGGCGCCATCGGTCAACGAGACGTTGAACAGGCCGGCTCCGTCGGAGGTCACCTCCAGCAGGTGCAGCACGCCGTTGGCGGGGGTGAAGCCGACGTTGGTGTTGCCGAATCCACCCGGGCCTTCCACCCTCAGAGCACCACCACCGTAGCCCGGGTGAAATACCACCTGATTCTCACCGATGCGGAGCCCCACGTTGAAGCTGCCGTTACCGACGTCCGCTCCGACCAAAGTCGAGATGGTAGCCGGGCCTTCGGGTCCGGCGTGGTTGAAGAACATGTCGGCTCCGCTTGTCGGGGGGGGTGCCAACACCAGCGTACCGCCGCTGACGAAGGATTGCCCGCCGCCGAGTTCACGCTGCCCAAACTCAGAGTAGACCAGATTCATGTCGGCGTTGCGATCGAAGAACTCGGCTGTTGGGGCGACATAGCCGGGGATCTCGATGGAGAGATTCTCGTAGAAACCGGTGCCGGTGGTCGGTCCCTCCCGCCGCGGGCCGAAATCGCCGCCCACGGAGCCGGGATTGAACCAGGAGCCGGTCCAGGTGTTGGCCGGGTTGGCGCCGTCGGTCAGCGTAACTTCGAAATTGCCGGTCCCGTCGGAGGTGACCCGCAGGTCGTGCAACACGCCGTTGGCCGGCGTGAAGCCGACGTTTTGGTTGCCAAACCCGCCGGGGCCTTCGACCCTCAAAGCACCACCACCGTAGCCGGGGTGGAAGTGGACGTTGTTCTCACCGATCCTTAGACCCACGCCATAACTGCCGCTGCTGGCACTGGCCCCCACCCCGGCGGTGATCGTGTGGTCTCGTTTCAGACCGGAGCGGAGGAACAACTGCTGCCCACTCGCCCCGCCGCTGGTTAAGACCAGTTGCCCGGCGTCGACCGAGACGGTGCCTCCGGCCGGTTGAAATACCCTGCTCGTGCCGGCGTTGGTGTTGGTGTCGAACGACTCGCTGGCACCGCCGACGGTCAGATCATCATACATCCCCACCCCGACCGGCTGCCCGGAGCGCCGCAAACCGATCGCGCCGCCCACCGAACCGGCGTTGGTGAACGAGCCGGTCCATGTATTGGCCGGGTTGTCGCCGTCGGTCAGCGTGATGTTGAACAGTCCGGCACCGTCGGAGGCGACTTCGAGCGAGTGCAACGTACCGTTTGCCGGCGTAAAGCCGACGTTGGTGTTGCCGAATCCGCCGGGGCCCTCGACGCGAAGGGCCGCGCCGCCGTAAGCGGGATGAAAGACAACGTTGTTCTGCCCGATTTGCAGGCCGACGTTGTAGGATCCGCCACTGTTGTCGGCGCCGACCAGCGTGGAAATGGTCGTCGCTCCGCCGGGGCCGGGCCGAACCAACGCCTGGTAGTTGTCGTTGGAGCCGTTGAGCAGCCGAAGCTGGTTGTCAACCACGACGACACTCCCGTCGACGCCGAATTGGCCGATGAAGTCGTCGTATTGGACCAGTGTCTTGATCGTCTGATCGTTGGTGGCCGAGCCGAACGACTCGGTGTAGATCGTGCCGCCGGTTGCGTCGCCGGTCGTGCAAAGTACGAAAGCCAGCAGCAGTAGGCAGCGTGTCGCGGATCCCAGGTACGCAAAGCGGCCGGTCATGGCAGAGCTTCCTTATGTTGTTCGACGTGCAATAGCGACTTCTCAAGAACCGCGAGAGAAGACCCGCAGCTCGATTTCTACCGGATTTAGCTTACTCAAATCCACGCTGAATGCAAAGCTTTTCCGGGGCTTTTCGAGATTTTCCGGCCCGGCGCACGCTCGGCGGGCCAAGAAAACCACTCCGCCGAGGGGATTGGGCGGCGGGTGCTCCAACGGCTACTTCTCCACCGGCGCAAACCCCACCGACGTCTCCATCCACTTGCCGCAACTGCAACCGCCGCCGGCCTCCGGCGATAGCAACATGCCGCATGCGGGGATCGTGCTCAGCCAGCAGCCCGGGCGCAGGCGATTGAAGCTGGTCACCGGGCCGTCGACGTGATCCCACATCGTGACGTTGCCGGCGCGGTAGAAGACGGCGTGTTCGGTGCAGGCGTAGGTGCCGCATCCGCCGTCGGGCATCTTCTTTTCGAGCAGCTTGCCGGTGGCCAGATCGATCACGCCGGGTCGCACGAAGACTTTGCCGGAGACGAGGGCCGGGCGCGACATGTGTTTGCCGTGGTTGTCGCTGGGCCAGGGAAATTCCACTTCCCAGAGCGGCATGCCGGCGGCGGCGTCGAAAGCGTAGACGTGGTACCGGTTATCGGAAGCGGCGATCACCAACTTGCCGTCGCCGTGGGCCATGTAGAAGACGACCGTGCCGTCGGCCGTGTCGATCGGTTTTTCCCAAAGCTCCTTGCCGCTGGCCAGATCGAGGCAGACGAGAAACTGATCCTGCCATATCTCGGGCATGCCCACGCGTCGCGAGTCGGAGGCAACGACCGCTTCATTGCGACACTCGACGAAGAAGACACGGCCGCCGGCTTTTCCCCACTCGGCGGCCACGGTGATCGTGGGATGCAGGATCACGCCGCCGGTGTACGTCCAGCGGGTCTTGCCGGTTTCGGGGTTCAACGAGAACATATTGTCGCCACAGACGGGGTGCGTGACGGCGCCGGCCTTGGAGTCGTACCAACCAGCTCCGCCCCCTCCCCAGAAGTTGGTCCGTAACGAGCCGGTCTTCACCGCGCTGCCGACGAGATGATCCTCCGTCGGCCGGGCAATATAGCCCCAATCGTAGGTCCAGTCTTTCCGTGGCCCGTGTACCACATCGAATAAGTTCTTCACGTCTCCCGTGTCGCCGTCAATTCGCCAGCACTTGCCGCCGATGGCGGCGAAGAGATTGGTCTGGCCGTCGGAGTTGCCCTGTTCGACACACCAATTGCTGCAATCCCGCGGCATGTTGAATCGCTCTAGCGGCGGAATCTCCAGCGACCAGCGAATCGTGCCGTTGTAGGCGTCCAAGGCGATGATGCGGTGCAACCCTTGCATGAAGAGCTTCCCGCCGGCCGAAAGGGGCGACGGCTTGCGACCGTTGCGGTCGGCTTGCGCCCGCGGGCCGGGGCGTCCGATCCACTGCACCTCGAGATCGGCCACGGTTCGCGCCCCGCCAAGCGTTTCGCCGCCGAACGCCGAGTTGTCGGCCTGGCCGTATTGATGGGTCCAAGCTCCAGTCGCGGAGGGTTTCGGTTCCTTGAAAGTACTACGCAGCACGGCCACGCCGCCGGGAGACAGCAGCCGATCGACCTCCGCGCGAAGCTCGTCGGAATCGACGCCCTCCACCGTTTCGTCGACAACGATCATGGTGGCCAATCCGCCAGTGACGGGAAGCTGGGTATACGAATTGACGTGCTGCACGGTCGCGGAAGCACCGTGGATACCGGCCCAGGCCAGGTAGTCGCGGGCGCGCTGGACGTTTTTCCGATCAGTATCCAGGACGATCACGCGCATTCCGGTATTCCGGACCAATTGACGGGCCATTTCTCCGTCGCCGCATCCCAGCGTCAGGCAGAGTCCGCCGCGGCCACTAGGCAGCGGACTGTCCTTCCCACGCGCTCTCGTGTAGTTGAAAAACGTATCGCACTCAAACGGCCCCGCGATCTCTTCTTCGCCGTCGACCAGCACCTTGATGCGATACGGATAGACGGTTCGGGTTCGCAGTTTCTCAAGTTCGGCGACGTGCTCGGTCGTGGCGGTCTTATTCTCGATCCGCTGCCACTGGCCGTCGACTTCGTATTCGAGAATCGTCGGTTGGGGAGAATCCGTCTTCCATCGAACGGTCGCTTCGCCGGGCGCGGTGAAGCGGAGGTACGGTCCGACGGCCAGTTGCAGCGACTCCGGCGCCACGGGCGGCGCGGCCGGAGGCGGCGGCGGAACTTCCCCCACGGGCCAATCGAGCGATTTCGACTCGTGATGTTCCTTGATTTCCTCGGCCGAGAGGACCCGATCGTACAGGCGAACCTCGTGGATCATGCCCCGCAGGCGGAAGAACTCGTCCTTATCGCGGTAAGCGCCCAGTTCGTAGGGTGCGGTCGGCGGATAGTTGATATCGCCCTTTTGATCCGTCGAGGTGGCACGGAGCCTGCCATCGACATAAACCTGCATCACCGCGCCGTCGTACGTACCCACGACGTGATGGCCGGTGCCAAGTTGGAAATCGGCGTCGGCGGCCAGATACGTGAGTCGGCCCGGTCCTTCCTTGCCGGCGACGGCGAAACTGAACCGGCTCTGCGAGTAGCCCAGCACCCAACCCCGCTCGTAGTTGCCGTTGTCCTGCAAGGCGCCGAGAATACCGCCCCATTGCATGGGCGCGTCGACCCGAACCCAGGCTTCGGCCGTAATCTGGCGCACCGGCAGCTTGGCCGTGTTATGATCGGCCGCCAGCGACACGCTCCCGGTGGTGCCGTCCAGTTCGATCGCTTCGGTGTCGCCGACGCGGCCCAATGTTGCACCGCCCGCGATGGTGCCCGGTGTGTTGCCGGCCAGATCCTTTACGGTGGTTCCCTCGACGGCGTCTCGACGGAAGACCCAACGCCCGAGAAGTCCGTCGTGCTTAAACGGCTCGATCGGCGCCGGCGGATCGGATTGCTCGACGGGTTCTTCGACCGGTTCTTCCTTCGCAACGGTCGCGGTCGGCTTGCCGGTCGGGCGGAAGCAGTGAATGGAGCCCTCGTCGGTGCTGACGAATATCGCCCCATCAGCCACGGCCAATCCGTACGCGCGGCCGAAAACCTTCCCTTCCCAGAGCGTGGCCCCGTCGGCGGTGTCCACCGCGCATACCTTGTCGCGACCGCCGACGAACAGCGTATCACCGGCGGCGACCAACTCGAAGGGGCAATCGCAGGGTACGCTCCAGGCGGGTTTCTTCGTCTGGCGGTCGACGGCCGAGAGGCGGTCGTCGGTGAGCAGATAGGCATGTTCGCCGGCCACAACCATGGCGTTGCCGCCGCTGAAACTGGCCAGCCGCTGTTTGGTTTCGGCGTTACTCTCGCTGATCCAGCCGGTCTTGTTGCCCGGGCCGTGGAGCACGCGGTCGTCGTCGGTCAGCACAATGAAACATCCGCCGCCGCCCTTGCCGTCGAGCGAACCGAGCGACTTACCGGTCGCCCGATCGAAGACCAGCGGCGGAACACGTCCCTGGGGAACGTAAAGCCGGGTGGACGAGGCGAGCCAAGCACCTTCGGTAGTGGTGCCGTTTTGGGTATTCGAGTATCGCCCCGGTCCTTCCACCTCGCCGGTCGCCGCATCAACCGCGCAGAAGTACGACTCTTTCCAGGGGAGCATGCCCGCGGCAAAATAAGCAGTCCCCCCCTGCCCTGGCGTGCCCTCAACCATCACGCCCGTGCGACACGGCCAGAAAGGAATCAACCGGCCGTTGTTGAGGATCAACCGCTCGCGCGACCCGGGGCAATGTTTCCAAACGAGTTCGCCGTTCTCCGCGTCGACACAGTAAGCGTGTCCGTCGTCGGAACCGAAATAGACGCGGCCATCGACGATCGTGGGGGCGATGCGCACCGGGCCGTCGGTATGGTAGGTCCAACAATGCCGGCCGTTGGACGTGTCGAGGCAGCGGACCGAGCCGTCGACCGAGGAGCCGAAGTAGAGCCGCTTGCCCGCCACGGCGACGTGGAAGACGGGATCGTAGTTGCGCATCGAACGCAGGCCGCGAATGCCGGCGTAGGCGTCCCACTTGGCCGGACCGGCCCAGGCCGGTTGTGGCGGGTGAGGTGATTTCTCGGTCCAACACAGTTCGAGTTGCTCCGCGGCAATCGATTCGGCCGTCTGGCCGCTACGATGATTGTCGTGCCGAAAGGTGGGCCAGTCGGCGGCCCGGGCCGTTTGTCCCCAGGTGATTATCAACAGGCCGACGCAGAGCAGCTTGTGGTAGGACATAGAGATTCCTTAAGCGAAAGTGGATTTCGGTTCACGTTCTCGGTAAGATAGTAGTCGCTGCCACGCCCGGGGGTCGCATCCCCTGGGTCCGGGAGCCAAGGCGACCCGCACTCACACCACAGGACCCGGGGGATGGAACCCCGGAGCGCAGTTTCATTATGATACAATATCGAACGCCCGAATCCCACACGATTTGCTGGCTGATCCTCCTGGCGATCGGTTTGGTAGCGCGGAGCCGAGCACCGGCGGCGGAAACCGACGGCGATTGGCCGCAGTTTCACGGGCCGCGGCGCGATAACATCTCGACCGAGACCGGTTTGCTGAAGAAGTGGCCCGAAGGCGGTCCCCAGCGGCTTTGGACGGCCCAAGGCATCGGCCACGGGTTTGCCACCGTGGCGATTGTCGGTGGGCGGATTTACACTTCCGGCAATATCGACGAAAAGACGGTCGTCTCGGCGCTGGACCTCGACGGTCGAATCGTCTGGCAGACCGAAACGGGCCCCTCTTGGGAAAAGCCCGTGCCGGGAACGCGAAGCACGCCGACGATCGACGAAGGCCGGCTCTATCATCTCAATCCGCGCGGACTGGTCGTTTGCCTCGACGCGGAATCGGGCAAGCAACTCTGGACGCGAGACATCCTCAAGGATTTCGGCAGCAAGAACGTGACCTGGGCGGTTTCCGAATCGCTGTTGATCGACGGCGATCGGCTGATCTGCCGGCCCGGCGGTCCGCGGGCGGCGATGGTGGCCCTGGATAAACTCACGGGCCGTACCGTCTGGAAATCGCCCAGCGCCGATGGCGATCTGGCCGGATACTCCTCGCCGGCGCTGGCCGAGTGCGGCGGGTTGCGGATCCTGCTGGCTCTGACCGACAAGGCGTTTATCGGCGTGAATGCCGACTCCGGCGATCTGCTCTGGCGTTTCCCGCACAAGACGCCCTTCGACGAAAACATCACCATGCCCGTCTATCACGACGGCCAGGTGCTGATCAGCACACGGACTACTGGAACGGTGATGCTGAAGATCGACGTCGACGGCCCGGAGGCGTCGGTCCGCGAACTTTGGCGCAGCGACGAGTTGGACAACCAACACGGCGGCGTCATTCTCTTAGACGGCCACGTGTACGGCTCCTGCCACATCCGCAATCGGGCCAGTTGGGTCTGTTTGAACTGGAAGACAGGCGAGCCGACGTACGTGGAAAAGGGCGTGGGCAAGGGCTCGGCCACGTACGCCGACGGCATGCTCTACACGTTCGACGAAAGCGGCACGATGGGCCTCGTCCCCGCCACGCCGAGCGGGCACAAAGTCGTCAGCCAGTTCGACATCCCCGAAGACGGCGAAGGCCGCACCTGGGCTCACCCGGTGGTGCATAACGGCCGCCTCTACATCCGCCACGGCGACTTCTTGTACGTGTATGACGTTCGGGCCACGAACTGATCGCCCCATTCAGCCCCCGGCTCCGCCGGGGGGCAGTGGCGGCTTTCCGTAGCCACGATCGCCAGACCGTGGGCGATCCGCTTCCCACCGTCTGGCGACGGTAGCTACGGCGTTCGGCCCAAGTCGTAATATCCCGAGGCCCCTCCAGGCTCGCCAGGTGACGGAGTCTCGGCCGGTGTATCCCTGACGTCATCAATTCCCTCGGCATCCGTCCCCTCTTCCGCCGGATTGATTCGACGGAGAATGACCACGAACCAGATGGCCGTGGGAACGGCAACGTGTAGCGACAGCGTGACGACCAACGGTATTCCGACGGCCAGCGCCAAAACGAAGAAGCCAATGATCCCCCCCACGTCAATTGGGCCGGCCCGAAAATTGAAGACCTCCCAGATCACCGCGAAGACACACCAGGCAACGCCGAACACGTACGCCGTTAGATAGGCCGCCGAAAAGCCCAAGCCCACCGGGTTGTTCGGTTTGGATTCTCGAATGCGTCGCCGCAGCATCGCGGCTCCGGCCAACGTGGCCAGGCACATGAGTAGGACGGGCACCAATTGCAGCCACCGACGCGCATGGTCCGGCCCACTGAAATCCGCGAAACCTCTGAGGATGAACCACGTGGCGGGGCTCCAGGGCACCGAGAGAACGACATACGCGAAGACGCCCATCGCCCCAGTCGTAAAGTAATAGGCCGTCTTGCGCCGGCCGGCCCGATGGGCCAACTTCGACCACCAGGCACTGACCAGGAGGATGCCGATCGGTCCGCCGATGTACGGATGCCAAGTGGACAGCGCCAGTAGAACCGACACCCCGGTCACGCCGTGCAGCATGGCCGCCAGACTGAACTGGAAGGGTGCTTCGGAGTTCGCTGTTGGGTCGCGGGTCATGAGGCGGTACGAGTTCTGGGCGACGATCAATCCACCTCCAACAGCTCCTTCATTCCCTGTCCCAACGCCCCACCGATAAGAAAGTAGCTTTCGGCGTTGGCGAACCAGTGGTGGCCGTGGCCCGTGCAAGGGGATTGATCGGCGGGGCGGGCGAACTGCGACGTGGGAACAAACAGGACCGTACCGGCGAACTCCGGCCGAGCGGCCGCGGCGGCTTGTGCCCCGCGGATCGCCGCCATGTTGCCCGACGCCTTGGGGCCACCGTTGCCCAACTCGCCGATCACCACCGGCAGTTTCGGCGTCTTGAACTCCTTCCGCACGTCGTTGATGAGGTTGACGAGATTCTGCTCGTACTCGGGTATCGCCGGGGGTGTACACATATCGTTCCAGCCCTGAAACCAGACGAAACCGGCCAGTTCCCAGCCGCGGCCGTCGTAGTCGGGGAAGTGCGTCTTTAGATCCCCCAACACCTCGCGGATCTCGGCGAGCATCTGCTTGTAGTACGGACCGACCTGGCCGCCGGAACTGGGCGGGCGGAAATCCACGTACAGACTCTTGCCGCCCCAGGCCGTCTTGATCAGCAGCACCTGCTGGTCCGTCGCGTCGCCGATCACATGGCCGAACTGAAGTTCCGGACCGATATGATGCGAGCCGCCGTAGCCCGTGAAGCCGATCGTCAGCCCGCCCTTCTTCAATCCGGCGTTGGGAGTCTTGTACCAGACCCAAACGTCGTCTCGGGTAACCCAATTGCCGTCGGCGTCCTTGAGATGGGCGTAAAGCGGCGCATTGGCCGGATCGCGCATGGCGTGTTCGAGATTGCCGCGGCCGCCGTTGTAGTATTGCTCGTGATCCATGTCGACGACCCCCTGCCCTTCCATGTTCGACTGGCCGGCGAGAATAAACACCTTCAGGGGGCTTTTGCCCGGTTGTCCGGCTTGAAGATGCGGCGTGACGGCGGAAAGACCGAGTATTGCGAGAACCACGGCGGTCGCGGCGGGTTGATTCATGATGATTCCTCAGGGCGTTGGAGAGTGGGACAAAGGGGACCCTTTGGATCTTATCCGCCGGCGCCGGTAACGCAAGCGGTCACGAAAAAACCGGAGGGTGGCCGCTGGTCCGCCGCCGAAACGGCCAAACCAACAATCACCCTCCGGTGAGGAGAGTAGTTTCGTAGATTCACGGCCGGCGCGGGACCCGGTGGGAGAAAGGAGAGCCGGGGTCCCGCGCAGCCGTGGGTCCTTTATTGGAGTCACGGGCGAACCGGAGTTACGCCGTGACGGTTTCGGTTCGATGGCTTGCCCGTTGCCCGTCGTCGGTCTTGAATCGGGCGACCAGATCGCGGAGGCCGGTGGCTTGCGCCCCGAGTTCTTCGCTGCTGGAGGCCATCTCCTCGCTACCGGCGGCCGCCTGCTCGGTCACCTCGGCGATGCCCGCAATGGCTTCGCCGACCTGCGAGGCATTGCTGGCCTGCTCGACCGTGGCGGTGGCGATCTCGGAGATCTTCGTCACCGTGGCTTCCACGCCTTCGATGATCTCTTTCAGCGCGCTGCCGGTCTCGTCGCTAAGCTGGGCGCCTTCCTGGACCCGGCCGCTCGATTCCTTGATCAGCGACGTGATCTCGCCGGCCGCCTGATTGGACCGTTCGGCCAATTTGCGGACCTCGTCGGCCACCACGGCGAATCCCATGCCGTGTTCGCCGGCCCGTGCCGCTTCGATGGCCGCGTTCAGCGCCAGCAGGTTCGTTTGGCTGGCGATTTCCGAAATCACCTGAATGATTTCGGCGATCTGATCGGAACTGGTACGAATCAGCTCCATCGCCTCGATCGACTTCTGCACGGCCTGACCGCCTCGTTCGGCCAACTGGTTGGTCTTCTTGGCCACGTCGTCGGCCTCGGTGGCGTTGGTCTTCACGCCCTCGATCGAGGCGTTGAGTTCCTCGACCGACGCGCTGACTTCCTCGACGCTCGAACTCTGTGTCTGGGCACCCGAAGCCAACGTTTGCGAGCTTTCGGCGATGACCCTTGAGCCTTCGTTGAACTGAGCCGCCGATTCGGTCACCTGGCCGATCACGTTGCTCAGGGCCTTCACCGTGGCGTTCAGCGCACCGGCGATGCCGTCGAACGCCTGGGCCACCGTCTGCGTGTCCTCGTCGGCGCCGGCCACGGCGTAGTCGACCGTCAGATCGCCCTCGGCCACGCTCGACAGAGTCGCCGCGAGCTTCTCGACCTCCTGTTCCTGGTACTCGGCGATCTTCTGCTCCCGTCTCTTCGCGCTCTGGACCAGCTCGGTGTTTTGCACAATGTCGATCGGCACCACGTACTCCAGAGCCCCGATGATCGTGCCGTCGGTGTCCTTGATCGGCGCGCCGGTATACAAAATGGGGATATTCAGTCCGGTAGGGTCGACGACCGTCTCGCCCGTGCAGACCTCGTTCTTCTGCATGGCCTGGGCACAGCGGCATTCGGCGGTTTGGCAGTGCGGGGTCTTGAACAGGCTGAAGCACTTCTGGCCGATCACCTGCTCCGGCGTGGACCCGAGCACACCCGCTCCCGCCGGGTTCATGAAAGTGACGTTGAAATCCTTGTCGATGGTCATCACGGGCGTGGGGATGTTGTTGATGTTGTCCACCGACTTCTGGGCCTCTTCCATGGCCTTCTTCGTCTCACTGATGTCGAGCACGAACTCCAACGCCCCGACGATCCGGCCGTCCGCGTCCTTGATCGGCGCGCCGGTGTACTGGATGGGCAGGTTCAGCCCCGTGGGGTCGGCCACCGTCTCGCCG
>CAYUIQ010000125.1:0-25830 GCA_964444795.1 uncultured Planctomycetaceae bacterium
ACGACCAACAAGAGCACGAAGCCCACGGCAACGGGAACAAGTCTTTTCATGACAGATACCTCCCCGTGATACTCTCATGACACAAAGCCCCGGCAGACCCGATCCACCTGGGACCAGCCATGCCGGAAGGATACCATAAAGAAGTTGCCCCACCAAGTCAGACCGTCTCACTTCATTCTGGCTTGAGATTTGCCCCTGATCCCAGGCTCCCCCGTTTGCTTTCTTCGTGTCCTTGGTGTCTTTGTGGTAAGCAAGTTGGTGGGCCGGCGCTTCGCTTATCCCACCCTACAGTCTTGTGGTAAATCCGAGTCGGACGGATAATCGGCCCTCTTGCCCGACCCACCTCCAGCCGGGTATGATTAACCGCTGGTTGCGTGGACCGTTTCGTGAGAATAGGAAAGTAGCGTACCATGGCGCAGATCGATCCCTTTCAGTTGGCTCCGTATTTGAAATTCAATCCCGACGAGGGAACGGTTGTGTGCGGCCCGCTGGGCGACGGGCCCGGGTATTGGGCCGGGGCGCCGGGGGTGATGTATAGCGAGACGCACGAGCGGTTCTATCTGGTCTACCGGTTGCGGCGGCCGCGGGGTGTCGAGCCCGATCGGGGGGCCGAGATTCGTATCGCCCAGAGTACCGACGGGATCGCGTTTGAGGATATCTGGTCGGGCACCAAGGATCTGCTCGATACGACCAGCATCGAGCGGTGTGCCTTGGACTACCGGCCGGATACCGGCTGGCGGATGTACGTCAGCTACGTCGATCCGGGCGACCGGCGGTGGCTCATCAGTCTGATCGAAGCGGATCGGCCCGAGGATTTTGATCTGCGGAGTGTACGCCCCATCTTGACCGCGGCCGATCTGGGCGTCGAAGGAGTGAAGGATCCGTTCCTTTTCGATCACGACGGCTTGCGGCACATGGTGGTCAGTTTTGCCGTGGCGGCCACGCCCGGGAGCACGGCCGACGACATGCACGGCACGGACGACGCCTACAACACGGGCCTGATCCAGTCGGCCACCGGATTGGCGACCAGCGGCGACGGCGTCGAGTGGCAGTGGCAGGGTCCGATCCTGGCACCCGCGCCCGGCGCTTGGGACGCGTACGCCGCGCGCATCAATACGGTCTGGCGCCAGGGCGATACGTGGCTGGGCCTGTACGACGGTTCGGCCGACGTGAGCGAGAACTACGAGGAACGCTGCGGACTGGCCTACTCGACCGACTTGCGTACGTTCCACCGAACGACCTTGAGCGAGCCCTTGTACCAACCGCTTTCCGACAAGCGGGCGCTGCGCTACTTCAACGTCGTGCGGCGCGACGATCGGCTGTACACCTACTACGAAATGTCGCGCGAGGACGGGAGTCACGATTTGCGCGTTATGTGTTGTCAAGCATAAGGAACTGCCCGGCATGAGCAAACCGTTGCATTGGGGAATCCTGGGAACCGGGCGGATCGCGCGGAAGTTTGCCGGACAACTCGGCGAAGCTTCCCGGGCGAAGCTGGTTAGCGTCGGGTCGCGCGGCGTCGAATCGGCAAAGGACTTCGCCGGGCAGTACGGGTCGCCCGCGGTCGGCGACTACGATGCCGTGCTGGCCGATCCGCAAGTCGAGGCGGTTTACATCTCGTTGCCCAACTCGCTGCACCATCGGTGGACGATTCGCGCGTTGAACAAGGGCAAGCACGTCCTGTGCGAGAAGCCGATCGCCGGCGACGCGGCCGAAGCGGAAGAGATGTTCGACACGGCCCGACGTTGCGGTCGCGTGCTGGTCGAAGCCTTTATGTACCGTTTCCATCCGGCCATCGGGCGGCTGATCGAAACGGTTCGCGGCGGAGCGATTGGCGACGTGAAACTGATCCGTTCCCATTTCACATTCAACCGGCTGGACCCGGCCGATGTCCGCTTTCAGCCCCGACTGGCCGGCGGGTCGATGATGGACGTCGGCTGCTATTGCATCAACCTGTCGCGGGCGCTGGCCGGCGGCGAACCGACCGCCGTTCATGCGGCGGCCCATCTGCACGCTTCGGGGGTCGACGATTACGCGGCCGGCACGCTGGATTTCGGCGGCCAAACCCTGGCCGTCTTCACCTGCGGCATGAGCGTCGAGGCCGATCGTACGACCTACATCGGCGGCTCCGAGGGTTATATCGCGATCGATTGCCCCTGGTTCTGCGACGGGTCGTTTACCCTGGTGACCGACAAGGGCGACACACGACACACGGTTCGCGTCGAAGCGACTGCCGGACTCTATGCCCTGGAAGCCGACGGGTTGGCCGCGGCCGCGCATGAGGGTGTCGACGTGCCGGTGACCGAGGCCGATTCGCTGGGCAACATGCGCGTGTTGGATCAACTGCGGCAACAAGTGGGCGTGGCGTTTTAGTAATGTACGATGGGCTTCCAAGCCCGTCGCTAATGTGCGATGGCCCTCCGAGGCCGTCGCGGGAATGATCGCGGGTTCTCGACGGGCTGGAAGCCCATCGTACGGACTCCCGCGTACGGGAGGACCGCATGACCACGGCTTCATCCGACCGGCCGAACATCCTCTGGATCTGCACGGATCAACAGCGGTTCGATACGATCGGCGCGTTGGGCAACGAGCGGATCAACACGCCGCACGTCGATCGGCTCACCGCCGGCGGCGTGGCCTTCACTCGGGCCTTTGCCCAGAGCCCCGTCTGCACGCCGAGCCGGGCGTCGTTTCTCACCGGCCGTTATCCGCGGACCACGCGATGCCGTCAAAACGGACAGATGATTCCCGCCGACGAACGGCTCATCAGCCGCATTCTGGCCGACGAAGGTTACACGTGCGGACTGGGCGGGAAGCTACATCTGGCCTCGTGTGCCAACGGTCGGGTCGAGCAGCGGATCGACGACGGCTACACGACGTTCCACTGGTCGCACCATCCGCAACCCGATTGGCCCGAGAACGCGTATACCCAATGGTTAACCGCACAGGGTACGTCGTGGGACGAACTGTACGGCGGCCCGGCGACGCCCTATGTGAAGCACGGCATCCCGGCCGAGTTTCATCAGACCACCTGGTGTGCGGAGACGGCCGTCGATTTCATCCGCGCCAACCGAGGCCGGCCGTGGCTGTTCAGCTTCAATTGTTTCGACCCCCATCATCCGTTCGACCCGCCGGGCGAATATCTGTCGCGATACGACCCGGCCGAGATGCGGCTGCCCAAGGTTTATCCCGGCGAATTGGAAAAGAAGCCGGCGTACCAGCGATTGGATCACCAGTGGGCCCACAACGAGCCGGGCTATTTCCATACGGCCGGCATGACCGACGAAGACCGCCGTCAGGTGGCCGCCGCTTACTACGCGATGATCGAACTGATCGACGACGGGGTCGGCCGGATGTTGGCGGCGCTGGAGGAGACCGGACAGGCCGACAACACGATCGTCATCTTCATGTCGGATCACGGCGAGATGCTCGGCGACCACGGCATCTACCTCAAGGGCCCGCATTTCTACGACGAGGCGGTGCAAGTGCCGCTGATCCTCTCGGCGCCGGGCCGTTTTCAGCGTGGGTTGCAGGCCGACGGACTGGTCGAACTGGTCGATCTGGCGCCCACGCTACTGGAAGCAGCGGGGATCGAGGTGCCCGCGTCGATACAGGGCCGATCGCTGCTGCCGATCCTCACCGGCCGTGCCGATCCGGCCCGGCATCGCGACGCCGTGTACAGCGAATACTACAACGCCTGGACACACAAGCGTTCGTATGGCACGATGGTGCGAACCCAGCGCGAGAAGATCGTCGTTTACCATGGGATCGACGAGGGGGAGCTTTACGACCTGGAGGAAGATCCCGACGAGTTCGATAACCTTTGGGACGATCCGTCCCGATCGGCGATGAAGATGCGACTGATGAAGCAGGCCTTCGACATCAGCGTGCTGACCATGGACCCGACCCCGCCGAGGCTGGGGGCGTTTTAGAGTTTCTGCCGCCGAAACCGGCGATCAGATGTCCTGAGTGTGGATGATATGCACTCTGAACTCGCGATAGATGCACGCATCGGCCTTGAGCATTCGGTCCTCTTCCGTAATGATCGTGCTTGTTCTTGAATCTGGTAGGATGGCGGTACACAAGACGTGGTCGTCGTGTTTGGGATACCGGCATTTGCGTGCCTTCTCCCGATCGCGACCCGGCCACCGGGCACAGTTGAAGATGCAACGGTTTTGGTCCGGATTGGCCATAAGTTCGAGGAAGAGTTTTACGTAATCGTTTCTCGGACTCGGCAGTTTTCGAACGTATTCGGCCAAGAGTTGCTTGCTGATAAGAGCGGTTCTTCTCCCCGCCTGGATCTCGGAAAGTAGCTTGATTCGTTTTCGGAACAGCCGTTTCTCTCGAGGCGGCTGGGTTATGGGGGCATTTGCCTTCTGCAGCACCGTGGTGTCGATAGCGGATTCTTTGGGCATGCGTACTGTTCCCTCAGGTGGAGTCAACCATTCCTTTCAAGATCGCCATTCTCTCTTCGCTGGCCTCTTCCATGAATCCTCTCGGCCAATTCTTGATCTGTGCAATCCGGTCCAATTCCAGCGGGATCGCTTTGCTGGCTCCCTCCCGGGTCTTGGTTACAAAGATGATGCTCACATCCGAAGCGTTCAATTGAGGTCCCTTCGATCCGTTTCGCAAGAGGGATCGACGAAGCCGCAGCAAGAGGTTTTCGCTGTGTGTCTCGGCGATAACACGTCGACCGGTCTTGGCCAGACTGACGAGGAAATCGGCCATTCGGAGTTGTGCGTCCGGGTGCAAGTGTATCTCCGGCTCTTGCACGACGAAGGTTCCCCCGGGAGGCGTTCGGAGTCCCTCCACGAAAACGGGAAACGCCTGACCAATCCCGAACCCAACATCCGCGAAGTTGGCCCATCTGCCGGAATCCGTGTCTCTAAGCCGAAGCTCGAAAATGCGCGCCGTCGTCGAAATCTGCCTCAGGGGCTTTAGACGCACCCGGCCCACACTTTCGAGCCAGCCGTTGACGCTACGAAACAACTCGCCACGTTTTTTTCCTCGGCGTCTGGCGTCCTCGATCAGTGCGTCAACCACATGTTGGCCGGTCGCATCGATCGTTTCAGGAACGCGACCCCCATATTCATAGCGACGGCCGGGTTGCCTGCGAAATGCTCCGACCGCTCGGATATTCCCTAACGTGCTCTCAAAAGCATCGATCGCCTGTCGGGCCACCTTGCGGCTCTCCTGGTGTTTTTGGTTCGGCCGTCCTCGTCGCGGGGGTTCTTCCCCAATAAGAGGAAAGAAGCGTGTTGGAGGAAACTGAAACACCGCGCCCTTTTCTCCTCCCTTGACTCGTCCCCCAATCAGTAGCTCGTAGGGCCCTCCTCGGCCGCGACCGCGTCGGATCTCCAGCGGATCGGCAGCGCCTGATCGGACTTTCATTCGGGATAATCGGGGCGGCTGTGGTTCGTCCGAACTGAACTCCAGGTCGATTGTCACCGCCCCTTTGACGCCACGCACGCCAACGACGTCGAATGCCATCCGAACGTGCTGTTTCGTCTTGTGTTGATGGACAATGTCCGCATAGGTACCGGCGTCGTAGTGAGGGCCACGGAGATCGAGCCTCGGGCCGTATTCGGGCGATTCGAGCGTTTGCCGCAGGAGCAGCAAACTCTGAAGGATCGAGGATTTGCCCGTGTTGTTTCGACCGAAAATCACGGTCAGAGGTGCCAACGGAATGTCCCCACTGTCGGCAAAACACTTGAAATCGCGGAGCCTGATTCTGTCGATAGGCATATCTCGCCTCGTGATCAAAGATCTTCCCGAAAGACCTCGCTTCTGGCCAACTCGCCAGATCAGCGGGTATGATTATACCTCTCTCGTCCAATATAGAGTAGCCTATTATCAAAAAGATGACAAACCAATACAATATGGCCTCGGGAGAGTTGTTGTTTCCTGCACCTTGCTGCCTCGGTGCCTGGTTGATCGTACCTCCTGAACCTTGCTTCAAGAGCACTTGAGGAGAACACCATGCCCTTCACCCTTTGCCTCAACACGAGCACGATCAAGCCGCAGCCGATGCTCGAGAAGATCCGTCTGGCGGCCGAGGCCGGGTTTGCCGGGGTCGAGCTTTGGATCAACGACGTGTACGAATACGTGGGCCAGGGCGGCGAAGTGCGCGATATTGAAAAGGCGATTGCCGACAGTGGGCTGATCGTGCCTTGTGCGATTGCCGCTCGGTTTTGGGGCGAGGCCGAGGGGTTGGAGTATCCGCTGGTGCTGGACGAGATCAAGCGGCGGATGGAAATGGCCGCACGGCTTGGATCGCCCTATCTGGTCGCCACACCGCCGCGCGAACCATGCGACATCGGCCGGCTCACAGCCCGATATAAGGACCTGCTGGAGATCGGCCGGCAGGTGGGTGTCAAGCCGACGTTCGAGTACATCAGCTTCTTTCGCTCGGTCGGCCATTTGGGCCGGGCGTGGCGGATCGTGCAGGACGTCGACGACCCCGACGCCACGATCATTCTCGACGCTTTCCATACATACAACGGCGGGGCAACGCTGGAGGATCTGCGGCCGATCCCCGTCGAGCGGATCAGCCATTACCATATCGACGACGCCGCGCCGGACAAACCGCTGGGCCAGCAGACCGATCCCGACCGGGTGATGCTGGGAGATGGGGTGATCGACCTTGCTGCCGAAATCGCCGTGTTGCGAGAAAAGGGCTACGACGGCACGGTCAGCCTGGAGCTTTTTAACAAGGATCTCTGGACCGCGGATCCTCGCGAGGTGCTGGCGACGGGGATCGAGAGGATGCGACAGTTGTTGGACGAGTAACCGTTTCGTTCGTATGGAGAACACCATGGGCGAGTTGCTCACCGGGGGCGATCTGGTCATCTTTTTCGGCTCGCTGATCGCGGTGATGGGGTTCGGCCTCTGGGCCGGTCGCAAGGAAGATACCGCGGCCGACTATTATCTGGCCGGCCGCAAGACGCGCTGGTGGGGCGTGGCCGGGTCGATCTTCGGCTCCAACGTCTCGGCCAACCACATCGTCGGCATGATGGCCGTCGGCTTCAGTGTCGGATTCGCCCAAAGCCATTTCGAAGTGGGTGCCATCGCCGGGCTGTTGTTGCTCTGCTACGGCTTCCTGCCCATGTACCGCAAGCTGAAACTCTACACGCTGAGCGAATACCTCAGCCGCCGTTACGACGACCGCAGCCGAGTGGTCTATGCGGCCATCATGCTGGCCATTATGGTCCTGGTCGGCATGGTGGCCGGGTTCTACATCGGTTCGCGATCGCTGAACATCCTGCTGGGGGACGGCGAAACGGCGGTGGCCGAGGCTGTCGTGAACGAGGCGGGCACGATTGACGAGATTCGCCTCAAGTCCGGGGGCTCCAACTACGCCTCGGATCCGGATCTCATGTATGCGCCTCCCGGCGAAGAAAAATTGACCAAGCTGGAAACCGCCACGTTCAAGATCACCGATGATGGCGTGCTGACGATCGCCCCCGTCACCTTGCCCGGGTCGGGTTACGATCCCGACAAACCACCGGCGGTGAAAATCATCGGGGGCGCTTCCTTCGACTCCCAGCTTTCACCCGGCGACATCGACCCCAAGTGGTATCGATTCGGGATCCTCCTGATGGCCGTGGTCACGGGCACGTACACGATTCTCGGTGGCCTCAAGGCGGTGATCGTGACCGACGTGATCCAGTCGGTGCTGCTGTTGGGCGCGGCCGTGCTGTTGGCCGGGGTCACGTTCTGGCAACCGGAGATCGGCGGCTGGAGCGGGATGACGGCCATCGACGGCGCGGCTCCGGGCGGCGGCAAACTTCATCTCTACTTGCCCACTGACCATCCCAAGTTGCCGTGGACGAGTGTGTTTACCGGCATCATGGTACTGCACTTCTACTACTGGGGCACCAACCAGTGGATCGTGCAACGGGCGATCTCCGCGCGAGACGACCGCGAGGCTCGTATCGGGATCATCACCGCCGGGTTTTTCAAACTGCTCATCCCGTTCATCTCCATCGGCACGGGCATCGCCGCGTTTTACCTGCTGCGAAGCCGCTCGATGGACGTTGCCCAGGACGTGGTGTTCGTCACCCTAATGGCCGAATTGATCGCGCCGCTGGGTTGGGGACTGTTGGGTCTGGTCGCCGCGGGAATGATCGGGGCCATCCTCTCGACGATCGACTCGATGATGAATTCCTCGGCCACGATTATCACCTTCGACGTCTACCAGCGGTACGTCAATCCCGAGGCCTCCGAGCGGCGGCTGATCTGGATCGGCCGGTTGGCGATCGTGGCCATGCTCGTCGCCTCCGCACTGCTGACGATCTTCATGATGGACCCCAACTCCAAGGACAGTTTCTTCCTCATGGTCGTCGGCCTCCAGGGTAAACTGATCGCCGGCGTGATTGTGGCGTTCGCCCTGGGCATGCTCTGGAGCCGGGCCACGGCAACCGCCGCGCTGGTTACCATGCTCTGTGGAGTGGCCGTTTCTTACGGATTCCCTCCGCTGTACGAGAAGTTTCTGGGAACCAACGGGTCGATTGCCGGCGTGTTCGGCGAGAAACTGGCCAACTTCCACACCGTGGCCATCGCCGCGGCCGTTTGTGTCGTGGTCCACGTGGTCGTAAGCCTGATGACCCAGCCGGATGCCGAGAAATCGAAGCTCACCTGGGTTGGCCAGGGGGTCGTCACGGTGGCGGGCCTGAAGATCTTCGCGGCCGTCTGCGGATTGACGCTTGCGATTTACGCGGCGTTGGCCGTTGCCATGGTCGGAGAATATCTCACCCCCGCCGGTGCCGCGTGGCTGGCCGCCGTATGGACCTTTGCCGTCTTCGCCGCAACCGCCGTCCGTCGCGCACGCACCGATCCGGCGAGCAGGCCCATGGCCGTGGCCCTGCTGCGCGACGACCGCTTCTGGGCCGGGTTGCTGGCCGCGGCGGCCGTGTTTATCATGTTCAACTTCTATTGATCGGTCCAGACAAACGCAATGCACAAACAGGTAATCGGTTTCGCGGCCGCGGCGGTGGTGAGTTGGGTGGCCTTTGTGCTGCTGCTGCGGGCGACGATCGAGGTCTGGCCGGTCAGTCTGGCCGGGACCTACTCGCGAGTGCTTTCCGTCGCCATGCTGCTCCTCTGGGTCGTGACCCGTGGCGGCGGCCTGCGACGACTTCGGCCACGGGGAACCGTCCCTTGGCTTGCCCTGATGGGTATCGTGGCCGTCGGCATCAACCTGCTCTGCTTCGAGGCCCTGAAGTGGACCACCGCCACAAATGTCTCGCTCTTGGTGCGACTCGATCTGGTCTTTGTCGTGCTCATCGGCGTGACCTTCCGGCTTGAGCGGGTCGGTCTGGTGCCGCTGCTGGTGCTGCTGCCCGTGATGCTTGCAGGGCTCGGCCTGTTGGTCGAAATCGATCGGATCAACTGGCGGGGACACGCGCTGGGCGACCTGATGGTCGTCGCCTCGGCGCTCGGGCTGGCGATCAACGCCTTCGTCATTCGCCATATCATGCAACAGATGGACGAGGAGGCCGTGGCGGCCATCAATCAATCGGTCACGGTGATCGGGTTTGTCGCCCTGGGCCTGATCACCGGCGATTTTACTTCGCCGCCGGAGGCCGCCGGCCAGTTCTCGGCATGGCTGTTAATCGTCGCCCTGGCCGTCGCCTCGGCCGTCTCGCTACCGCTCTATTACGCCGCCTTGCGACGGATGAAAGTCTGGACGCTTCGGGCGTTCATGCTCAGCGGCCCCGTGCTGGTCCTGGCGGTCGAATGGTGGCTCTGGAACGTGCGTCTGAGCACCTCGCAATGCGCTGGCGCCGCGCTGGTGCTGGGAGGATTGGCCCTGCTGGTGCGCTTCGAACTGCGGCCCGGCGCGCCGCAATTGCCCGCGGGCACGCCGGAGTGAGGGAGGTGTTATCGCGGGGGGAACCACCAAGACAGCAAGAACACGAAGGAAGAAAAGTCCATGCCTGGAATTCAACAAATCGTCCTGCTTCTTGCCGTGTTCAGCCCTTCGTCGCTGGTCGCTGAGAACCTGATCGGCGACGGAGACTTCGAAGCGAGCGTCTTGGGCAAGGCTCCGGACGGCTGGAAGCCATTTCACGCCGGCTCGTCTCCCGCGGTGGTTGTGGGCGCTCCGGGCGCGGCTGGCTCGAAACGGGCGATCGTCGCTCGTCCGACCCGCCAGCGGGGATGGGTGGCCCTTTCTCGCCAGTTGAGCGAGCCCCGAGATCGTGTGCTGGTGGAATTCTCCTTCGCGTTTTTCGGCGGGCCAGGGAGGACGTTTAATTTCTGGTCGCATGAACCCGGCGGAAGCGACGCCAGCCAGATCAACCTGTGTATCGAGCGGGGCGAGTTGCGTCAATACGACGGTCGGGCCCGAAGTTGGGTGTCGATTAGCAATCGTCTGAAGGCCTCGACCGACCCCAGTCGGCCGGTCTGGCACCGTTTGCGGATCGTGGCCGCGCGGGATAGCGGCGCGATCGATTTCTGGCTCGGTGATCCAGGCAGCCCCAACCTGCCCGATCACCCCACAGCGACCCGGCACGCGTACCGCACGAAGTTGCCCTTCGGGGCGATCGATGTTGTCTCGGGCGCGCGGCTGGCACCGGGGTCGTTCTTCCTGATCGACCAACTCACGGTGCGCGGAGGCGAGGAAGTGCCGCGTCCCTCGGGCGAAGTCCCGCCGGTGCCGGGGCTTGCGAACCTTTACCCGCTCTGGACGGGCGGCGCTTTTCCCGCCGTCGACGCGATCCCGTTGGTCCCCGGCTTGAAGAACCGCGTCGTACACAGGGCGAAAGAGGGCGAGTATCAGTTCCTCCACGGCGCCTCGATTATCCACCACAAGGGAACGTGGTTTGCGAGTTGGGCCAACAGCCGCGTCGACGAGAACAGCGCCACCGAAACGCAACGCGGGCGGCGTTCGACCGATGACTGCCGAACCTGGTCCGAGGTAGAAATGATCGCCGGCGGATTCCCCGACGCTCAGTGCCACAGCCACGGCTGTTTCATGTCGCACCAGGGCCGGTTGTGGACGTACGTTGCCCGATTCGGCCGAGGCGAGGGACGCCGCTTTCGGGGCCTGACGACCGAGGCCTTCACGCTCGACGAGAAGTCCAACCGTTGGGAACCCCGGGGCACCGCGATGATCGACTGCTGGCCTTACAACGAGCCAGTCCGCACCAGCGACGGCAACTGGATCACGGCGGGGCAGGACAAAGACGGGCTGCCGGTGGTCGCGATTAGCCACGGCGAAGACCTGGGGCGTTGGGATACGGTGAAGGTCCCGTATGCCGCGGAACTGAAACCGTCCTTTGCGGAGACGACCCTGCTGGTCGGCCCCGATCGGATACTGGCCGTCATCCGCGGCGGCAGCAACGTGGCCTGGGTCGCAACCAGCCGCGACCACGGGCGGACCTGGACCACCGCGGCGCCGAGCAATTTCCCCATGCCGCGGGCGAAAGCCTATTTCGGCCGGCTCAGCACCGGGCAACCCTATTTGATCGCCAACCATGGAAACCGCGATGTGCTTCTGATTGCCGTAGGAAAACCGGACGGCTTGTCGCTGGAGAAGGTCTGGAAGATTCGCACCGGAAGGAGTCAAGCTCCTCGTTTCCCCGGCCGAGCGAAGAGTCCGCAGTGGTCGTATCCCTACTCGCACGAACACAACGGCAGACTCTACGTCGTCTATTCCATCGGCAAAGAAGACTGTGGCCTGTCCGTGTTGCCGATCGACGGGCTTGCGTTTGATTGACGCGGCTGGTGGATCTGGTATCATCCGGGCATGGGGTAATCGACGTTGCGTGTATTGGCCACGAACTTCGGGGGCGCTGGATGAACGAGGAACAGGAGCCGTCTCAGTCGTCTTCACCCGATATTCCGGAGCCTTCACCCGACCCGCTGGTGAGTTACGGGCGGACGAACTATCTGGGGATCATCCTTGTCGTGTTCCTGGCCGAAACCGGCACGTTGTTTCTGCCGCACCAGGAACCGTCGCCGATTCGCCTCGGGCTGGCGGTCGGACTCTTTGCCGCCGCGTGGTACGGGTTCGATTGGGCGATTTTCCTTCTGGCGCTTGGATTTGCCACGGGCGTCCTTCTGGCGGCTTTGGCCACCGTGCTGGCCATCATCGCCGGTGCGGAGTTGACTTTCTTTCTGAGCCTGACGGTCGGGGTCGCTTATGCGGCCATCGTGGTCGCCCTGTTTCGATCGCGAAGCCTCAACGCCTTCTTCAAGTTTCAATCGCAACAGCGACGCGCCAACGCCGCGGACCGGAGCGAAGATCCCGATCGGGTCGATCCTTTCAGGGAACCGATGTTGCCGCAATCGGCGGACGAACCGATCGATGGCACCGACCACCGGTTGGTGACCGTCGCAAGCTACAACTTTCCCGTCAGGGCTGGGGCCAAGATGCTGCTATTGGAGCGGGAGGGAGTTCGCGCGTTTCTTGCCGATGCTAATCTCGTCGAGATGTGCTGGCTTCTCGCTGGCGCCGTCGGCGGAGCGAAGATCCAGGTGGCCGAGTCGGATGCCGACCGCGCGATGCAGATCCTCGAAGAGTACCGCGCCGCCAAGTCGCTAGTCGCCTTGCCCGAGGAACCGGCCGTGTTCGATTGCCAGCAGTGCGGGCAGGATCTCATGCTCCCCGCCGACCGCCGCGGCCGGGTGGAAACGTGCCCGCATTGTGGCTGCTACGTGGATGTGCCCGAGTAGCTTTCACCGCCGAGTAGCCCAATCGCCTCATCTGGAGGATCAGCCGCCGCGCCACGGGCACCGCCGTGGTTTCGGCATTGCCGCCGTGTTCGAGAACAACGACCAACGCCCATTGGGGGTCGTTGGCCGGAAAATAGGCGGTCAGCCATGCGTGGTCGGGCCGGTCGGGATGGGCCTGTGCCGTGCCCGTCTTGGCGGCCACGCCGAGCGACGCCCCGTCGTACATGAGCCGATGGGCCGTCCCCCTGTCGTCGGCGACCGCGCGCTCCATACCGGTGCGAATGGCTGCAAGAGTGCCGGGTGAGAGACCGTCGATGGCCGTCGACGGCGATAGTTCTCTTTGATCGACCACGTGGGGCGTGACCAGACGCCCGCCGTTGGCAATCGCCGCCGTCATCCGGGCCACTTGCAGGGGCGTCGCCCGTAGCGAGCTCTGCCCGACGGCCAAGCCCAACGTATCGCCGAGCTGCCACCGCCGGCCGGTCAGGGCCTCGATGTTCTCGGGCGTGGGCAACGAGCCGGCGGCTTCACCGGGGAGGTCGATGCCCGTGGGGCGTCCGAAGCCGAAACGCTCGGCCCATTCGATCAGCGGCTTGGGTCCCAAGCGGCCGGCGTGGTGGAAGAAGAAGACGTTGCAGCTTTGTGCCAGGGCGTCGGTCAGCGTCACCCGATCGTGCCCCACTCCCTGATGCCGAAACACGGCGCAGCGCCAGGCGTTTTTCTGGTAGAGGTAGCCTTGGCAGAACAGGGACTCCTGGGCCGTGGTCGGGTCCGTATCCAGCATCGCGGCGGCCGTGACGATCTTGAAGACCGACCCGGCGGGTATGGCCATCTGTGTGGCACGGTCGAAGAGCGGATGTGTCGGATCGGTCAGCAGGGCCTGCAATGCTTCCGGCTGCCGGCCGGCGAACAGGTTGGGATCGAAGCGGGGTGCGGAGGCAATCGCGCGGATCGCGCCCGTATGGACGTTCATCACGACGATCGCTCCGCCGGCCGGTGGCAACGCGTCGTCCGGCCGATCGATCGCTCGGGGATCGAGGGCCGCGTCGAGCAGGTTCTCCGCGGCCTGCTGAAGTTTCGTATCGATGGTCAACACGAGGTCGCCCCCGGGCCGCGGCTCAATTTCCCGTTCGCTTAAGAGCAGCCGGCCGCCATGATCGACCCGGTCGACCTGCCGGCCGTTGCGTCCGCGCAAGAGCGATTCGTAGCGGCGTTCCACACCCGCCCGACCAACGCGGTCGCCGGTCTGCTCGCCGGCCCCCACGTATCCCAACACGTGGGCGGTCGTCGCACCGGCCGGATAGACGCGGCGCCAGCGATGTTCGAGCCGTGCGTCCGGATAGCGATCCGGATGGGCTTGGAACTGGGCAACCGCCTCGGCGGAGATCGCTTCGGCCATGACATGGTACTGTAGCGTCTCGGCCACGGTGACCGGCTCCGGAGGCGAACGTTCGGTCGAGTCGTCGAACTGTTGCTGGAATTCGGCCAGCCGTCGCCGGTTGACGCTTTCGGTAATCCGCCCGACTCGGGCTCGAATCTGCTCGGCGCGGCGTTGCCATTGCTCCGGGGAGATGCCGGCCCGTTGGACCAACTCCGGGCTGGGCGTTTGGTCGAGGGCCCGATAGTGGACCGTCAACACGGCCACCTGACGGTCGGTGGCCAGAACGGTTCCGTCACGGGCGAGGATGCGTCCGCGGAGTCCACGGAGCAATTTCCGCTGAACGATCGGCTCGGCCGCTTCGGCGCGAAACGCGGCTCCGTCGCGGAGTTCCAACTGTACGGCCCGGCCAAAGACCGCAATCAGCAGGGCCACGAACACGGTCAGACACAGGCGCAGCCGCAACCGCGAATCGACCACCGCCGGTGCCTGGTGGGCCGTGCCGTGGATTGCTTGCCAATCGAATAGGCGTATCGAGGGCATCCGTTCACTCGCCCACCGGAATATATTCCTTGAACCAGTCGAAACCGAACCGTTCCATCAACTCAAGAAACTCTTCGTTTCCCTGGGGTATCCTGGCGGCGCTGTAATGCAGGGCGAAGAAGAACTGCGCGGCGTTGATCCGGCCGGCGGCGCGGATTGTCTCTAGGCACTCCTCGGCAAACGCCTCGCCGTGGACCTCGCGACAGACGTCCCGTATCGTCTCGAGACGGGTCGCGGTGATCTCGCGGTGTTTGTCGTGAAACTTCTCGTCCAGCGCCGCCAGAAGCGTTTGGTCGTCGACGTGCCGATACCGCTCCTTGTGGACGATCAGCTCCGATGGCAGCTTGGCGGCCGGCCGCAAGGTGGTCTCGGGATAGCCCAGGCAGAGCAACACGACGGGAAAGACGCCGTCGGGCAGGTCGAACATATCGCGAAGCTGCGGCAGACATTCCAGCACGGACCCGATATAAACCGAACCCAATCCCAGCGACTCGGCAGCCATGCACATGCTCTGGGCGGAAATGACCGTATCCTGGATCGAGATCCAAAACATCCGGAAACTGCTGGTTGCCGTGAAGGGCGCCGTCAACAGGCGAGCCCAACGGTCGAGACGGTGCCAGTCGATGCAGAACAGCAAGATCACCGGCGCCCCGGCCATGAATTGCTGATCGAAGCAGAGATGGGCCAACTCGCGCTTGGTTTCGGACCGCTCGATCTGGATAATCGAATACGGCTGGAGGTTCCCACCGGTGGGCGCTCGTATCCCGGCGTCGAGAATCTGCCGCAAGATGTCGGCGGGGATCTCCCGATCGGCAAAACGCCGACAGCTTGCCCGGCGCACCAGCAGGTCGAGAGTTGGGTTCGTGCCGTTTTCGCTGTTGGTGCTCATCGCGCCCGTGCTCATCGGTTGGGATCCATTACACATCATCATAGCTTGACTGCAAGGCGGGTCGCCACTGCGGGAAGTGCTCCAGGCAGATCGAGGCGCCTCGGATCACGGCAGCCAACGGTTCGGCGGCAACTCGGGTGGGCAAGCCGGTCCGTCGGGCTAAAAATCGGTCGATGTTTCGTAGCAGCGCGCCGCCGCCACAGAGCACCAAACCGTGATCCATCAGATCGGCGGCTACCTCGGGCGTACATCGATCGAGCGTGGCGGTGACGGCCTCGGCCACCGCTTCCAGGGGCTCGGCCAGCGACTCGCGAATCTCTTCGCTGGTGAGGATCGCCTTTCGGGGCAAGCCGCTGACGATATCCACGCCGTTGATTTCCCCCACCAGTTCTTCCGCCAGAGCAGCAGCGCTTCCCAGTTCGATACGCAACCGCTCGGCGGCGGGTAGCCCGATTCGCAAGGCATGGTGTCGCCGGAGGTAGTCGACGAGGGCCCGGTCCATGGCGTCGCCGCCGACGCGGATCGACTCGCCGGCCACGACGTCGCCCAGGCAGGTCACGGCCACTTCGGTGGTTCCGCCGCCGATGTCGCAGACCATGCTTCCCAGCGGTTCGGCCACGGGCAGCCCGGTGCCGATGGCCGCCGCCTTGGCCTCGGGCAGGAGAAAGACCTGGCCGGCCCCGGCCCGGAGCGTGCTATTGAAGACGGCCCGTTTCTCGACCGGCGTGATACATCCCGGCACGGCGACCAGCACCCGGGGCTTGATACGCCCGCGCCCGCGTCGCGCTTTGCCCAGCAGATAACGGAGCATCGCCTCGGCCAGCTCGAAGTCGGCGATGACTCCGCCGGCCAGAGGGCGGACCACGGAAATGGAATCGGGGGTGCGGCCCTGCATCTGTTTGGCCAGATGGCCCACCGCGCAACCACCGGAGAGAATCCGCCGGGTATCGTCCCGGACGGCCACGATCGAGGGCTCATCGACCACGATCCCCTGGCCGGCCACGCCAATCAACGTATTGGCCGTGCCGAGGTCCAGCGCCAGGTCACATCGGAGGTATCCGAACAACCGGTGGAGCATCCTTGCTCGAGCCACCTGAAAAAGGAGGTTTCTTGGTCAAACGGTGGCGCGCAACCAGAAATCGGGCTCCGCCAGCCGGGCCGAAACGGGCGCCGCGGGTTCGGCCACCGGCGTGTCGAGGTCGTCCGCCGGGGGTACCGTGGGGCCTCCACGGAAAGGCGGATTCAACTCGCTGGGATTCATTCGGTAGTCAAACATGTGCAGATACAGCACGGTGGAGCCGGCCAAGATAGCCATCAACGAAAGCAGCAGCAGCATCGAGTAGAGGTCGAAGCTCGGCTTGCGATACGGCCCGCCGGCATTCTTGCTAGTTGAGCTTCGTGGTGACATTGTCTTTCTCCCGGATTTCTCCTTTTCGCAGACCGACCCTGCAGACCGACGTGTCGGACGACGCCCGAACCACTTCGATCTTTCCGAGATACATCGGCGCCGAACCCTGAGCCGCCCGGTAGACGTGCAATTGGTGGCCGTTGAGCAGGCCGTCGTCCGTACCGACGGAAATCTCGACCAGGTCCGTACTCGGTACCGCGGTGACCTTGCCATCGAGCGGGACGGGCTCCCCGGTCAGCGGCGAATTGATATTCAACTCGTTGTAAGCCAGCACGTCCTGGGCTTGCTGGAGATCTTCCTGCAAGTCCAAGAACCGCTTTTTCAGGGTTTCCAATTCGATCACCGCCGCATGCACGCCGTCGGTCAAGCGAACGACTTCCTTGTGCTTGCGGTCGCGATCCACCTCCGCCGCCAGGAGTGCATCCCGCTTCGCCTGCAATTCGACGCGAAACTCCTTCAGCCGAAGCTCCGTGGCGTTCATCGCGGCGATCGCCTTGTCGACCTCTCCCTTGGCCAACGCCAGCTTCTTCTCTTTGTCCGTCTGGTCGTCCTTCAGCCGTTTGATTTCGCTGGTGGCCGCCGCCATCGTCTTCAGATAGAGCGTGGTTTCCCTATCCAGGTCGGCTACGAGCGCCGCCTTTTCGTCGCGAAGGTTCTTGTTTTCATTACGCACGTTTTTTAACTGCGACTCCAACCCCAAGGGTTTCTCCGCAGTTGCCTTCGGATTGGTGACGATCTCGCGCCAGTTCTGGTGGGTGGCGTAGACGGCCACGGCAAACGACATGAAGACCAAGCTCATCAAGAAGATGAAGACGGTGAAAATCTTTCCGACAAGGTTCATCGGGCCTCTCCTTCAACCACGCGGGGAGCGAACCGCCGTGCTTGGATGCTCCATCTCAGCAGGCCCACGTCCATGCGGTTCGGGCGGTTCCACTACGCCGGGTCAAACTGAACCAAGAATTGATCCACGCCAACGACAGGGGAATCCGTAAATTTGTCCCCTCAGTATAACTTCGCCCAGTTTCCCATGTCAATCAGAAACCCTGTAAGGGAGCGAGTATAGGGGATACAGGGAAAATACATCGCCGTTTGCAGAGGACTCTTCTTGCCCCCATTCCGGAGGATGTAATAACCCATAAGTCATTTCTATACAACGGTTTATGGCTTACACCAAGAGGAATCGTGGCCCGTTTGCAGCAAAAGGGGGCTGATTTGGCAGGCCGATGGCCACCAGCCGGCCGGCTCGTGTCGGGAGCTCAGGCGCCATTCTGTCGCGCCACGGTTGATGGATGCCACGGGAATCTGGCCCGTGACGGACGGCTACCCGTTTGCTCGTCGCCGCCGATTTCGCCATCCGCACAGGGCCAGCACCCCACACGCCGCAAGACACGTACCGGCCGCCCAATCACCGTACTTGAGATACCAACTGTGCCGGGAGTCGATCTGGGCGTTCGCCACCAGCACGGCCGTGTCCCGCCGGGGGCCTTGAGTGCGAAGGCGGCCGTCGCCGTCGATCCACGCCGAGAATCCCGTATTGGCGGCGATCAACAGCGGCTTGCGACATTCGACCGCCCGGAAGACGCCGCAGATCAGATGCATGTCCAACGCGGTGGAGCCACGATACCAGCCGTCGTTGGTCAGGTTCAGCAGGACATCCGGTTCGCGGCCCGCATCGCGGAGCATGTTGATCTGGCGGCGAATGACATGCGGCAGGACCGTTTCATAGCAGATATCGGGTGAAAAGCGTACCGCGGCCGTCCGGTCGTCGGTGGTCGGTCGGCGCCGGTCATCCAGGGCGAAAGCGATCGCTTCTTCTCCCGCCGAGGCGCTGACACCCAATGGCGTCAGATCCTCCAGCCATGGAAACCAATCGGCAAAGGGCACGTATTCGCCAAAAATGACCAGGTGCATCTTGTCGTAGCAGTCCAGAATCCGGCCGTCGCCGTCGACAAAGATCGCCGAATTGAAGTGAGAGAAGCCGTCGCTGCCGTAATGCAGCCGATCGACCCCCAACACCAGCGGAACCTTGAGTTGGCGGGCCAGACCGGCGATGCTACGCCGATTGCCGTCGGCTGCCTCGCGGACCTTGGGGGCAAATTGGTTCTCGGCGTCCGGCCAATCGTCGGGAACGAGGGGTTCCTCCGCGTAGGTGATCAACGGAATCCGGAACATGGTTTCCGGCCATACCAGCAGATCCGGCTTGCCGTGCCGGGCCACCGCCTCGGGTGATACGGCCTCCAGCGACAGATCCGTGTAGTGTTTCTGGATGACCTGCTGCATCTTGGGGTCGGACTTCACCTCCACGTCGATGGAGCCCTGGATCAGGGCCACCCGGACGCTACGCGAATCGAGCCGTGGACCCGAAGTGCGCACATGTCCGTAGGCCAATGCGGCGACGATCACCACCGCGGCGGGTAGGATGGGCCAGAACGCTTGGCGCCTGCCGTCGCAGGGAAGCATACGCCCCAGACACGCGGCTCCCCACATGACGACAAAACTAACGCCGTAGGCCCCGGCCAGGTCGCTCAATTGAATCAACTCGATCCACCGATACTGCGTATGCCCAAGACTGGCCAAGGTGAAGCCGGTGAAGAGGTGACCGCGGGCCAACTCCAGGCCCGTCCACACCACCGGTGCGGCCACGATCGCCGAAATCCCCAGTCGGTGGACGGCTACCCGGCTGAGCCCGACAAACAAGGGCAGATAGAGCGCCAGGTACAAACTCAAGGCAACCCACGCGAAGCTAGTCGCCCAATGCAGCAAAACCAGCCAATAGCTCGTGGCCATCCAAAACACGAAGCCGACGACCCATAGCGCCCGATACGGCCGGTGTCCGGGAAGCTCGCGGCGACGGATCAATGGGATCCACGCCACGGGAGCCACCCATGCCAGGGGCCAAAGATCACAGGGAGGGAACGACGCCCACAAGACGACCGCGCCGGTCAACGCACAGCCCCATGTCGAGTCCGCCCAGCGGCGAAGTTTCGATGCGATGGTTTGATCTCCCGGTCGTTACGGTCGGTGAGACCGTGGCCCAAGCCGCATTCCACCGTCTCGCCGACGGTAGCTACTCATTCCCATACGAGCCCAATGTCACCTTCAAGAAGCGTTCCAACAAGACCGGTCCACGATCGGCCAGAAAACTCTCCGGGTGGAACTGCATCCCGAATACGGGATACTCCCGGTGGCGGATCCCCATGATCTCGCGCCCGCCGTCGGGCATCTCGCTCCAGGCACAGATCTCGAACTCATCGCCCAGCGTGTCGGGCCGGACGATCAGACTGTGATACCGGGTTGCCCGAAACGGGTTGTCCAAGCCGGCGTACAGGCCGCGGTCGTCGTGATGGATCATGTCCGTCTTCCCGTGCATCAACCGATCGGCCCGAACGATCGTTGCACCAAACGTCTGGGCGATCGACTGATGGCCCAGACAAACCCCCAACAGCGGAACCTCACCCGCGAAATGCCGCGCGCAGGCGAGCGAAATGCCTGCCTCGTCCGGCGTGCAAGGCCCCGGCGAGATAATCACGTGCGACGGTTCCCTGGCGGCGATCTCCTCGACGGTGATCTTGTCGTTGCGCCAGACCTCCAGTTGCAGTTCGGGGTCGATCTCACCCAACCGCTGCACGAGGTTGTAGGTAAACGAATCGTAGTTATCCAACAACAAGATCATGGGATCGGGTGCCTGTCCGGCGGGCGTTTCAGTCTGGTGCCCATGTAGAGCATGGGAACGAGGCCTCTAGTCTACCCCGTTTCAGCCGGCGCGGAAAGAGAACCATCGCGGATCGCAACGTACGCCTCAGGCGGTGCCCCGGGATTTTAGAGCATGGAATCGTTCTTCGGGCAGGAGCATCGAGGTGATGCGCAGGCCGAACTTATCGCCCACTTTCACCGCCTCCCCCATGGCTACGTGGGTGCCGCTGACGTCCAGGTCGAGCATCTCCTCGCACGACTTCTCGAAGTCGATAATCGAGCCCGGCCCCAATTCCATCACGCGGGACAGCGATTGACGTTTGGCCGCCAGAGTAACGATCACCGGCACCTCGACGTGCAGCAGGCTTCGCGAGTAGTTGGGCAGCCCACGCCGACCGGAGCGACGCAGCGTCGGTTGTGGGGCCGGTTTGGGAAGCTCCGGAGAGGGTGCGGCCGGAGCCGGCTTTTGCGCGGCGGGTGCCGCCGGTTTGGGCGCCGCCGAGGCTTTCGCTTTCCCCACCCCGAAAACGCCCTCCGGTTTGGCCGCCGGCCAAACCAACGCCGCTTGCGCCTCCCCGCCGTTGGCAAGGGCCAGAGTGAGCCAGACCAGCGGGCTTCCGTCATCGACTCCCCCGCGTCCCATCGCGCCGGCTAGATTTTTCACCGCCGCCGCTTGGAAATCTTCCGGCATGAACTCCTCGGGCAGCAGGATCATGCCCAACTCTTGGGCCAGCGTGGTCAACTTGCTTTGCCCCGTCGGATCGGGAGCCGTGTACCACGACGGCAGGATGCCCGAACTCTCCGGCAGCAGGACCAAGGCGGCCGAGGTTCCCACTTTCATCAGGACAACCAGGCCCGCACCGCGAAATGCCTCGGGCAATTGCTTGATATCGAGCGTCGTCGGCGGATCGACGGAGAGATCCTTGACTTCCGCATCCAACGCGCGGCCAAAGGCCTCGACCGCTTCCGCAGCGCCGGTCTTGCACACTTCGACAACTTGATCGACGATGTCCGGTCCAAACTCGGCCATGAGCGACACCCCGGTGAACTGGCAGGTGGGAATTTAGGATAAATGGTCAATCAGCGCATAATGGCTGCGGCTATGTCTGCCACGACACGTTCGTACTATCGGACGGACAATCCGTAAACTTTGCGCAAACCATACAGATTATCACAAAAAGGGCGAAAGCCGTCACTCCGGGGGGTAGCTAGTTGTGGCAATACCGTGAAGGAGACATGATTATGCCTGTCCCTTTTCTACTTGGTAGACGCCAGACACCAACGAAAAATGTCGAACGCACCTTGGGATGATTGGGAGCAGTCCGAAGGCGAAGTCATCGGGATGAAAGGCCGACCACGGTCGTTCGCTTGCCGGACGATCGCGAAACTGAGGCGAGGTTCCCCGGACGGCACCGTTGCTTCTACGTCATTCCCGTGGGATGTCGCGTTCGGATTGCTTTTCGGCCGTCTCCGACCAAAATACCGTTGATCATCAGAGTCTACGATGACGACAAATGACGTCATCCTGAAGAAGCACCAAGAGAGGGCAGGCGTTACTAGTACTCAGTAACAAGCCAATTGGTGGGCGGGGCGCTTGGGTTGAGTAGGCAGCCATTCACCACTATACTAAAGGTCTATTCTGGAGTTCTGTTGCAGCATGGGCCCCCGTCCCCGCGAGCCCCTCATTTTCCGCACGGCACGCAGATGATCCAACGACTATACATAAACCACTACAGGTGCCTGGAGAATTTTGAGCTTCCAATTTCAAATCGGCCATCGTCCCTGCTGATTGGCAGAAACGGTACCGGCAAGTCCACGGTTGGAGCGGCCCTGCGGGTTCTCCAGCGTATTGCTCGCGGTACGAACCGGGTTCGCGACCTCGTCGGTACTGAAGACTTGGCGCATGGCCGGTCAGACGTGCCCATCCGTTTTGACCTCGAAGTCCTCATACGGGACGAGGTCTACCGCTACAACCTTGCGTTGGAATTGCCGCAGGGATTCACGGAGATGCGAGTCGCGGAAGAACGACTATCGCGAGGCGGCGTCGACATCTTCGCTCGAGACACTGCCCAAGTCACTCTCTCCAGAACGTCCACACCCGACGCACGGCTCCTGGTGGATTGGCATCTGGTGGCGTTACCGCTAGTTCAAGTGCAATCCGAATCGGACCCGCTTCACATCTTCAAGAACTGGCTTGCAAGGATGCTTATTCTAGCGCCAATCCCAAGCCTCATTTCGGGAGATTCCACGGGCGACACACTTATGCCGGACAAACCGTGCTCGAACTTTGGAGAATGGTTCACGGGGCTCCTCTCGCATTCACCTTCAGCTTATACGCCTATCGACGAGTTCGTGCGGCAAGTCATGCCCGACTTCAAGGATATTAAGAACCCGATCATAGGCAAGGACTCGCGCAGCTTATCCGTGCAGTTCGAACAGGACGGCGAGTCATTGAACCTAGCGTTTGATGATCTCTCGGACGGCGAAAAGTGCTTCTTCATCTGCGCTCTGGTGCTTGCATCGAACAAGGCGTACGGTCCAATCTTCTGTTTCTGGGACGAGCCCGACAATTTTATTTCGCTTGAAGAGGCGGGGCAACTTGTCATGGCCCTCCGTCGTTCATTCCAAACGGGCGGGCAACTCCTGGCTACGTCGCACAACCCTGAAGCAATACGCCGATTCTCCACCGAGAACACGTTCCTACTGGGTCGGCACGGCCACCTCGAACCAACGGCCATTCGGCCGCTCGATGAGGTGACGGTCAACGGCAGTCTGGTTGACGCGCTGATCCGGGGCGATGTCGAAATATGAGTGCGAACAAGTTTAGACCGCACGTGCTCGTATTGCCGGAGGATGATGCCAACGTCGAAATCGCAAACGGTTTCGTGCGCCATGATGCCCTCGACCCACGCGCTATTCAGGTGCTACCCTGTGCGGGAGGGTGGGCGAAAGTTCGGGATGAGTTCGTGTCGGTCCACGCGACCGAGATGCGCAGGTATGCGAAACGCCACATGGTCTTGCTCGTTGACTTTGATAACAGCTCAGCCCGTTTCGATCAGATGACCCAGGATATTCCCGAAGGCTTAGCAGAACGAGTCTTTGTCATTGGTGTGTGGTCAGAGCCGGAGGAATTGCCGCGGGTTGATCTCGGCAGCATGGAAGACGTCGGATACAAACTTGCGCGCGAGTGTTACGACGAAACTAGAGACGTCTGGAATCACGACCTTTTGCGCCACAACGCCGATGAGTTAGACCGAATGACAACACTTCTCAGACCGATTTTGTTTCCGCCGACGTAGCGTCCCGCTCGTCCATGGTTCCGCCGTGGGCTAGCCGGCGCCTTCGGCTGGGCGTCAAACGAATCGCGCACGACCGGGGACACTATTTGCCGTCCGTCGCATCTTCGCCGGTGATCTCGGCGGCCAGATCGCGGCCGGCTTGATGGGGATCGTCCAGGCCCGACGAATCGGCCGCTGCGGGTTGCTCCTGGTGCAGGTGCAACGTGCTGGTGGGAAAGGCGAAGGAAACGCCCAGCCGCTGGGCTAGTTTCACGATGTCGACGAACAGGCGATGTCGCTCCTGCAGCTCGACCGACCAGTCGGGACATTCCAGGAAGCAATAGAGCATCACGTCGAGCGAACTGGCGGAGAATTGGTTGAAGTAGACGTGGAAGTAATCCTTACGCGTGTACTTGTGACGGCGGATCAATTCGCGAACTCCCTCGCAGAAGGCCTCCATGCGGTCCGGCGGCGTGTCATATTGCAGGCCGAGCATCGTCTTGATGCGGCGGTAGCGTCGCCGGCCCATGTTGTCGACGATCGCGGTGGTCAGCAGGCTGTTGGGGAGCGTGACGAGCGAGTTGTAGAAGGTTCTCACGCGGGTGCTGCGGATACCGACCGTTTCGACGGACCCTTCGACGCCGTCGGTTTTGATCCAGTCGCCGATTTCAAAGGGCCGGTCGGTCAACACGGTGAGCGAGCCGAAGAGGTTGCCCAGCGTGTCCTTCGAGGCAAAGGCGAACGCGACGCCACCCAACCCCAACCCGCTGAGCAGTCCGGCCAGCGGTAGATTGAAGGCTTCGGCAAAGACCAGCAAACCGATACAGACGGCGAAGACCTTCAGCGAACGGGAGACCAGGGGGATGAGCAGGTCGTCGAACTTGGTTTCCGTTCCGGCCGCCTTGCTCATCAGGTAGCTGCTGAGCAGGTCGATCAGGCGGAAGGCGGTCCAGATGGCGGCTACCACGGCGAAGAACCGCACGGCCACCAGTAAGACCGAGAGCATTCCGGGCGGCAACCCGATGAGCACGGTTCCACCGTACCACGTTAAGGCCATGCTGAGCAGGCCGATCGGCTTCCAGAGGCTTCGCTCCAAGGCCGGGTCGACTTCGACGTGGACCACTTTCAGCCATTTCACGGTTAGGCTGCTCAACACGGTCCGGACGAGAAAATCGACGAGAACACCGACCAAGATGACGATCAGCAGGCACACCCATTGGTACTGCGGGAGCAGAATCCAGGGACCGGTCATGCCGGTGGGAAAGAGATCGCGAAGCCAATCGCTGCCGGCCAACGGGGGCAGGTCCTGGACCTCCTCGAACAGCGTCTCCAGCCAGTTCACCGTACTGGGGGTGAACCGCCAGGCACCGTCGGCTTCCTGTTGGATGACAATCCGGCCGTCGCCCTCGAAGAAATAAGCCCCCGCGGCCGCGCTGTCGTCGATCCCCTCCAGATCGATCAGTGCCAGCCGGTCGAGCACGTATTTCAACTTCCAGGCCAGTTCCTGCTGGACTTCGGCCGCCGTGTCGGGCGGCGTGCTCAGGCACTCCGCGGCCGCGGCGTAGTCGCTGGCGTTGGTTTGCTTGAGGAACCGGGTCATCGTCGCCCGAGCGCTCTTCAGCGAAGGGTCGACGACAACCACCGTGGGAGCGGCCGGCTTTGGTTCCTCGGGAGATGTCGCGGCGGGCTCGGTGCCGTTGTCTTGGGCGATCACCCGGCCGCAAAACGTTCCGCATAGCAATACGGCCAAGCATGAGAAAACGAGAGTAGGGCGCGACATGGCTGGAACTCCTTGAGAAAGCACATGATAGAACGTGTGCCCAGTTTGCCACATTTGGCGTGGGAAGGGAAGGGTCGGCGGCGTCGATTGGGGTTAGCAGCCCGCTGAAAAAGGGCAATCCGTGGAGGGTGCCTGGTGGTCGAGCGCAGCGAGCCCCCAGAAAACTCGGTTCTGGGGGCT
>CAYUIQ010000126.1:0-5978 GCA_964444795.1 uncultured Planctomycetaceae bacterium
CGTGGACGTAACGGAAGTCGTTGACAGAGAGCGAGAAGGTCCCGCCGGTCAGCGAACCGTACGTGTCGTTGACCACCAGCAGATCGTCGCCGGGCGAATCATAGAGGAAGGCCACGTCATCGCCGCCGGTGGAGTAGGCCTGGAGCGAACCGGTGCCAAGTATCTCGTAGTCGAAAAGGTTGCCGGAGAACGTGGTCTCGGTGGGCGAGGCCCGGAGGGTGTCCTGCCCGGTCGAATCGTACAGCACGGAGAGATCGTCGCCGCCACCGCCGTGAACGGTCACCGCGTCGAAGTACCATGCCCGGCCGAAGTGTTCGGCGCCGATGATCTTGGCATCGGTCGGCCGGGTCACCACGGTCTCCTTGCCGGCCGTCCCGTAAAGCTCGGCCGTATCGGTGCCGCCGGCGGTGGAATAGCCGTGGACGTAACGGAAGTCGTTGACAGAGAGCGAGAAGGTCCCGCCGGTCAGCGCGCCGTGCGTGTCGTCGACCACCAGCGTGTCGTCGCCGGGCGAATCGTAGAGGAAGGCCACGTCGTCGCCGCCGGTGGAGTAGGCCTGGAGCGAACCGACGCCGAGTATCTCGTAGTCGAACAGCCCGCTGGAGAACGTGGTCTCGGTGGGCCAGGCCCGGAGGGTGTCCTGCGCGGCCGAGTCGTACAGAACGGCGATGTCGTCGCCACCGCCGCCGTGAACGGCCACTGCGTCGAAGTACCAGGCCCGGCCGAAGTGTTCGGCGCCTATGATCTTGGCATCGGTCGGCCGAGTTACCACGGTCTCCTTGCCGGCCGTCCCGTGGAGTTCGGCCGTATCGGTGCCGCCGGCGGTGGAATAAGCGTGGACGTAACGGAAGTCGTTGGCGGCCAGCGCGAACGTCTCGCCGGGCAACCCGCCGGTCAACGCGCCGTACGTGTCGTCGACGGCAAACAGATCGTCGCCGGGCGAATCGTAGAGGAAGGCCACGTCGTCGCCGCCGGTGGACGTCGCGACGACCGCCTCGAAGCCGGTGGTCTGGTACGAGAATCCGTCGCCGGAGAAGTTCGCCCAATCGGGCCCGGCTTTCAACGTATCCTGCCCGGCCGAATCGTGCAGCGTGATCGCGTCGGCTCCGCCGCCGCCGTGGATCGCGAGTGTTGTGATCGTGGAGGCGTCGACGTGGTAAGTGAATCCATTGACGACCAGTTCGTGTTGAACTCCGGCGGCAAGATGAAGCGTGTCGTCGCCTTCGGTTCCGAAGACCGTCAGGGTCGTGGCACTCTCGGTGAGCAGGTTGGCCAGCCGAAACTCGGCCGCTGGATTACTGCCGGCGACAACGACCTGATAGAGTTGACCGGCAGCGACGGGTGCGTCGAGTCGCTCGACGTCGTTGCTGGTGGCCGAGGCGTCCAGGACGGCGCCGTCGGCGTCGAGAAGCGTCAGATCGATGTTTCCGGCCGCGCTGGAGAAATGGGCCTCGACGGTCAGTTGCCCGTCGCGCATTGCCCGAAGGAGATACCGATCACCGTCGGATACCGCCTCGCCGGGGACCTCTAGAAAGGCGACGCTCCCCCAGTCCGTCGTGGTCGTTGGCATCGGGTCGAGCAACTCGACGGAAAACGACGCCACGTCGTCCAACGCCGGTGTACCATCGTCGGTAACACGCACGGTAACGGCGTGGACTCCCGGTGTTTGCCCCAGGTCAGGCGTCCAGGCGAGCAGGCCACTTGCGGCGTCGATCGTCATGCCCAAGGGGGCGCCCGGGTTGAGAGCGAAGCGGAGTTGCTGGGCGGGCGTGTCGGGATCGACGGCCGAGACGGTCAGCGACAGGGTGTCTCCGACCATGACGGTCTGATCGGCGATGGGGTACAACTGAGGCGGTCCGTTGAGGACAAGGCTGAAGGCCTGCTTGCCCACATTCCCGGCCGCGTCGACGGCTATCACCGTGACCGGGACACTGGACGAACCAGTGGGCGTCCAGGCGAGGATACCGGTTTGCGGATCGATGGTCATTGTGGCCGGGGCGTCCGGCAATTCGTAGAGTACCAGTCCGGCCGCTTCATCGTCGGTTTCCACGTCGTACACGTAGGGGGTCCCGACGACGGCGGTGGCGATGGGGCTCGATGAGAAGATGGGAGGCGAGGTGTCGACGGTGATCGGTAGCGAGGCCGAGTTCTCGCTCGCCAGATCGACCACCTCGTCGCGGTTGCCGATGCTGACGGACTGATCGCGGAGCGTTTGGACCGCGGTGATCTGGTGGACCCCGTCGGCGAGCACGTGGGTTGCGTCGGTTGCCAGCGTGATGGACGTGCCGGCGGCCACGCCCTGTGCAATGGGCGTCGCGCCTGCATACGCGGTGATTTCCATCCCCGGCAGCACGCCGGTGACGCGCAGTTGCAGGGTGTTGTCCGGCTCGTTGTTCAGTCGAGTGATCTGGTCGGCGTCGTTGGCGCCGGTGTCGCTGATGGCCAGCAGTTCGACGCCCGCGGGAGCCGGCGGATGAACCCACAAGGCAACCGCCTGATTGTCCCACGCCTGTCCGCTCTGTGCGCCGACACTGAGGAGAAGCTCCTGGACTCCAACAAACCCGTTGCTCGGCGTGACGATAGCCGAGCCGTCGAGTTCGGCCACGTCGAGTGCCACGTCGGCGGAAGCCGGTTCGACGGCTCCGGAGTAGAAGATCGGATCACCCTCGACGTCCATCGCCGCAATCGTGAAACTCGCCGGCGTGTCGACCGTCGTGTGAACGTCGTCGATCGGCAGTAGGTAAGGCCGGGCATTGGCGCTGGAATCGGCGTCGGACGTGATGATGACGTGGAAAGTCCGCGAAGCGGTTTCCCCCTGTCCGTCGTCGACGGTGACCGTCACGTCGGCCTCGCCCGTGGTGCCCTCGGGGGCCGACAGCATGAGCACGCCGTCTTGCCGATCAACCATCACCCGTACCGAATCGATGATTACGGCTTCGTCCGGACGGCCGGCGGAGTCGGCGGCAACGGTCTGCACGGCCTGGCGCACGTCGTTGCCGGCGGTGAGAAACCCGAAGATCGAATGGTTGTAGTCGAGATTCCGAGTGGGCGCGTCGGTGATGAAGAACTGCGAGTCGTTGGTGTCGTCGCTGCTCTTGGCCATCGACAGCACGCCGGCACTGGTGTGTTGCAGGTCGGGATGAAACTCGTCGTCGAAGGTGACTCCCGATCCGGCGGTGCCGTTGCCGTCGGAGGAACCTCCCTGGATCATGAAATCGTCGATGATCCGGTGGAAGGTCAATCCGTCGTAGAATCCCGACTCGGCCAGTTCGATGATCCGGCCGGTGGTTCGCGGCGCGCGGCTTTCGAACAACTCCAGCGTCATGTCGCCGAAGTCGCGGACCGTGATGCTCAAGCTTCGATTGCCTTCGGGCACCAGCGTCGTCAGGCCGGCGCCCGTGTGAGCGACGGTATAGCTCAACGGATCGCCTTGGGGATCCGCTCCGGACAGTGCCACGTGCAACGGCGCGCCGGCGGCCAGGACGACGTCCGGCAGCGGCTGGAGCGTCGGCAGACCGGCTCCGTCGGTGACGGTGAGGGTTACCGTCTGGGCGTCGTCCAAGGCAGGCGAGTCGTCGTCGGTAATGCGAATCGTTGCCACGTAGGTTCCCGGGCCCTGAGCGGCGCTCGGTGTCCAGGTGAATACCCCGGTGATCGGATCGATGGCCGCTCCGGCCGGTGCGTCGAAATCCAGGGAGAAGGTGAGCGTGTCGGCAAAATCCGGGTCGATGGCCGTCGCGGTGAACGTCAACGGTTCGTCGACGCGAGCCGTTTGGTCGGCGATGGTTGCCAGGATGGGCCGGTGGTTGATCCCCAGTTGCACGGCGGTCTCGAATCGGCCGCCGAAAACATCGGGATTGCCGGAATCATCGCCCGTCCAAAGAACGACCAGATTTTGGTCCACCGCGGCGGTGGAGACGCCGTAGTGGCTGGCGGCCGATGCCTCGTGCGTCAGGCCGGCCTGACTGGTCGGCGCGCCGTACCCGTCGAAGTGCCGAAGCATGATCTGCGAAGGGAGACCGCCGGAGCCGGGATACGTTTCCCAGGCGACGGCGAAATCACCCCCGGGACCCGTGGCCACCGATGCGTAGCGGCCCGTACCGATCGGCGTTTCTTCGATCAACGGCGTACCGGCCGAATCGAACCGTCGGGCGTAGATCTCCCAAGCGCCCATGGTGACGTCGAAACTCTGCCATGCGACGACGAATTCGCCGGCCGGATCGATATCGACGGTCGAGAACTGTTGGTTGCCGAGAGTCGTGGCGTTGACCAGAAATTCACTGTCCTGGGGCGTGCCGTCGGGGGCGAAGCGCCGGGCATAAATGCCTCCGCCGCTGCCGTCCTGGTCTTGGCTGGTCCAGGTGACGACGAAGTTGCCCGCCGAATCGATGGCCGCGGTGGCGTACCGCTGATTGCCGTCGGTGTGGGCGTTGACTTGGAACTCGTCGCCCAACGGCGTGCCTGTCGGGTCGAAACGCTGGGCGAAAATGCCGGCCCCGCTGCCGTCCTGATCTTGGCTGGTCCATGCGACCACGAAGTCGCCCGCGGCGTTCATGGCCACTGCGGGAAATACTTGACTGCCGGCCAAATGGCTGTTCACACGGAATTCCGGCCCCTGGGCGGCTCCCGCCGAGTCGAATCGCTGAGCGTAGATGCCGTAGTCGCTGCCGTCTTGAAACAGGCTCGACCAGGCGACGACAAAATCGCCGTCGCCGTCCATGGCCACGCAGGGAAATTTCTGCTGGGAGGACGTCGAGGTGTTGACCTGAAACTCGCCCCCTTGCGCGATGGCCGCCGCATTGTACCGGCGGCCGCGGATTTCGTATCCGTCGCCGCCCGGGCCTTCGCTTGCCCAAACCGCCACGAAATCACCATCGGCATCCACCGCCACGGTAGGGGAACGGCTCTGTGAGTAGGTCGTCTGTACCGCGGTCGATTCGCCGTGGATATCGAGAACGGGCCCCAGCGCGGCAACGGTCAGAAGCTCGCGCTGTTCGAGCGTTTCCAGTTGTAAGCGGCGATATGGAGCCATGAGCATAAGAATCGGTGGCGAGGGTTTTCTAATCGGAATAATCGGCATATCTTCCGCCAGACTGGAAGAAAGAGGGACGCTCCGCCGAGGTCGGCCGGCGGAGGGGCCATTGCCGTGGTTTCTTGCGGCGACACCGTGGGCTTCGATCCGCTGGGAGCCCATGTCTTTCAGGTGTCGGCGCGGACGGCCCCGTGCGGACGACATTGCCCGGGAAACCGGCCATTTCTCCTCGATTCGTCCCAAATCGACGGCCGACACGTAATAGGGTGGGTTCCACGTTCGTCTTATTGCCGATATCTGGCCTCCGATGCCAAGGAAGGTAACGTTGCCCAAACCAAGTAGCTTGCGTTGCTTCTATCTCTCCTATTTCTCCCATCCTAAAGGGGATCGCGCGGTGTACCGCGAGATCCGCCGCCGGCCGGTTCAGAAGATCCTTGAGTTGGGCCTGGGAATCGGACGCCGTGCGGTCCGCATGATCGAAGTGGCCAGCCGCTACGTGCCGCTGGAGGGGATCGACTACGCGGGAATCGATCCTTTCGAGGCACGCACCGCCTCCGACGGGCCGGGCGTGACGCTCAAAATGGCTCACCGGCTGCTGCAATCCACGGGAGCCCGAATCCGGCTGGTTCCCGGCGAACCGTTCGTCGGATTGGCCAATATTGCCAACGAACTGAGCAACGTCGATCTGGTGGTCATTTCGGCCCATCAGCATCCACAATCGGTTGCCTGGGCGTGGTTCTATCTGCCCCGGCTGCTGCATCGAGATGCTCGGGTGTTTATCGAGCGGTTTGGCCCTGATGGCATCTCGCGGCAGATGCAGCCGATCGATCGGGCGGAAATCGAACGCTTGGCCAGCACCGGAACGCCCGCCGCGGCTTAGCAGCCTTTTGGAATAGTAACCCGAAGCGCGAGCGAGGAAGTCAGAGGTCGAATTCCGCGCAGTTCC